>JANMNR010000620.1:0-6574 GCA_031368325.1 Pirellula sp.
AATGCTGGAATTACCTCGAATGCACCATTTCTGGAAGTAACGCCCGAATTTTACGACAAGTTGTTTGGCGTGAACTTGCGTTCGATGTTTTTTCTGACTCAGCAGGTAGCCAAAAAAATGAAAGATCAGGGGGCGGGAGGAACTATTATCAATCTCTGCTCTCTTCATGCTTCATTTGCCGCAAACGAACATTCAGTGTACGCAATGACTAAAGCAGCTATTGCTGCTTTTACGCGCAATACCGCACTTGAACTTGCACCAGCCTATCTGCAAGGCTGGATCGACTTCAACGGCAACGGTAGTTGGACCGACGCCGGTGAGCAAATTGCAACGAATGTTGTTATTTCCGCAAGCGGTGCCACCAACATCACGTTCACTGCCCCGACAGGTGCCGTCGGACGTACCTTCGCTCGCTTCCGATTGTCACAGACACAGAACCTCGCTCCAACCGGTCGTGCCACGACGGGTGAGGTCGAGGACTACGTATTCAATATCGTCGACGGACCTCGGGTTTTGCTACAGCCAGACACGTTCACTGTAGCGAGAAACAGCCGTGACAATGTTTTGGATGTTTTGGCGAACGACTTCGTTCTACCCAACGACCCATGGACAATTACCAGTGTTAGCTCCGGCTCGCAGGGTGGACGCGTTGTAATCGACCAGGCAACCCAACGAGTAAAGTACACGCCGAAGTTAAGCTTTACTGGTCGAGACACGTTTACTTACATTGCGACCAGCGTATCCGGACGACGTGAACAGGCTACTGTAACTGTCAACGTAGCCCTACAGTTTGTAGATCCAGTGGCGGTGGACGATTCGTTTGACGTCCCTACCAATTCGATTGGTTTCCCGCTGAGCGTTTTGGCCAATGACGTCGAAGGACGTGGCGGCGCTTTGATCGTTCAAAGTGTTACGGCTCCGGACAAGGGTGGATCCGTTGTCATTGGTTCAGGTAGCCAAAGCATACGCTATACACCACGTCGGGATTTCGGTGGCACAGAGCAATTTAGCTACACAGCAGTTGACGGAACAGGCAAGATCTCTACTGCGAACATTACCGTTCATACGTTGCAAGGCGATCGACTCGACGATGAAGTCGAATTTAGTTTCTCATTCTTAGACGCGGGCGGGCAACCAACCACCGCAGTTCGCCAAGGTGAAACGTTCAAGGTTGTCGTTTTCGTGGATGACTTGCGTCCGGAGAAAGCAGCTCTAGAAGTTCCGTCTCGCAATATCACTGATCCAGGTGTCTACTCTGCTTATCTAGACTTGTTGTACAGCTCCGGCTTGGTCACGCCAAACGCGCCGACAGGTGGTACTCAAGATTTCGCTGCGACCTTCCAAGCCCCATATCAAACAGGGCGGGGTGGTACTGCTGCAACTCCTGGAATCATTGATGAACTAGGTGCATTCATTGGGCAAGTTAGCTCGTTCAACCAACCTGATCGGGTACCAGTTGTCATCTTGGACTTTACCGCATCTTCAGCCGGTATTGCTGAATTTGTTGGCGATCCTGCCGACAGGATTCCTGGCTCGGAAGTAACGTTCTACAACGCGCCAGCATCAGCTCGTGTTGCTAACGAACAAATTCGGTTCGGACGTTCAACGATTGAGATCGTGCCAAATGGGGTTAATTTCCCGTTTGCTGTCGATGACACTCGATTCAATGTTCCGCAAGGCAACCCGTTTAACGTGGATGTCTTGACAAACGATATTTTAGGCACTCAACCGCCGATTCGAATCACTTCTGTGACTCAACCGGGTAGTGGCCAAACTCAGGTCAATGACAATAACACGCCCAACAATTTTGCGGATGATACGATCACCTACATTCCAAACTCGAACTTCATCGGTCTCGATCAGTTCAAGTATACGATTACGGATGAGCGAGGCTTTATTTCGACGGCGACCGTCACCCTCCACGTGGGAGTGTCCACGGCGGACGACGTTATACGATTGCGATTAAGTGCAACCGACTTGGCAGGCGTCCCCATTGACCAAATCACTGTGGGGCAGCAATTCCAACTGCGAGGATTTGTCGAGGATCTCCGACCTTCAGCAACTCAGGCAGGCGTGTTCGCTGCGTTCCAAGATGTTTTGTACAACAGTCGACTTGTGTCGGTTAACCCTACAACGACCGATCCGTTTTTCCAAGTAACGTACGATAATTTGTACAGCAACGGAAAATCGGGTGACGTTAGAATCCCTGGTTTGATTAACGAATTGGGGTCAGTTCAGAATGTGAATGGACCGGTTGGTCTAGGGGAGAAGCTTCAGTTCACTGTAACACTGACGGCACGCAATGTCGGTACCGCCAACTTCATCGGCGATCCAGCAGACATCAAGCCATTCCACGATAGTTTCGTATTCGATCCAACAACACCGCTGTTGCCCTCTCAAATTCGATATGTCTCGGACTCGATTTTGATCGTTTCTTCAGCAGGTGGTAGCGGTTCGAGCGGCGGAGAAGGTAACACCAATCAGACGAACGTATTCGATGTGAACAATGATGGATTCGTGTCACCGATCGACGTTTTGATCTTGGTCAACTCCTTGAATACGGGAGGCAGCGGATTGCTATCGAGTGGCAGCAGTGCAAGCGGCGAATCTGGTTCCGGACGATACTTCCTTGACGTAAACGGCGACAATTACCTGTCACCGCTCGATGCACTTATGGTCATCAACGAACTCAACGGCCGACAAAACGGCGGTAGTGGTGAGGGAGAAGGATCTGCAGTGGTTACGACCGCATCAGGCACACCATTGAAGACCCAGTTGGTCGACCTGCCATTCGCAAAACGATCGCGGATCAGACCCGAGTTGGTATACGGACCATTGCCTTCAACCGAAGAAGTTGAAAAGGCCTTCAGTCTAGAGGAATACTTGGCTCAGCAAACAAGTGATGATGAAGAGTTTGATTACTTGGAAGGTCTGGCAACCGACGTCTTGCGAAGTAACTTGAGTTAGGCCTGTTCGAATGAGAATAAAAAATGCCCGAGTTCTGCTCGGGCATTTTTTTTTGAAGCAGCTAACCCTTTAGGTGTTCGAGGATCGCGTTCAAATACTTGTAGGACTTTTGAACCGAGCTGATCTGGACGCGTTCTCCTACTGCATGATTGCCCTTGATCGTGGGGCCAATTGAAATAGTATCCAAACCCGGTAGTTTTTCTATCAGCAGGCCGCATTCTAGGCCGGCATGAACTGCGTGAACCTTGGGGGACGCGCCAAACAATTCCTTGTATTGATGGATCGCTACCTGCAATAGCTCGGAATTCAATCGCGGTTTCCAACCAGGATATCCGTCAGCAATCTCAACTGAACCACCAAGCAGCCCAACGATCGACCGAATCGTGTCGCAAACGTTATCGGCGGCGTAGCTCGTCGTGCCGCGAACGCTGCAAATGATCTTGGCCGAACCCGTTTTAGTTAATTCCACGATTGCCAGGTTGCATGACGATTCCACTAGTGTCGGAATATCAGAAGTCATCTCACAGATTCCAGTCGGAAGCCCGGTGAGCAACTGTACCAAAGAGACCGTGCTAGCCACGGACAAACACGAGGTCGGCTTGAGATCTGGCATCGGTGTCAGTTCGACCGAAATCGGGTTGTCTCGACCGGCGTAGAGTTGATTCCAGCGATCGCAACATGTCCGAACGATCGCCTGTGCGGTTGACAGATCGGCTTGGTCCAAGATCACCGTTGCGGTACAGAAATCCGGAATCGCATTGCGTCGAGAGCCTCCGTTTAGCTTGACGAGTCGAAGATCGATGGTCTCTGCAAGCTTGCGAAGGGTGCGGGCAAGTGTTCGGTTCGCGTTGGCTCTCCCTTGGTTGATTTCGATTCCGGAGTGACCACCCTTGAGGCCCTTGATCGTGATCGAATAGCAGTTCCCTAATGCGTTCTTTTCCAATTGGCCTAGCCATTGGATCTCAACGTCACGGCCTCCGGCTGCGCCAATGGTGATTTCGTCGTCATCTTCGGTATCGATGTTGATAAGCATTTTGCCCGTCAGTCCCAAGGCGATTGGATCAAGTCCAAAGGCACCTGTCATGCCGGCCTCTTCATCGATCGTAAAGAGCAATTGCATAGGCACGGGGCGATGTTTGGATTCGCCCAGGGCCATCATCATTGCAACACCGATTCCATTATCGGCCCCAAGCGTTGTGAATGGCGCATTAATCCAGTCACCCTCGTTATTGGGCAGGAGGCGTTTCTCGTCGGCTGGATTAAGATCGCCCCGGACGGTTGGGATTCTCCCGCGAGACGCGTCGGCACCGTGCGAATCTCCCTCCGCGGTCACAGATACGAGATCAACGTGGCATTGCAGGATAACGGCGGGTACTTTTGACTGAGGGTCCGTCGCGGGAACGTGTACGACCAAATTGCCGGTCGAATCGCCTCTCGATTCAAAACCAATGGCAGTGGACCAGTTCTTTATGAACTCGATCGCCAAGCCCTCGGCCTTGGATGGCCTTGGAATTTCATTCAATTCAAAGAATCGAGTCCAAACAGTTTTTGGTTCCGGAATTGGAAACGATGGCATCATTGTACGGGGCCACTCTTGGTTTGGGTTTATTAATTTTCGGCGTTAGCAAGTTGGTTTAAACGCCGGTAGATGAATTCTAAACGTAGGACGGACATCCTTGTCCGTTGAAACACACGACGGACAAGGAGTCCCTCCTACAGCAGGTAAATCTATATCTGCCGCTCGCCCTAGCTATCTGTTCGCTTGGATCGGAACAACATCAAGATGGGTCGGAATGCGAGACCGAAAACGAAGTTGATGATACGAGCGAAAAGTGCAAAGAAATGACGAAATGCAATCACAAATGGCAGTAAAGCTCTCTTAACAAAGGGATACTTCTCATACGCGAGGTGCCCGAGCACGATCAAAAAAATCCCTCCAAACTTGACCGGCTTCTTGATGTGGTAATGCAATCCTGGGTTCTTTTCTTGTACGACTTCGTTGGGATTCGGAACTTCCAGCGGTTTTTCAGCACCCGCAAGGTCAACAGAGGCTTCCCCATGGATCATGTCGTATCCCAAAAGGTTTAAGTCTTGCCGAACAAATTGATCCCAATACAACTCTGCGCAAAGCATCGCACCGACAAATCCAACCAAAAGGAAAGCGGTGTGTTCAAGCCAAGGATGTTTTTCCAGCAATTTGATACAGTAACCAGCGACGAGACGTAGTGTCAGAATCCCAATCGTTACGCCTATATAGACGAGATAAATGTTGTCCCGAGCAAAGGCGACTGCCGCAACGACATTGTCAAAACTTAGGCTAAGGTCGAGGAATGCAATGAGCGCAATAGTCTTGGCGAAACTTGGTGGCGCCTTGTGCGCACCTTTAGCGTCGTCGTTGTCTTCGCTCTCTGCAAAGTGGTTGCACATCAACCAAATCAAATAGCCAGCCCCCAACGCCATGAGCCAATGATTATTGATAATGTAGGACGCCAAAAACAAAGCCAGAATTCTAAAGCCGTATGCGCCTGCGTAACCGACGGAGATGGCTATCTTGCGTTTCTTTACATCCAAGTGCGATGCCAAGGCAGCGATGGCCAACGCATTGTCCACTGAAAGCAAGCCTTCAATCACAATCAGCGCCAAGACGACCTGGAGCGAAGCCAAGGTAAAGATCGACGAAATATCAGCTTCGGCTAGCAGATGGATGAACATGAACAGGCGAACTTTCCGGTGTTTGCAACGTGGGTCTCAATCGATGTAATCGAGACGAAAAAATTAACTCGCGGGCGAGATAGCAAATGAATCGGCTTGTTCCCCCGCGAAACAAGGCGCTTCAAATGTAGTCGCAAGGCAAACATGAAAGGCGCAGTGTCGGGTATCGATAGCCTCCCTCGCGTTGTTCTTTCGCTGCTTTAAGCGATTATGCTACCGATACTTGCGAGTTTTTCAAGCCGGCAGAATTCCGCAACTACAGGGCCTGGTGCCTAAAGGGATGCACAAGCTAGCGATCCAAACGAAAATCTCAAGCTTGCGCAAGTTAATGGCCACCTTCGAGTTCGCCTATCGACTATGTCGAAATCTGCGACTCCCACGTAGGGTCGTATTCGCGACGCCAAAGGCTTTTTGCGATTCCTTCGTCCGTCCAGTGGCCATCGCTGCCTTTCGAATGAACGACTCGGTCGGTTCGATGGGCTACGTTTCCAAGGTGGCAAAGCAATGTACTTTGATGGCCACTTAGGATCGGTTGGTTGAGTTTTGACGGGTCGTTTGCGCGAATGCAGTCAATGAAATTCTGCATGTGCTCAGGCTGGCCATCGCTGGTCTTTTCACCAGAATCCACCATCTTGTTGGCGGAATTGAAAATCTGATAAGCACCGTCGGTTTCGATTTCCATGTAGCCTTCGGTTCCGTAAAACGAAACAAATGGGCCAGGCGCATGTTGGGAGCACGAGACCCCCTGATAGGAAATCTGCTTGCCCCCTTCGAATTGCCATGAAACATCATGAGTATCGGGAGTTTCCTGGTAGTCTTGAAAGTAGTATCGTCCGCCATTTGAAACAGTTCGGATTGGGAATCCTGCTTGGAGCCCCCAGCGGCAGAGGTCCAA
>JANMNR010000651.1:0-1771 GCA_031368325.1 Pirellula sp.
GCCCGCAGCGCATTCTTTCCATCCAGCCCACGCTCAACCGACGTGCTTTCGAACATCAGATTGTAACCGTCAATCAATAATCGCATATGGACATCTCGCCTATCGAGGCGCCAAACGACTGTTCCAAAAGCCGTACGCAAAATACACAGTGAGGCCAGCTAGGCTCCATATGCCAAACCGTAGCCAGTTCAAATACAACGACTCGAGCGACTCCGTGGAGTGACCGATTCCTGCAATCAGGTATAGGTTGGTAATAATCCCCAACACGGGTATCAAGGACCATCGCTGCAGAAAGGACATGACCGCGAGCCCTACGAAGATTGCAAAAAACACGGCATACGGAATCTTGTCCGGCGTCCAGTTGCGTGTGAGGTCGTGGTTGATTGGCATGGAACGCATGAATGTGCAGTACAGAATCAGCAGCACCGGAACCACGAATCGTCCACTAATGTAAGGAACTCGAAATCCAGATTTGGCCTCAACGGCTTCACCGCGATCCACCGCCGCACGATCGATCGCATCGAGCCTCAGAACCCCAGCACACACGAACACAAACGCCAACAGGGTTCCGATCGACGTCAAATCCAACACGATCTGAGCACTTAAAAAAAGCGTTGGGATTGCGACTGCGATCCCGGTAATGACTGTTGCCAGCGAAGGTGTTTTGAATCGAGGGTGAATCTTTGCAAACAGCTTGGGAAGCAATCCGTCCCGGGCCATACTCATGAAGATGCGGGGCTGACCAAGTTGAAAAACCAAAAAAACGCTGGCCACGGCTACCACAGCGCTCAACGAAATGATTCCTGACAGCCAATCCAAGTTGTGCTTTGCAAACACGATCGCCAGCGGATCGCCAACGTTGAGCTCCTTGTAATTCACCATTC
Organism: Pirellula sp.; assembly: GCA_031368325.1. Lineage (GTDB taxonomy): Bacteria > Planctomycetota > Planctomycetia > Pirellulales > Pirellulaceae > JBKCUI01. The sequence continues at coordinate 885 of JANMNR010000651.1, forward strand.
CAGTGAGCACGAAGGAAAGCAAAACATAAAGAAGGGTACAGATGCATAAAGTTAACATGGTCGCGAGCGGCAGATCCCGCTTGGGATTTTTGCACTCCTCCGCGGTGGTCGAGATGGCATCGAACCCGATGTAGGTAAAGAAGACGGCGGCGATCCCTTGCAGTACACCGGTTGCCCCATTCGGTGCGAACGGAATCCAGTTGGAGGGAGTCACATAAAAGGCACCGATGACAATCACCCCGAGCACGACCCCCAGCTTCAAGAAGACCATCGCGTTGCTCGCAAGCTTGGACTCATGGATGCCGATGTAGACCAAGCATGTGATGACCAAGTTAATGGCTAAGGCGGGCAGGTCCAAGATCATTCGCAAGCTGCCGATCTTTGGGGCGCTTTCCCAAATGGCCAGATGATTGGCATCAAACGTTGGATTGCGGACGGTGTCTGCGGCTTTTGATGCGGCTTCTTCGCACGAGTAGTAGTCTGTCTCAAGCCAACCCGGCAACGGCATTTTTAATCCGTTTAGGATGTTTGAAAAATAGTCTGACCACGAAAAGGCGATGACACAGTTGCCGATGGCATACTCCATCAGCAGATTCCAACCGATCAGCCAAGCGATCAGTTCGCCAAACACCACGTACGAATACGTGTATGCGCTGCCACTGACGGGAATCCTTGAGGCAAACTCCGAGTAGCATAGCGCAGAGAACAAACAAGTGACAGCAATGAGCACAAAAAGGACGCTTACAGCTGGGCCACCGTCTGCCGCTGCTTTGCCCAAGGTGGTGAAGATCCCTGCACCAACGACGGCTGCAATGCCAAAACAGGTGAGATCAAGTAGTGTTAGGCTTTTGACCAGCGAGGTCCCGGCAGTTTCTCGGTCGGTCGAT
>JANMNR010000661.1:0-6268 GCA_031368325.1 Pirellula sp.
GGTTTGATGGATCTGTTTTCGCACGCCGAAAAGGCCAATCGGGAAAAGTCGTTGCCTCTCGCAGCTCGTATGCGTCCAAAGAAACTCTCCGAGTTTGTTGGCCAATCCCATTTCTTGGCCCCCGGCAAACTTCTGAATCGACTTATTGCCGCAAAGCGAGTCCAATCCGTCATTTTTTACGGGCCGCCAGGAACTGGAAAAACGACACTTGCACACTTGATGGCAAACGAAACGGGGGGGCAGTTTCGGCAAATCAATGCCGTGACCAGCGGAATCAAGGAGTTGCGAGAGGCCCTGCAATGGGCCAAGGACGAAGTCAACACCGGCGGTGCACGCCCCATTCTCTTTGTGGACGAGATCCATCGGTTTAATCGAGCTCAACAGGATGCTCTATTACCAGACGTTGAGGACGGCATTGTCGCATTGGTTGGGGCGACCACGAGCAACCCATTCTTTTCCGTCAACGGTGCTTTGCTAAGCCGCTCTCAACTTTTCGAACTCAAACCGCTCACAGAAACCGAAATCATCGGGATATTGGAACGAGCTATCGCAGATCGATCCCGCGGGATGGGAATGTACAACATTCGCGTTGAACCCGATGCCCTCCTCGCTTGCGCCACGATGGCGGAGGGGGACGCTCGCCGCGCTTTGGGTGCCTTGGAATTGGCAGTGCTTTCCTCAAACACCTCGCCTGTTGTTTTGGATGTCGCGCTCGTTCGAGAGAGCATGCAAAAGAAAGTGCTCCAATTCGATGCAACCGGCGAACAACACTACGACATGGCCAGCGCCTTGATCAAGAGCATCCGTGGTTCGGATGTGGACGCCGCGCTCTATTGGCTCTCCCGGGCGATAGAAAGTGGCGAAGAAATCCGCTTTCTTTGTCGTCGCCTGGTGATTCTTGCAAGTGAAGATATCGGCAACGCAGATCCGCACGCGTTGCCTCTGGCCGTAGCAGGAATGCAGGCGTGTGAATTCGTTGGATTGCCTGAATGCCAGTTAACGCTATCACAGGTCGTCATTTATCTGTCGTTAGCACCGAAAAGTAATTCAGCCACGACGGCCATTGGAGCCGCCCAGAAAGATGTCCGCGAGGGGACCGTCATTCCTGTGCCGCGGCATCTTCGGGATGGTCATTATGCGGGTTCCAAAGAATTTGGGCACGGGCAGGGTTACGAGTATTCCCACAATGCAACAGACGGCATCGCGGCCCAGGACTATCTGGGGGTGGATCGAGAATACTACCAACCCACGGACCGTGGATTCGAACAAGAACTTGCGCTACGTTGGAGTGAAATCCGCAAACGCCTGAAAAATCGTTAACTTCGGAAAAGCTCACTTCGCCGAACAATCTTTGGCGTTTCCAGCACCGCCAATCGGACTCCAAGGGGTGATTCTCAAACTAGTCTTTGATTAGTCCGACTCTGTTTTCCATCCTTGACCGTCTGATTTGTTTTCGGCGAAGCTATGTACGCGTTCAACCGTTGCATTGTCCTACTTCATAGAGTTCGTCGGTCGCCGGTTTTGAGCTTACTCGTGGCGATCAGCCTAAGTGTTTATCTCGCAACGACCGCCTACACTCGCTATCAAGTCATCAAGGACGAAACAAACATTGCAATCCTCAATCAAAAGGTATCGATGTACAAGCAAGTCGTAGGGACTAACCCCGACTTGAATCTAATCGACCTGTACCACAAGGGTTACACCGAGCAACGACTGCATCGCACCCCCTTTGGCGGGTTCTACCGATTCAATCCCAACCAGTCGATCGTCTACAATCCGAATCTCGTGTCAAAGTAGCCAAGACAATTTGGACGCGGTACGGTCAAGTTGTGGCGCCACTACCGTAGAGATCAAGTCGGAGTGTGCAATCTTCCATGTTTTTCTGAAAGGAATCGCAATCTGAGTTGTGTCTACATGGAACCAGGTAAAGTTCAAAACCGCGCAGCATGCGTGCGGGTTCGAAACGAGTTTTTCGAGTAGAATCACAGCCTTGATAACGTATGGAAACGCTTCAAAGGGAACACAATGCCAGCAAATCCGGAAACGCGCGAAAGCCTGATCCTGCGATTGCCATCCGCCAGTGATGCGGATGCTTGGCAGGAATTCATCGCTCTCTATGAGCCGCTTGTCATTCGATTCGCCCGCCGTCGGGGCTTGCAGGATGCCGACGCACGCGAGATTGCACAGAATGTTTTTATCTCGGTTGCACAAGCCGTCGATCGTTGGCAACCGGATCGAGAACGAGGAAAGTTCCGCGCTTGGTTGTTTCGAATTGCCCGGAACCAACTCATCAATTGGGTCGTCAAACACTCGCGAGGCCGCGGCTCCGGTTGGGCACCCGAACACGACCGTGCCGAGCCTATCGATGCTTCGCAGCAAGAAGCGTTAGAGATGGACTATCGGCGCGAAATTTTTCGATTGGCTGCCGCTCATGTGCGCGAGTCGTTTAGCGAAAACAGTTGGGATGCCTTTTGGAGAACAAGCGTTCTAGGGGAATCGATTGATTCTGTTGCCGCAACTCTCGGAATCTCGCTTGGCGCTATCTACATTGCAAGAAGCAGAATCACGGCTCGCATTAAATTGATTGTCGAGCAATGGGAGCATAATGATGCGATTTGATCGCCAGCAAACAAAAACATCCGCAAACGCTTGCTCGATCCAATTCTTGGAACTCGTGCGTCATGGTGATGAACAGAACGCAAGCTACGCGGAGGCGGTTTTACATATCGAACACTGCAGGTCGTGCCAGCTTCGACTGGAGGACAACGCGACCATCGACATGCCATGGTGGCTCGAGGCAAAGGAATCATGGCTAGAAAGCGAACTGCCCCTGGCGAAGTCTTTCGACTCGCATAGTTCCGTTTCCATCGAAATTGCTTCCGAGATGCCGGAGGACTCGCGTGTCGAATTCGAGACGGTGATGCTTTCATTCCTGGACGCCCCGAGCCATCCGGAGTTGCTAGGTCGTTTGGGGCGTTATGAGGTGGAGCGAGTCATTGGGACTGGCGGGATGGGGATTGTTTTGAAAGCCCATGACACGGAGCTGCATCGTGTCGTCGCAATCAAGATCTTGGCTGCACACTTGGCGAATAGCGCTTCAGCCAGAAAACGCTTTGCACGCGAGGCCCAAGCGGCAGCAGCCGTTTTGCACCCAAACGTTATTCCCATCTACAACGTCGAGTCGGATGGCAAAATCCCTTACCTGGTTATGAAGTGTGTGTCGGGCCTGTCGTTGCAAGCCAAGGTCGATCGGATTGGCTTTTTGCCAATAACGGATACGCTGCGCATCGCAAAACAAACGGCTGCAGGGCTGGCTGCCGCGCACGATCAAGGGCTTGTTCATCGCGATGTGAAGCCGGCAAATATTTTGCTCGAAGAAAATGTGGACCGAGTGGTCCTGAGCGACTTCGGTTTGGCGCGGACTGTTGACGACGCTTCGCTGACTCGCACAGGTGTCGTTGCTGGAACCCCACACTACATGTCGCCGGAACAAGCACGTGGCGATGCGATCGATACGCGCAGCGACCAGTTTAGTTTGGGGAGCGTTATGACCTTTATGCTGACAGGACGTCCTCCCTTTCGAGCGTCGAATGCCATGGGCGTTCTACATAGAATTTGCAGCGAAAAGCATCGTTCGATCGAACAAACGAACCCGGACGTGCCAATGGAAATTGTTTCTCTCGTTGATAAGCTCCTTGAGAAGAATCCGGCCGATCGATTCGAATCTATGCATGCCGTCGAGTTGGAGATCGAACGACTTCTTGCGGCCAACCAAAGCGGAGGGCTTTCTCTCAAAAAAACCAAGCGTCAAATGGGAGTAGGACTTTGGCTCAAGGAACATCTCGTCAACCCTTATTCACTCGGATTTGGCGTGATGATCGGACTAGTTGCAATCGGTCTCGTTTCGATCACAAGTTCAATATTCATTTGGCAATTTGGATTTGAACATCATCATTCCGGTACGAGTATGGGCTCGGATGTAGAGCCAAATCGAAAACATTTTCTCGCAGAACAATTGCAAGAGGAATGGAATGACGACAGACGATTCTTTTCGGATGTCAGCAGGATCGAGCAAGAATTGAAATCGCTTCAGGATATTGCTCCAATACCGACCAACACGATAAACGCGGACTTCGATCGCGATGTGAACACAATCGAAACGACGATTCGCGAAATCGAAAAGCAGTTTCCGCGATAGGACGATTCAATTCTCTACGCGTTAATTTGTTTCACCCACTCAGCGCTGGCCCAGCACTGGTTATTGGACGGTGACCTACTTAGCCACGAACTCGTTGCGTACCCATCCGTCCCCTACTCCCGAAAAATGGCCGAACGTCCAACCGTTGGTTTCTTGTAACACAATGAATTCGGCTCCGTCCTTGAGCGGGGAATCAAAGGCCGCTTCATAGTCCTTGCCAATCCCCTTACGAGCCACCGTTTCCCCAGTGATGACCGCCCGGTTTTGACTAGCATTTTCCGGAGAGTTCAGCACCGCATCGATCAAAAAGAGCGTCGCCACTCCCATGATTGCACCGGCCAGCCATACGAGCTTTGGCCGATGGAACAAAATCGCACAAAGCACAACCAATGGCGCAAGAATAAGCCCACCCAGCGCAATCGCAACCCTATTTGGATAGGCTATGGACTCGGTCCAGAAAAGCACATGTTGCCACCAAGGTTGCGGCAGTTCCGGTAATTTTCCCGGAGCGGCGACCAATGCCTGTTGCAAATTGGCTTCCAATAGCGGATCGTTTGGCCGATACGGTTTTGCTTTTCGGTAATTCAATATCGCTCGACCAAAGTCACCCGCTCGGTAGTATGCGTTTCCTAAATTGTAGTAGACCGCTCCACTGCAAAAACCATCCGAAAGGATCGACTCAAGTATTTTGGCCGACTCGCGAAAATCCTCGGGTGTGGTTGCCGAATCGAACAACTCGATCGATCGCAGAAAATCTCGCTGTCGATCGCTCTTCTCATCCGCGAACAACGCAGGAGCAACAAAGACAAGAAGAACAAAAATCGTTGCAAACAGGGGCGTGTGGATCATCGTGCCGATCTCCGTTCCAAAAACGGACATACACGATTGATAAGCTCGGAAGCTTCGGAAATCAGCTGCTTCGAATCCGTGGTATCGCTCGCCCCGTACTCAGCCGACTCGATTCGTTCCAACAGCATTTGAAGTCGATTTTGCAACTCGATTGGAACGTCTACGGCCTTCATCGCGGAATTAACGTCGTTCGCAGTCATTCCTTCAGCTTTCTGGTTGCCTGTGTCGGCCACTAGGCCCAAGATCGCAGCTCTGACCTCGCGTAAGGATTCCTTCGTTTTGCCCGCCGTAAACATGCCCGATGCTTCCGCAAGCCTGCCCAGGGACACGCGTCTCGCAGACACTCGCCTAAGCCTTTCAACATCGGAGGATTGTCGCCGCCAAATGAGCAACGATGCAATCGCGATTCCGGTACACAGCCAAAGACCACCGACCCATTTTAATCCACTCAGCAAGTTCAATCGTTGGTCCCTCACTTGCGAAACATCGGTTATGTTGTGAAATATTCCTTCGGATCGCGTTTTCATTTCCGCTGTGGATTTGCTGCTACCAATTGAGCCAACCAAATCGCCTCCGCCAATCGATAACGATGCCTCGGCAACAGTGATCGCTATCGGTTGCGTCAACATATCGACGAAACTCTCCGATGCCGGATCAAAGGTCGATAATGACAGTGAAGGAATGGAGACTCCAGGCCGTTTTGGGCGCAACGCGAACGCAAATTTTTTGTTTTCTCCTTCGACTCTGCCCACAGGACTCTTGTCGACAATATCGAACTGATCCGAAATTTCAGGCAACGCACTCAAGTCGGGAGCGGAGATCAGTTCCAGCGATCCGCTGTTTTTCCCAGGGCTAAATTGCAGATTGAGAGTCATCGGATCACCTACTCTCAAATTGATCGGTGTCGCGGTCGCGCTTACTTGATACTCGCCGATGCCGCCTACGAAGTTTGCTGGACGTGGCGACGGCACCTCAAGGACGCGAACGGTCACGGCGGGTGCAATCGCGATGATGCGTGTTTCAAAAGTACCTTTCACCACCACCGGACCAAACGAGTATGTCCCAGGCTTTTCGGAAATAAACTTACGCTCCAATTCGTAAAGGAAGTATTCGATGGGAGCCCCGTTCAATCCGTTTCGCTTTTCCCGCCCCTTGCCAAGATCAAATACTGCGAGCCTTTGCCGTTCAAACAAACCCGCTCGACCGGCTACTTCGTTGATC
>JANMNR010000590.1:0-3419 GCA_031368325.1 Pirellula sp.
CCCGGCTATTTGGGGCGATTGCGCCAGGATTGCGCGACCATGGCTGAGATGCTCAAGGCCGCTTCGTATCGAAGTTACTACGTTGGCAAGTGGCACATGCATCCACAGACGGGACCAATCGATCGAGGCTTTGATGAATTCTACGGCTACACGGCGGATCATTCGCACGATCAATATGAACGCGACTACTACCAGCGACTTCCGGCCGACCATCCAGCAGAACTGAAATACTCCAAAGAAAACTTCTACGCCACCAATGCCTTTAACGACTATGCAATGGAGTTCATTCGACAGGGACAAAAGAGTGGATCACCATGGCTGGTCTTCTTGGCTCACTCGTCACCCCATTTCCCGATTCAAGCGCCTTCGGAGCGTGTTGATCAGTACGAGCAAATCTTCTTGAAGGGATGGGACAAGCTCCGCGATGAGCGTTTTGCACGAATGCAAAAGATGGGACTTGCAAGCGGACCTGCATGGCAGCTGAGTCCACGAAGTATCGTCCCTGTGGACAAGTCCGAAATCGCAAACGGCTATCCGGGGCAAAACAATCCGGCTTGGGATTCTTTACCGGAAGACCGACGGCGCGATTTGGCTCGACGAATGGCCGTCTATGCGGCAATGGTCGAGAGTGTAGATCAAGGCGTTGGACGTATTGTCCAACACTTGAAGGATACAAACGCACTTGAGAACACTCTCATTCTGTTTACCAGCGACAACGGTGCTTGTTATGAATGGGGACCGTTCGGTTTTGATGGAACATCGCGGAAAGGCGAGACCATTCTGCATACCGGCGATCAACTTCGGAAGATCGGTGCTCGAGGCTCCGATCAATCCTACGGAAGCGGCTGGGCCAATCTCTGCAACACTCCACTGCGGATGTACAAGCACTTCACGCACGAAGGAGGAATCAACTCGCCGTTTATCGCGCATTGGCCCAAGGGGTTTGGACCACGAGCCGACTGGGTCCATGCCCCCGTGCACGTTATGGATATTGTGCCCACCATCTTGGCTGCGGCAAACGTATCACCGCTTGCGAAGCGAGGCGATACTGCATTGCAGCCCATCGAAGGAAAGAGTCTTCTGCCGGCGATACGCGGTGAGAAGATTCCGGAACGAGGCATAGGCTTCGACCACCAATCGGCTCACGCATGGCGAAAGGGAGACTGGAAAATCGTCTGGTCCAAGCGGATTCCGACCGAAATTCGTTGGGAGTTGTACAACATCGCCGACGATCGTTGCGAAATGAACGACTTGGCCACAAAATATCCCGATCGAGTTCAAGAGATGACGGCTGAGTGGACGGCCTGGGCTCGACGAGTCGGTGTGATTTGGGAGGAAAAGCAAGAAGTAAAAAAGGTGGCTGAACCGGCAAGTCCAGTTGTCGCAATCAAACAAGAAACCGTTGAGACTCCGAAGATTGCGAATCGATCGGTATCCGTTGCTGGTAAGGTCAAAGGAGGAAAGGGGGACGGAGTCGTCGTTGCTCATGGTGGAAGCACGTTCGGTTACGCGGTTCATGTGCTAGATGGCAAACTCGCTTTCGACCTGCGAGGGGGCGGTGAAGTGCAGAGAATCGTCAGCAAGAACCCAGTCGGAGCAAACTTCTCTTTCGAAGCTAAACTCAGTCGTGACCAACTGCAATTGACGCTTGGTGATGCCACGAGCCAAGCCGAAAACAGGCTAGGGCTTATTTCGAATGAGCCCAAAGATGGATTGACCATTGGTCTGGATGAATCGACGCCCGCCGGTGACTACCAAGGCCCCAATCCCTATTCCGGCACGATCACCGAAGTTCGAGTCCAAACCGGCCAAGTTGAATCGAATGACAAAAAAGCGAAAAAGCAGGATCGACCTTTTCTCTCCGAGTTGATTACCGAATGGGGCGAGAAAGTGACCGCAGACAATGCTTGGCGAGTCTATCCTCGTCCGCAGATGCGACGCGATAACTGGACCTGTCTCAATGGCAACTGGGACTATGCTGTAACTCCAATCGAACAGAAAACAGTTCCAACGAATTGGAATGGAAAGATACTCGTTCCATTCAGTTTGGAGTCCAAGCTTGGCGGCGTACAGCGAATGCTGGACGTCACGGAAGCCCTTTGGTATCACCGATCATTTGTTGCAAAGAAATCAACGCTTCGCATGAAGCTCAACTTTGAAGCCGTCGATTACCGCTGTGAAGTTTTCGTCAACGGCAAGTCGGTGGGAATCAACGTAGGTGGCAATCTGCCGTTTGGTTTTGACGTCACCGATGCCTTGCGCGACGGCGAAAATGATTTGGTAGTTCGAGTGGAAGATGCGACCGAAGAGTACCAGCTTCGCGGCAAACAGAAGATCGAACCCAAGGGGATTTGGTACACGCAAGTCTCCGGGATTTGGCAGACGGTTTGGCTCGAAGAAGTACCCGCTTTGCATTTTCAAGACTTAAGAATTGCGACCGACGCTCAAGCTGGAACCATTCGTGTCGGTCCGATCGTTTCAGGTAGTCGGCAAATCAAAGTCGAGGCGAGGGACGGTGAAACAGTAGTTGCACAGGGTACCGGTTCGGAAGCGGTTCTGCTGACTGTTCCGAATGCCAAGTTGTGGTCGCCCGCGTCACCGCATTTGTATGACCTGAAGATCAGCTTGCTCGATAACGCCGGTACCGTTGTCGATACCGTCACATCTTATGCAGGCATTCGCAGTGTTGGCAAAGCAAAAGACGCGGCAGGTCATTGGCGATTTACACTCAACGGCAAACCTATCTTCCATTGGGGACCTCTCGATCAAGGGTGGTGGCCTGATGGATTGCTGACCCCACCGTCGGAGAACGCCATGCTGTTTGATATTGAGTGGCTCAAGGCAGCTGGCTTCAACATGATCCGCAAGCATATCAAAGTCGAACCTCGCCTTTACTACTATCATTGCGATCGCCTAGGGATGATGGTCTGGCAAGATCAAGTGAGCGGGGGAGTTGGCCGCAACAAAGCCTGGCCCGAGTGGACTCGACTGAAACCGAATCCAGCCGACGACTCGTGGCCAGCCGAAGCGCACCAACAGTTCATGGCCGAACTAGATGGAATGATCAGCAGCTTAGGAAATCATCCGTCGATCGTTTGTTGGGTCCCGTTCAATGAAGCTTGGGGGCAGCATCAAACGCTCGAGGTCGGCAAGTGGACTGTCAAGAGAGATCCCTCACGGCTTGTCAACGCCGCCAGCGGTGGCAACTTCTGGCCAGTTGGCGATGTTGTCGACGAGCATCGCTATCCACATCCAGGCTTCCCATTCGAGCTGAACGAAAATGGGCGTTTCGATGACTATATCAAGGTGGTCGGCGAGTTCGGTGGTCACGGCTTCCCAATTCCGAATCACATATGGGACGCCAATCGTCGCAACTGGGGCTACGGCGACATTCCTAAAACCGAGGAAGAATACAAAGA
>JANMNR010000698.1:0-9777 GCA_031368325.1 Pirellula sp.
AGCTGACGGTGAGTTACTGAATGGATTGGTTCCCTTGTTTTTTCAATGAGAAAGGGGAAAACATGAATGGTCTTCTTATTTGCGAAAAACCTTCGCAGGAGGCCGAGAATCCACCGAGGATTTTTCCGAGTCGACGGCGGCGGCTGGATGAAGCGATTATCCAGCAGGCCCGTATGCAGCTATGCTTGCAGGGCCATGGCGAGTTGCGAGGAATCGAATGCGAGTGTGAAGAGGGTAAACTTACTCTGAGAGGGTGCCTCTCATCCTTTTACTTGAAACAGTTGGCACAGGAGACATTGCGTTGCTTGCCAGGCATGAGAGCTTTGGTAAATGCCACCGAAGTCATGCCGCAATTCAAGCCTTAGTTGTCGTACCGAGCAGAACCCAACATCATTGCATCGATAATTGCATGCATCGGTGAAATTCCGATTTCACACCACTTGAACACATTCGATGAGTTGATGCATTCTCGACCAAAGCCGACTCGTTATCCTCGCCGGCATTATCAGAGTCATGCTTCGGCTTACGGTCTTGGACAGTTATTTCCAGAATCGATCGAATGATGGGCATGCTCATTTGAATCACGTATTCGGTTGCTGAACGGCCAGATTTAGCAGACTAAAGCTGTTGAGCCACTTGCCTATCCGGACGGAAACACCTCTGCGACGATCGCCTGCCAATCGGACTTTAATTCAATCATCTGATCCTCGCTCCACAATTGTCCAACTTGGCTAGTGACATAAGTCAAGCCCACGCCGACCAGTGCTAGGATGGCTGCAAAACCAAACCAAGAGGACTGCCCCATCATCCAAAACGCGAACTCAAAAACCGACAAGAAGAACGCAGAAAATACCAGAAGAAGGTAGAGGACCCATACCAACGTCCATACTTCTTGCCGGGGCGCGAAACGACCACGTATACGTGTCTGCAAACCATCTTCTTCAAAACAAAGCGTTAGGTGCGGTGACCAGTATCTAGCACTAGTCTGAGGAATATGGAGTTCCGCGTATTGATCGAACAACAGCCAGATGTTCCTCCGTTTCGATTTTTCCGTTTCGTCGCGAATACGGCGAAGGACCTCATCCTTGGAAAGAGGCAGTTGCAACTCGAATGTGGGACGCATGGAAGTGAGTTTCATGGTCCATCCCTATCGCAATAAAACCATCGTGAAATGACATAGGCGTTTTGTTCATTCTACCTAATTTCCAACGCGATCGCTGCAACAGATTTATCGACCCGTTACCCCATGTTGGGTCCACAAGTAAAGCTGCTTCGGTAGCCGCCCCAATGCCGCAACCCATTCGCGCGTTGGCAACAGATTAATCCGGTGTTTCGAGTTCGAACGCACGCGTCACGAGTGAATTCGCTGTTGACCTCGTTTATCGTACGGACGACTTAGAAACACAATCTACCAGTTCTACGAACCCATCGGACCGCTGGTCGTCGTCGCGGCCCCTCTTCCCTTTTAATCAATTGATTGAACCAGGGTTGTCGTAGTCCAGTGCCTGCTCGAATGATTTGGTACGAAAAATGCAGTTCGATCTTAGCTGTTGTATTGCAGTTTAGTGGAGCCTTCCAAAAACGTGCTGAGAGGCGGAAAGCAATTCAAGATGGCAGACATTTGTACTTTCATTGCCGAATCACGATGCTAGGCATTAACATGTTCATGCCGTCGCAAAACTTGTTGTGGGTGTTTGCAGGCCTGTTTGCGTTGCTGAGTCTGGGGACGATAGTAAGACTTGCGTTGCTCCGCGGACTTTCCGACAATGGTTCGCAATTGCATCTCAAGAGCGTTCGATCTTGGTGGGCGCTCGCGATATTGCTGTCTGTCGCCGTTCTGCTCGGCAATGTTGGAGTGGCATTCCTGCTCGCGGCGGGAGGAATGCTTAGCTTGCGAGAGTATTTGAAAATTATTGGTTGGAAACAAGTCGGACCACAAACGGCTTACGTCATCTTTGCGATTGTGCCCATCTACTACGCATTGTTGTTATTTGGTCATACGGAGGACGCACCGTCCGTACTAGTATTAGCGTCTATCATCATTATTGGAGCAGTCCGAGCGTCGTTTGGTTTGGTTGACGACTATATTCGAATCACCGCTTCGGCGTTATGGTCGATGGTGCTTTTTGTTTACTGTTTGTCGCACGCGTACCTCTTGTTGACCTTACCTGGCTTACCTGCTCCCTGGGCAGGAAAATTTGGTTGGTTCCTGTACTTAGTTTTCTTAACGGAGGCTAATGACATTGCGCAAGCTCTCATTGGGCGTTCGTTTGGCCGAACCAAGATTGCGCCCCGTATTTCCCCTAACAAGTCCGCCGAAGGACTATTAGGCGGGATCATTACAACAACAACTCTTGCCGTATTGCTTGCACCTTGGCTGACCAGTTTCATGCGAAGTTCATGGGTCACAGGTGTATTCGTTTCTGGTCTATCCGGACTTTTGATTGCAACGTTTGGATTTCTTGGTGATCTTAATAAGTCCGGGATCAAACGGGATATTGGAATCAAGGACAGTGGAACCATATTACCTGGGCAAGGAGGCATGATGGACCGAGTGGACAGCCTTACATTTTCCGCTCCCGTTTTTTACTTCTTGGTCAAAACGGCCATTATCTTAAACTGATCAAATCACTTAGGAATCTTCAACTGTATGGAACCAAACAATACATCACCTTCGACCACACCTATGGACACTAAACCATTCGACGATTCCGACGAATCGGAGGGCGAGTACCGAGATAAGATCGTGACTCTTCCCAACGTTATCTGCACTATACGTTTGTTTGGGGCGATTGGGCTTTTTTGGATCGCGACTCAGGACTGGCTAGTGCTTTACACTATCGCCTTCGTCACACTTAACATGAGCGATTGGATTGACGGCAGGCTGGCTCGATGGTTAAAACAGCGTTCTGACTTCGGCGCTAGGCTAGACAGTTTCGCAGATGCGATGCTATATGGAGCACTCTTCTTCGGACTGTTTTGGTTTCGAGGGGACGTTCTTACACGCGAAGCAGGTTGGTGGATTGTAGGTCTGCTAAGTTATTTGCTTACATGCGGAGCAGGGCTTTGGAAATATGGTCGCGTTCCAAGCTACCATACATACGGTGCAAAAACATCGCAGTGGTTTGTTTTAGCTGGGGCGATATGCTTGCTGCTTGACTATACCGTTTGGCCGTTTCGACTTGCCATGTTTTTGGTTACGCTTACCAACCTGGAGGCGACGGCCATCACTTGGGTTCTGCCGAAATGGCGCGCTGACGTGCTAGCGATTCTTCATGTATTACCCGCGAGCCATCGTAGGCTACCGTAGTTTCACAGGGCTTTACCACCATGACAATAAAAATGCAAAACTCCATAGTGGTATGTAAAACGACCGATGTACCAGTTGGAGGAGCTCGAATGTTCCTCGTCAAGGAAAAGTCCATCGGAGTCTACAATATTGCCGGTGAGTTTTTTGCTCTCGACGATCCCTGCCCTCACGCTGGTGCTTCTTTGGCTCACGGAATCGTGGAGGGACTCGTTGTTCGGTGCCGAATGCATCACTGGCGATTCTGTGTTCGGACCGGCCGTTACCTGGATGAGGACAAGGCCAATTTTGATGTCAAATCCTATCGTGTTCGCACCGTAGGCGATCAACTTATCGTCGAACTCGGAATTCAATGATACAATTTAAGGAAGGACAAGGTAACTGAAATGTCCCGAGAAAAAAGATCACTGGGTAGCGTATCGCGGATGTTGTTAGGTGTTTAGCATTCCTCGCCACTACACGTCATCGTCGTTCCTTGGGGACCAGGTAGCTGGCTTTGTCCTCACCGCTGTACTTTTGCCTTCCGGAATGGGCTATGCCCAAGCAGCGGGCCTCCCGGCGATTCACGGCTTATACACGACAATCGTTGCACTCGTAGCTTATGGCATTCTTGGGCCAAGCCGTATCCTCGTGTTGGGACCTGATTCGTCGCTCGTTGCATTGATCGCCGCAACGATTTTGCCGCTCGCCGTAGGGGACCTTGAGCGAGCCATAGCATTATCTGGAGCACTTGCAATGATGACAGGCGCCATATGTGTGTTTGCTGGTCTTGCCAAACTTGGATTTCTTACCGAACTCATTTCCAAACCCATACGCTACGGGTATATGAATGGGATGGCGATCACGGTGATAGCGGGACAGCTACCCTTGTTTTGCGGCTTCTCTGTGACAGGGAAGGACTTTTCGCAAGAGTTCATAGAGTTCTTTAACGGAGTTATGCAGGGGCAAGTGAACTTGGCCGCTCTCTTGATTGGTTTACTGAGCATGACCGTAATTTTCGCCTGTAAATACTGGGCGCCGAAGATTCCAGGAGCATTAATTGCCGTGGTAGGCGCGACCCTTGCTGTAACATTCCTTCCTGTCTTGAGCAACGCCCAACTCGCCTTAGTCAGCAGTCTGCCTCAAGGACTGCCGGGGCCGAGACTGCCCTATGTATCCTTATCCGATTTGCAAACCATGTTCAACGGAGCCATCGCAATCGCGTTAGTTGCCTCAGCTGACACTGGAGTACTCTCACGGATCTATTCACAACGAGGCGGATATGCCGTTCATACCAATAGAGAACTTGTATCGCTCGGCCTCGCAAACCTGGCAACCGGACTGTTCCAAGGTTTCTCGGTGAGCGCCAGTGCTTCGCGAACGCCTGTCGTCGAACAAGCGGGTGCAAAGTCGCAAGTCGCAGGTCTGTCCGGCGCATTGTTCGTCATTCTTCTTCTGTACTTTGCACCACACTTTGTCAAGAGTATGCCGCACGCGGCTTTAAGTGCCGTTGTCATCTGCGCTTGTCTTGGGCAAATTGAGATCACACAAGTAGTTCGGCTCTATCATCTTCGTCGTAGCGAACTCTTGTTTTCAATCGCCTGCTTTCTTGGGGTCCTTTTGTTAGGCGTCATCCAAGGAATCTTTATTGCGATTGCTTTGGCTCTCCTGGCATTCATTTGGCGAGCATGGCGTCCCCACAACGCGGTGTTGGGCCGCGTGGACGGCCTGAAAGGCTATCATGACGTTTTGCGACACCCTGAAGCAAGACGCATCCCCGGCCTAGTCCTTTTTCGGTGGGACGCTCCACTCTTCTTCGCGAACGCGGCAATCTTTGAGGAGCGCATATTACAAGCCATCGCTCATGCACCAACGCCGACGAAATGGGTCGTGGTTGCAGCTGAACCGGTGACCGACATCGACATTACGGCTGCCGATATGCTCGCAGAACTTGACCAGAAGCTGCATCATGCCCAAATGGAACTGTGTTTTGCGGAGATGAAGGGGCCGGTAAAGGATCTGCTCAAACGGTATGGGCTATTTGACACGTTTGGGATGGAGAAGTTCTTTCCGACGATCGGCCAATCTGTCGACCAGTACTTAGCGGCGAACCAAGTTTACTGGCGAGATTGGGATGATGTCGGTGCGGCGATTCCCCGCTAGCGGGTAGGTCCTGTCTCTAGAGTGAAAACGATGGCAGCGTTGGACTGAAACCATCCACTGCGGATTCCGCCGCGTTACCGCCGTAAGCGGTGTGCAGGGCGAGAGTGTCGTTGTACAGCCACTCAAATAGCCGCCTCCATAGCTCGTTTTCTGTACTTCTATGATGATTCGTTCCATTTGGTTGGAATCCACACCGGCAAAGATCGTAGTACGTTCGGCCCCGACTTGCACGACGCCAGCCCGGAGCATCACATGACACGCAACAAACTGGTTGTTAATTGATTGAAGGCCAAGGCTGCTCCCTCGACGTTATGCCGTTTGACCAGGCGAGCACGCTCTTGGTTCGCCAATTCAAACGTGTGGAATTATGTTTTGTAGTCGGGGTTCGTGTTCCGAACGACGCGTTCCAGCTTTCCATTCAATCGCATTTGCGCAGCTTCGATTTCTAGCATTCAAAGCCCCATTGGCTAAAGCCTCCATGATTGCTTCAGACCCAAGTCGTTTTTGAAGTCATCCAGAAACTCATCGGCTTTTCTTCGGAGACCATTAGAGAATCTTTGCAGCCGCCCGACGCATCGACGATAACTGCTCGTTGATTATTCGGTAAGTCACTTTCGAGGGAGCGAAGCAGTCACCAATCAGATCGCGAAGGTCGCAGCTCGCACCTGCTAGGGTCATCGGAAAATTGCGTCCAGAAAGGTGAAACAACGAAACAAGTTGCTGGAAGCGAAACTCGTTCACTAACGTTCACCTTCCATAGTGACGAACAATCGAGCCGGCAATTTTGCGTGCCCAATCGACTCGTTTAAATGTTGCTCACTGTTTGCGTACTGAGCGAGCCTTAACACGTTTGAAAGCGGAACTTCGTCAGCGAACCCTGCAAATTGACACTTTCCAACTGAGTGTGGCGTCCTGCGGACAGCATACAACTCAACATGCAAATTTAGTGGAAACCGAAAAACACGGGTGAGCAGTTACTTTTTGTGCAGCCACGCTCCGCCCTTGTTCCGATTAGGAATTCCGATAACATAGAAAAATGGGTAGTACAGATCCAAGTCCAAGATGTTCAACGGTTTTTGAACATCAGTCGTAAAAAGTACAAGGCCATGCATTGCGAGCCCTACCTGCGACTTGCGTGCTTTGTTTTGTACCTTCCACTTTTTCCATCCGTGTATAAGTCGCACAACGACAACATTTCAAATCCTAGTCTCTACTGCAAAGGCAGAATATGCTTTGCGCTTGCGCTGATTCACTTTCCAAGGCGTTGTCTGCACTTGGCGCCGTAGGGCTGAATGCAAATTTGGCAGGTAATTTGTCTGCCGGTTTGAATGCAAATGCAAGCCTAGTTGCTGCGGCAAATGCCGCCGCTGCCGCCTCCGCATCGTTGACAGCAAATGCAGCCCTCTCTGGAAAGATGGCGGCTGCAGCCAAAGCGAGTGCGAATCTTAAAGCAATGGCCAGCGTCAATGCGCTTGCTACGTTTTGTCTCAACATCAAAGCAGGCTTTGGAATTGATATGGGAGGAGACGCCGCCCCAGCAGAACTTTCCGACCTGATGAATTCGCTCGTCAATAACGCTTGGAACAAAGCCCTTTCTAAGTTTCCTGTCGCTGCGACTCCAAAATTAAAGGGGTTAGCAGACCTTGCGTCCGCCCTGGATGCTTCAGCCAAACTCGGCATCAATCTACTAGGTCCAAATGTACAAGCAAAACTGGTCGCGGCCGCGTCTGCGTCCGCCAAAGCTTCAGCGGCCGCAAATGCAAAAGCAAGCGCTTCATTGGGGCTATCGGCATCCGCGGCTGCGAGCCTGGCAGCAAACATGAGTGCAGCCGCTTCGGCCAATGCAACTCTCAAAGCGGCTTTCAACGCGAGTCTTGGATTTGGAATCGGTGCAGGTGGCCTAGGGGAGTCTCTCAAAAACGTTAATGCAAACATGGCTTCGTTGCCTAACTTTGGAGCGGCGTTTATACAGGAACAAGTCCAGAAACTGCTCGATCTATTGGATGCTTTGGGAGCCATCAAGCGAGGGTTTAATGTCGATTTGACGATTCCAGGCGCTGGCGAAAAGCTCGATCAAGCGATCTCGGAGATTCGAGAGAAAACGGAAAGCCAGCTGGTTGAAAAGTCGCTCAGTGAATCTCAAAACAAGTCGGTTTCCGAGTCCAGAGACGTTAGCCAATCGCATTCTGAAGAGCAAAACCTCTCGGAGGCACTCGACTTCGCTCAATCCGAAGAATTCAAAAAAATCTATGGCAAGGGTGTTCCAGGAGTCCCCAAGTTGGCCAACGTTTTGGCTATGTTAGCTAACCGCTTGTTGACGGAAACCGGGATCTCTATGGTGGAAAGATCACCTTGCGGAGTGGCTTGCATGTTCATCCCCTTTTTGCCACCAATGTGCTTGTGCCCCAAGGTCAAAATGCAATTACACAAGCTACCCGCGTTGTCCTTTAAGTCGAATCTCTCAGGCGGAATGACTCCACCAGCGATAAAGGTTAGCTCCGCTGGTTCCATGGCGATGTCCGCAAAGGCTTCAACGTTGGCTTCTGCCAGTGCAGCGGGTTCGGCAGCGGCTGGTGCACAGGGTTCTGCTGGTGCACAGGGTTCTGCTGGTGCACAGGGTTCTGCTGGTGCACAGGGTTCTGCTGGTGCACAGGGCTCTGCTGGTGCACAGGGCTCTGCTGGTGCACAGGGCTCTGCTGGTGCACAGGGCTCTGCTGGTGCACAGGGCTCTGCTGGTGCACAGGTTGCGAAAGCTGCTGGGCAAGCCTCAACAAATTCAAATGCCGAGACAAAGAAAGAGGCCAATCACAAAGGTGGCTCCAGTAGTGACGCATCATCCAACTCATCCACCTCGTAGGGAAGTAGGGATCCAACCGTGTTGTGTATTTGTGCATTGAAAGTTGCTGACTTCAATCAGAGAGTGTCTGCCCTAAATCAAAACTTGAAAGTTGGGCTGCCGAAAGTTCCGGGCATTCCAGCTTTGTTGCCACCTTTGTTGCCAGCAATCAATGCGAGCCTAGCAGCCAACGTCGCTGCCAAAATGGATGCGGAGATGGCAGCCAAGGCTGCGTTCAATGCTGCATTGAATGCGGCCTTGGCTGCCAAAGCATCAGCAGCCGCTGCTGCCGACGCGACAGTTAAAGCGGCCCTAGGGTTGGCTGCTGCGGCCAACATGAAAGCTTCTGTCCAAGCCTCACTTGGCATCAATTTAGCTTCACCGTCCGCTCCTTGCATGATTAACGGTTTAGCGAGGTCGTTACAACTGAATGGTTTGCTCGACGCACTGACTAAAATGCCGGCTGCTGCATTGGCAAGCCTATTGCCATTGAAGGAGCTATCCGAGGTTTTAGGTGATTTAAAAAAATTAATGGGTGCCGCCAACCTTGGGTTGGGAGGGCCCATGGCTTTGTCAGGAGTTGCTAATGCCGCTGCGACGGCCAAGGCTGCCGCGCAAGCCGCAGCAACAGTCGCAGCGAATATGCCTGTCAGCGTTTCAGCACAGGTCGCAGCAGCGGTTTCGATGTCAGCAGCGGTTCATGCCTCCGTTCAAGCTGCTTTTGCAGCCAACTTAAACACTTCCCTTGGGATATCAGCCGTTGCGGCGGGACTGGGGCAGATGGGGGCGAATCTATCTTCGATGCCCACCCTTGAGGACCTGATGAAGTTGTTAGCCTTGGGGCCAGCACTCAAATTGTTGGCAGCTCTTGAAACGATTCAAAAGGGTATCGGACCAAATCTAATGTTTCCCGGAGCAGCAACTTCCTTGGGATCTGCTCTTGGCTCATTAAACGCCGGTGGACTTGGTTCACTTGTCGGTGGCCTAAGTGGTGCAATAAGTGGCTCAGCTGGCGGAAACCTTAGCGCTGCCGCTTCGGCTGGAATTGCGGCTGCAGCCAATGCAGCTCTAAGCGGCTCTGCCTCCGCCGGTGCAGCGGCTTCTGCTCGCGCATCCGCATCCGCTGGCGCAACTCTAACCGCGGCTGCAAACGCATCGATGACACTCAATGCTGCGGCATCGTTGTCCGCAAAAGCGCCTTCAATGTCCGGCAGCGCGGAGTTGATGATGATGCTTGCCATGGTAATGAAAATGTTGAAAAGTTTAGGTTTAGACCTCATGGCTTTTTCGCCTTGCAAATGACGATAAGGCTATACTAGAGCGTCGAAAAACACCGTTGGTTTTGCCTAGAACCAATTCCGTAAGTCACTTATTTTCCGAGGGAATCGCATGGCGCAGCTCGTATGTATGGGAGCTATGATGCAATGTACGTTCGGTACGGGACCTTCTACGCTTTCGGTGGCCTCACCCAACGTGCTAAGCGAGGGTCCAC
>JANMNR010000770.1:0-12681 GCA_031368325.1 Pirellula sp.
CAATGGCGCCTCGATCATCCAAAAGGTAAGAGTTGCTATCACGCAAAACCGTTTTCGAAAGAAGGTCCTCCAATTCGTCGACGAAGTGGGGGCTGCGAATCATCATGGCTCCAATGACAACGTCTGCATCGTCGGGCGAAAAAACAGGGACAATGAACATGGCAAACTGCTCGTCTAATTCCATCGGATACTTTTCCGAAATGGTCTCGGCTGTAGGCCTTGGCAATTCGACCGACGAAGACCCACGCTCAAATACGCGTTTGAAAGTCGTCGAACCGACAGCACTCGAAAGGCCGCCTAAACCTGCATTCGCATTGGTGTATTGCCAATCGGCCAGTAGAACGGAGGACTTATTCCAAATCGCATACTTGAGGTTCGTCCGATCCTTGTCCGAAATACTCTCTTCCTTAATCGCTGACTCTAACCTTACGGGCGATGAAACCAAGTTTTCAAAGACATCCTTCAATTTGGATTGCTCCTCGGCCTTTCGCAGGATTTCAGATCGGCTGCTCTCGCTCAAGGTCGGCGACTGAACTTTTTCGTCAAGGCTTTTGACTAGTAACTGCAGTTCTTTTTGACGTCCCCAATCCTGCACTCTCAGCTCATGCCCGTGTGCCCATTGCAAAATGAGAGTACTTTCTTGCTCCGCCATCGAGGTCAGGACGCTTGCGTACTCGGCCCTCGAACGTCTAATCAACTCGGACTGCAAATACCATCCGACAGCAATAAGAAACATGGCCGAGCCGAGTGCCGATGCAAGTGGCAACACACCGCCCACCAAATTGTGGCTGATCCGCTTCAAGCCTATCGTTGAAATGGCCCGATTTTGAACAGTCGTTTTTGAAATCTTGCCAGTCGGTTCCATAATGGTTCGACTAAAGTGCTGAGCCAGCAGTCCACGCACCTCTTTTGCAAGTTCGGGATCCGTTGCACCTATCGCAGCCAAGCGAGACTCTCTGTCCCGTAGCGACTTGTTTACAAGATCAATGAAAAGCTCTTTGGCACGAGCGTATTGTTCTGGAGTCACAACCGGGCGTCCGCCTCTAAGCGTTTTCTAAGCCACGCGCGACACATCTTCCACTCGTTCTCTATGGTTCGCGTAGACAATCCGAGCACTTCGGCAACCTCAGGAACAGTCATACCACCAAAAAAACGCATCTCAACAATCTTGGCCTGCCTTGGATCCAACTGTTGCAGTTCCTCAAGAACCTCGTCAAGCGCCAAAACATCATTGTCTCGAGAGGGTGCTATCGTCGCATCCTCGTCAAATACGACACGAACGCGTTCACCACCTCGTTTGATTCGATGCCGAGCACGTGCGTGGTCCACCAGGATCCTTCTCATCATGGTGGCTGCAATCGCCAAAAAATGACCTCGGCTTTGATATTTGTCCGACACTTGTTTGGATAGCTTAACGTACGCCTCGTGAACGAGCACGGTTGGAGACAGCGTTACCGTTGAGGACTCCAACTGAAGATAACTTGCAGCCAATCGCCTCATGTGAACATAGGTCTCGTCGACCATGAGATCCGTTTGACGCTGTTGACTCATTTTACCAGTACCAAAATCCGGCCACCCACGCTGTGGCTTTTCGAACTCGAATGATGCAAAACCGACTATTATACTAACAGGAGAATCCAAGTTGGGGGGGACGTTTCCGTGTTTGGCTGTCCGATTCTGAAATCAGGACAAAAAAACTGGGGAGGACATTCGTAAACCGAGGGATAGCAAGCACTTTTTACTTTCGGTTCACCAGTAAAAACTTGAGCTTTTTGCGGTATCGCATGCAGAAAGTCTTCGGCCAACTATCTAGAATTTTTGTCTAGAATGGGTGTAAGGAATCGGCTCGATGGCCGTGAAAGGATGGAGAATGCTACTTTCACAGGAGATAGATCGATGATCATGCCGGAAACCCGACACTCTTTGCTGCTAAGACTGCACGATCGTGCAGATATGGCTGCCTGGTCGGAGTTTTGCACCATCTACGAACCGGTCGTCTATCGTTTCGCCAAACGTGCAAATCTGCAAGACGCGGACGCTCGCGAAATTGCCCAGGAGGTACTGCTCATTGTCAGCCGTAAAGTCGATACCTTTGACACCCAGGCCAATGGCCGCTTTCGTGGTTGGCTTTCCAAACTAGCTCGTCACGCTACCATAGACTTGATCCGCAAGCGACGCGAACGTCCGGTCGGGGGAAGTGACTTTGTTCGGTTGCTGTCGAATCTCCCCGCCGTCGAACCCGACGCCTCACGCGTATTCCTTGCTGAAGCCCGAAGTCAAAAATTTCATTGGGCAGCCGAGCAAGTGCGTCAATCAAGTCAGCCAATAACCTGGCTGGCATTCTGGATGACTGCCGTGGAGGCGGTGCCTGCACCCCAGGTTGCTCACAAGCTCGGCATCAGTGTTGGCTCGGTCTACGTTGCACGATGTCGAACGTTGGCCCGCATCAAGACTTTTGTCGAATCGTTCTTGGAGGACGAATCATGATCGTTTATCGCGACGAATGCGATTCGCAATTGCTTGTCAAGTTGCTCAGTGCGAGTCTTGACCAGGAAGATGAGAGTCAGGTCACAACGCATTTAGCGCATTGCGAAACCTGCCAGCGAGAACTGGACAATCTGACCGCACCGGGTGCTTGGTGGCGCGACACACAAATCCTATTGAGGGACACGAGTTCGCTTGGCAACCCGACGGCAACAGGTTCACGGGCAACGGTTGATCCATCGGTTGCCTGGGTCGTCAAACTCCTAAAGCCTGCGACGGATACTGACTCGATCGGAATGTTAGACGATTGGCCTGTACGTGAAGTGATCGGCCAAGGTGGAATGGGGGTGGTGGTGAAGGTCTGGGATGAGGAATTGCATCGCCCATTGGCCGTGAAACTTCTGTCGCCCATGTTGGCAAGCAATGGAGCCGCGCGTCAGCGATTTTTTCGCGAGGCACAAGCTGCTGCGTCCGTCGTTCATCCCAATATCGTTCCCATTTATACAGTCGCAACCGACAGCGTGCTGCCGTATTTGGTGATGCCTTTTGTGGCAGGGGGAAATCTGCAGCAACGTATTGACCGTGAAGGAAGTTTACCCCTTTCCGAAATTCTGTCGATCGGCGTACAAATTGCTGAAGCGTTGGTTGCAGCACACCGCTTGGGAATGGTACATCGTGACATCAAGCCTGCCAATATCTTGTTGGATGATGGCGGGCACCGAGTGCTACTGAGCGACTTCGGTCTGGCTCGTACGATTGATGATGCCTCGCTAACTAACAGCGGCATGGTCGCTGGCACCCCGCAGTTCATGAGTCCTGAACAAGCGAGTGGGCTGACGATCGATCACCGCTCTGATTTGTATAGTTTGGGAGCTGTCCTTTACGCCATGGCAACAGGGCGGCCGCCCGTGCGCGGCGAATCGACGCTTGCGATATTGAGACGTGTCGGCGAGGAAACCCCAATTGCGATCTACGAAATCAATGAGACAATGCCGCTTTGGATGGAGCACTTGGTTCATCGCTTCTTGGAAAAGAAAGTGGAGTCAAGAGTTGCAAACGCAACGGATGCTGTTGAGTTGCTTCGGTCTGCCTTGTCCCACGCTCGCGCCCCCGGACGGAATCCTCTTCCGAAGTCGCTTGTTCCTTCGCCGCGAAACACTTGGTTGCAAAAAGGAATCGCAAGTGGATTGCTTATGGCGCTAGGTGCTATGGGTTTCCTGAACTGGCCAGCTAACCGCCCTGGACTAACGTCCCATCCATCGAACATCCCGAGCGCGGGCTCAATTTCCGCGACGAATCGCAGCGAGGCGAAGTCAATCGACACGACCATGCATTTCGATTCCGGCATTCCGGATCGCTTGATGCAACTCGAATCCAACTTGCGAGCTTTACGAGCCAGCATGGGTTTGGAGCCGGCAGCAAAACCGGCAATGGAGCCAATTCCCTACGCGGTCTCAAATGAACACGATTCTGACTTTAAAATGGAGAGATAAAGAATGGATAATGCCGTTGAAACTGTGAGTGGCAATGAATCGAACCCCGTTCTACGCACTGGGTTGTTTTCGCGATTCGGATTGATGGCATCAATACTGGGTTGCTTCATTGTTGTAGCGTCGATAGTCGCTGCAATTCAATCCAAGTTGCAAGCTCAATCGGAGCTTATTCGAGCTAGGCAAGCCGCTATGTCCGCTACAGTGGCTTTGCGATCACAGGCTCTCTCTCAGGAAACAGAAAGTCCATCGGGCAGTTACTACAACACGCGGCTTCCTTCGGAAGCAATCCCAAACCATGTGCCAAGGTCGGCACAGCGAATCGAGAGGATTAAGGAGCCCAATACCGGCGGCACGTATCCGATGATCGGGAATTTCCCAGCAGGTAACACATTGCAGGCTCCCAGGGTAGAAATTGCAATGGAATCAGATTTGGATCAACTGGCACGCCAATATCGAAACGCAACACCAGCGAATCAAGAAAGCATAGGTCGAACACTCACGCAAAAGCTAACCGAAGTATTTGAAGCTCGGCATCAGGAACAAGTATCTCGTGCCGACAAGCTTCGAGCAGAGTTGCAACAGACTCAGGAACTACTCGACAAGCGGGTCCAGCTTAAGTCCAAAATCATTGAACGCCGGCTCAAAGAATTGACTGGGCAACAGGACGAACTGAGCTGGAATCCACAGGTAGCCAATTCGAGTCCAACAGGAGTTACCAGCGACTATTTGCCTGGACCGATGGACAACGACCACCCACAAAACGCTCGTTCATGGCCCAATCCGAATTTGACGAATGGGAGCCGTCCGATCGATAATCCACCTATGTATGTGCCGCAAATGGAAGAGTTACCCATCGCCCCCCCGGTGATGCCGACGCGTTCGCCTACTCCCCTTTCGAACCTGCCGTTAGATTCGCGGGATGAACCGTCTCTCACGTACCCCATAGACTCTTCCCCAATCCCCGCTTCTAGTGAGAACGAGTCCAAGGCGACTGCAGCGCGTTCGTTCATGGCCGCTGGATTCAAACTCAAAAAACTAATTCGCGAACTGGAGGAAGCAAAAGGGAGACTAGGCAATGCCCACCCGCAACTTTCTGCTATGAAAAGCGCGGTTGATGAAGCGAAGGCAGTTTGGGATTTTGAAAAGCATACGCTAACAACCGAACTGGAAGCCAGCGAATCTGAACTGGCAATTGTTCAGATGCAACGCGATATTGCCATTGATCAGCAAAAACGACTAAAACAACTCATCGCAGCAGGAAGCGCGTCCGTTGAGGAATCGACTGTTGCCGAACGAAACGTTTTGGCTGCTGAGCGAGAGATGCTGCAGCTTCGATTTCGGACTACATCAGCAAAGAACTCCGTTCAATGGGCGAATGATTTCGAGGAAAAGTCCCTTAATCCGATTCGTGAAGCCCCGGCAAATCTAATGTAAGTCCAGTAACCGGCCGCAATTTTATGATCCGCGAAGGCAGTTAGGAATCATTTCCCGCACTTCGCTGCCCCTTTAAGTACTTGATTTCACAACCAAGCAACGGCATGCTGCCCGACTGCGGATTTGCTCACCAAAATGCATCGCTTTCGCGTTTCGATGCTTGTTCCGTGGCCGTGATGTGATATCTTCGATAGATCGGTAACAACAGGCCAGCTCGTCGCGGTCTTCTTTTAGCCGGTTCCACGTGTGTGCGAAATTCATGCGGTTATGAATTTCTTCTCCGACGCAGTGGATTTTTCTGGACGAGCATAAACCGGTCTAAGGAATATTTATGGAATGGCTCCTTGCTTCCTGCCTCGTTGTGGCTGCGCTTTTCTTTGTAGTTGCATTCGTTGTAATCCTTGCCATCTATGGTCGCCTCTGGGCTGAAGCATACTCCTGTGGCGCCGAAGTTAGCATGCGAGATCTAATCGGAATGTCACTGCGGGGAGTCAACCCTCGTACGATTGTGACCGCCAAGATCATGGGCAAACAATCTGGAATTGAGATCGATAAAACATCGGGAATGAGCAACGCACGGTTAGAAGCGCACGCGTTGGCAGGTGGAAATGTGCTTGCGGTTGTGCTCGCAACGATAGCCGCCAAGTATGCGGAACTGCCTCTTGGCTTTGATCGAGCTATGTCCATCGACCTCGCTGGCCGAGACTTGGCGGACTCGGTCCGCACGACGGTTTTGCCAAAGGTGATTCACTGCCCAGATTTAACCGAATCAGGGCAAGCGAGCATCAGCGGAGTCTCAAAAGACGGGATCGAACTCTTTGTTCGCGCATGGGTTACGGTTCGGACCAATCTGGACCAACTCATTGGTGGTGCGACGGAAAAAACCATCATCGCCCGAGTAGGTCAGGGAATCATCAGTGCGATTGGTTCGACAGAGTCGTTTAAACTGGTGCTTGAAACGCCAAGTATCATCTCGAAAAAGGTCCTCGAACGCGGACTCGATGCCAATACCTCGTTTGCGATTGTCTCTATAGATATCGTGAACGTGAGCGTCGGCACCAATATTGGCGCGAGCCTTATGATTGCACAAGCCGAAGCCGACATGAAGACTGCAACCGCCGAAGCAGAATCGCGATTAGCTATGGCTCTTGCACTAGAACAAGAGATGACCGCTCGCATCACCGAACGTCGTGCTGAACTCATTCTGGCGGAAGCTCTTGTTCCGACCGCATTAGCCGTGGCGTACAGACAAGGCAACTTCCACTTCTCGACCGAGGACGCATCCCACGACAAATTCCCGCATATCTGCGATGGCACATCTATCGGTGCTTAATTCTCGCTTCGCTAACGGCATCTTAGAATCCAAGGCCCGAGCGCCCAAGAACTTTCCTACCTACGATAAGTAGGCATGCCCGATCTTTCGAATTCACCCTCGACAACCGGGATTTGAATCACCCGATTAGGTACTGACGCAATGCGAAGCACATCGCGGCAATGGGAATGGCAGCTGATACAAGTGGAAATCGTTTGAATGTAGCTGAACGCCGCGCCATCGAGGTTCTGCTGATCAGCAAGATTCGACAAGTTGGTTGCTTGTCGACGAAGCTCCGAACGGTAATGACCGTAAATTGGGTCTGGATGTGATTCCCACTGGGAGGCGTCGCAAATACTCATCATGTCCTTGGCTCCACGTCGGATCTCGCCGAAGTTTTTAGAGACAAGCCCAGTGACTACGCGTTGTGTACTGGCTAGTTTAGCCAACATCAACCCAGGAAGATTGATCTCCTGTTGGTTGTTGTTCGCCATCGCATTAGTCAGTAGGGTTGCGCCAGTGAAAATCGCCACGGTCGAAGCAACCCAAATCCAAGTACTTTTTGCTTTCATATCCGACTCGTTCCATTAAGGCCGTTTTCAATTATTGTATTAGCATTATTGACAACTATCGGATAATCACCGAATTCGTCTTCAGTGCTTTATGCGGCACTCAATCAAGAAATTGCGACTTCTGTTTGTCAACTTGCGTACCCATTTTATCCAGCCTTCGATGCACACTAGGAATGTCTCAGTTGCTCATTGTTGTGTGCCGAAACGTCTCACCCAACAATCGCCCGGAGCAGTCCTACGAGAAGCGAATCCCCAACTTTTCCGCGACGCGTTTAGGACGGCGAAGGGCCTCGGCCATGCGCATGGACTCGTCATCGCCTCGCAGGTCCTTGCATGCAGGATGGGTTTCGGGTGATGCGATGATTCCTAGTTGGTTCAGGACATGCGCCGTGCTGTGCTTGTACGCCGACGCACTCATGTTTCTGTCAATTCGAAAGACTTGATCCTCCAACGATTGAAAGGCCTCGAAGAGTTTGTAGACTCGGGTGTCGAACCGTCCCGTTCCAGTCTTGAACTTCTTGTGGGGTGCGTCGTCGTAAAGCCACATGTCCTTTGCTGCGCAAATGAGCGGTGCACCACTCACTGCGGCACCGATAAGCAACGGACATCCAAGTTTGATCGCGGTAGCGATGCCAAAATCATCGCCACTGTGCGGCGCAAAATCGAGTTTAAGATCGCGGCACATCGCAGCCCAGTAAAGAAAATGGGGTTCGTCAAGTGTGCTAATCTTTCCACCTACTATCTTCGGATGTTTTGCAAGTTGCCAGAGCAACCACGGCCCAAACGGCTTCGCCCACGGTACGAAAGCAGGTTCCAAAGCGTGCACAATGCACGGGCGAATGAGCCACTCTGCAATCTCGTAGTATGCGTCGCAGCACGGTTCTGGCTCGAGTGCGCTGAGCCATTTGGAAGTCATAAGCATAACTTCGCAATTGTCGTGCCCCTGCACGATGTCGATTAATGGTCGATAGCGTTCAGCCCGGAAACATGTGTCACTTTGAGCGCCACGGGCCGTTACGCCTGCGATGAACTTTTTCTTTGGAAACTCAGCACGAAATCGCTGAATTACCTCGGCATACAGCGTGTCGTCTAAATCAAAAATGTAGCCCGTGTCGGCATTGAGAACGACCACCAACTCAACGCCGTAGTGATCAGCGGCATCTTGCATCCATTGAATGCTCGCAATGAATCCGCCCCAGTCCGGCTTCTGATCGCGAAACGGTAGCAAAGCAGCAGTGCAGAGCCTGGCTTGGGTCGTATGGTCAACAAGCGCCTCCTCACCCGTCCATGCCCATTTCGTATCGAGCCATGGAGTTGTTGGCTTTAGCTCTTCCGGTTGATCGATCAGTTTTTTCATTCGTTAGATAACTCGAAAGCAAGTGGAATCAGAATGGAACTTTGGCTACGTCCTCTCCGGCAAGCATACACTGCCGGCTGAAGATTAGGGATGGTATTCAGCGGGACGGTAGCGGGTCCACCGCCAACCATTTGCGTTGCTCCCAGCTTTTCAATCCCAACTCAGCAAGCTGCACGCCCTTGGCGCCCTCTCTCAACGTCCATGGAAAAGGAGTATCGATCGCCACATGCTTGAGGAACTCTTCCCATTGGATCTTGAACGCGTTGTCATAGGTCGTGCTGTCAGGCACTTCCTGCCATCCTTGAAAAAAAGGAATGGGCTGGTCAATATCCGGATTCCAAGTCGGTCGCGGAGTTGTTCCGAGACTCTGCACCCAACACTTTCTCAATCCGACAATGGCGCTACCGTGCGTCCCGTCGACTTGAAGAGTCAGCAAGTCATCGCGTCGGACTCGCACCGTCCATGAGCTATTGAATTGGCAGACAACACCTCCCTCGCACTCGAAGGTAGCGTAGCACGCGTCGTCACTCGTGCAAGCATATCGGTTGCCTTGCTCGTCGATTCGAATCGGCAGATGTGTTGCGCCAAGGCAGCTTACGCTAATGACCTTGCCAAACAAGCCATCGATAACGTATCGCCAGTGGCAGAGCATATCTACGATAATGCCACCACCATCTTCCTTTCGATAATTCCAGGATGGACGTTGTGGAGGCTGATCGCCATTCTCGCCCGTAAACACCCAGTAGCCAAACTCGCCCCGCACGCTAAGAATTTTTCCGAAAAACCCCTGGTCGCGAAGCGTGCGGAACTTGCGAATTCCGGAAAGCCAAAGTTTGTCCTGGACAACTCCATTTTTGAGACCAGCATCTTCACAGAGTAAAGCCAGTCGTAACGCTTCGGATGATTCGACGGCGGTCGGCTTTTCACAGTAGATGGCCTTTTTTGCTTTCACCGCTTTCTCGATGAATCCAGCTCGATGCAAGGTCCCGGATGCATCGAAAAATACTTCATCGTCCGGATTGGCAAGCGCGGCGTCGAGATCAGTGGTAAAGCGTGTGACACCGGTACGCTCGGCCAGATCCTTGAGTTTGTCGTGATTCCGCCCAGTCAAGATAGGGTCAGGCATCAAGATTAGATCGTCGCTTACTCTTAGTCCACCCGCATCGCGAATGGCCTTGATGGAACGAATAAGATGTTGGTTCGTACCCATGCGTCCGGTGACGCCATTCATGATGATTCCAATACGTCGAGTCTTCATTTTTCGATGCCTTGTTGATTTTCAAAAGGTCTGAACCGATTGCCTTGAGATTTTAGATTTGATTCGGCACTTTCTTTCCCTTGCCTTACCCACCCATTACTCCCGTGTAGCTTGAAACGATCTTTTCGAGGAACACGTTTTGATCTATTGCCCACCATTTGTTCGAAAGGATCTCCACTTCATGATGGCCAGTAAAACCTGCTGCGTCCACCCAATCGCTGATCTCCCGAATGTTGATGCAGCCTTCGCCCATCAAGCCTCGATCGTTGAGCAGGTCGGTTGTCGGTGTAATCCAATCGCAAATATGAAACGCGTGCAATCGACCTGTTTGACCAGCAAGTTCGATTTGCATTTGGAGTTCAGGATCCCACCAGACGTGGTATACGTCCACTGCGATTCCCAGCGAATTCGATGAGCCGAGAGCATCGCAAATTTCATGTGCTTGTCGCATCGTGTTGACCGCGCTCCGGTCATCTGCGTACATCGGATGGAGTGGTTCGATCGATAGTTTTACGCCAGCTTGCTCTGAATCCGGCAGTACAGCCGCGATCCCCTCGGTTATATGCTTACGAGACTCACGAAGACTCTGTCCCGGTACAGCTCCGCACACCAACACAACGAGGGGCGCACCAATTGCATGAGCCTGCTCGATGGCCCTCTTGTTGTCATCGATAGCCGCCTGGCGTCCCGCGTTGCTAGTAGCCGGAAAAAAACCCCCTCGGCATAAACTGATGACGTCAAGTCCAGCGTCTTGGGTTTGCCGCCGTACTTCGCCTAAATCGCGTCCCTCAAGCGTCTGTCGCCAAATTGAGATGCCACTTACACCGCGTTTCGAAAACTCAGCGATGCACTGCGTCAGGCTCCACGGCTTGGTTGTAACGGTATGGATGCAAAGTCGATTCATGCTCAGGTGGGTTGTTAACAAAGTTGCAAAGCCCTCAAAACGGCAAACCCGTTCGAATGCGGGCTTTATCCGTACACATCTCCTACTTTTCTGATTAGACTCGATTTTGTTCGGCTGGTAAATCAGTTTCCAAGTGATTGTTACGAACGGAAATTCCGATGGAACTTTTTCAACTCGAGTACTTTTTGGAGGCAGCCCGTCAGCGGAATTTCACTCGCGCCGCCGCACACCTCAATCTTGCACAGGCTGCACTTAGTGAGCAGATTCGAAAGCTCGAAGCGGAGCTTGGGACGGCCCTGTTTAGCCGCGGACGGCGTGAGACGGTTCTGACTGCTGCCGGCGAGACACTTCGTTCTCACGCGGAGTCGCTGCTGGCCAGGGCCGAGGCAGCGAAGGAAGCCGTCCAAGAAGTGGTCGGCCTGCGTGGAGGGCGATTGAGCATAGGGGTAATCCCGTCGGTGAGTGAGTGCCTCTTGCCCAACGCGATCGCTCAATTTCGCAAACTTCACCCAAAGGTCGAACTGGGGCTATTAGAGGGTACATCCGAAGAAGTATCTCAATGGGTCGAGAAAGGTAGAGTAGAGTTCGGAATCGTCCAACTCCCCACTTCGGCCGGTCGTTTTGAGGAACAGTTGCTTTTCGCAGAGCCCTTCGTCATCGTCGTGGCAAAATCGCATGCCGTTGCGAAGCAGCGCACCGTCAATTTGGCCAAGTTGTCTCAAGAGCCTTTCATTCTGTACAAAGGGAGAGCACGCGACACGGCAATAGCGGCCTGTCGGAACGCGGGGTTTGAGCCCCGCATCGCCTGCGAAAGTGGTGGACTCGAGACCATTCGCTCACTCGTAGCGGCAGGACTCGGAATTGCAATCCTCCCGCAGTTAGCCACCAGACAACTCTCGTCGAAATGCAAAGCCATTTCCATTCTTGGCGGCCACGTTGAGCGGCAAGTTTCTATCCTAAGCCGTCGCGAGCACAGTTCATCCGCGAGCGCTCAGGTCTTTTTGGAAATCCTCAAGCGGCAGGCTGAACTAGAACTCAATCGGCTTCCATAGAGTAGCACTTAGGCTCCATTGCAAAAAAACGAGATTTTGTTGTTTCGATTCGTGTCTCAAGCGGTATCGGTACTTCATGGACGGACCAGCAATTCATGTTTCACACGGTCCGATTTTAGTACCCATCACGGAAATACAGGATCGCAGAATGTCGGCAACCACCACCACAAAAATCAACAATCCAAACATCGGAATGTGCATACTAAGCTACTTGGGATTATTCTCATTAATCCCGTATATCATGAAGAAAGATGACCCATTCATCTCCTGGCATGCAAAACAGGGACTTCTGATCGCTGCCGTATCGATCGTCACCTACTTTTTGCTGTTTGTTTTGTCCATGGTCCCCTTGGTGGGAACAATCGCCATGCTCCTCAATGCATTGTTTGGGCTGTCGGTGCTTGCGATCAGCGTTTTTTGTATCGTGCAAGCCTGCAGTGGTAAGCGGTGGGCCGTTCCTGTTCTTTCCCAATTTCTTGGAAAGGTGCCAGATGCGAAGTAACGCGATGGGCTTAGAGGAGTTCGTCCTCGAAACCTTTTTCGCGAAGCCGTTTGCGAACTCGGCTCAGCTTGACGCGGAGCACATCGGGATCCAGATCAAGCGATCGGGCGACTTCAATCGTCGAGAAGCCTTCGATCCGCATCGCAATGAGTTGCTTCTCGATGGGATCGAGTTCCAACATCAATCGTCTTAAGTGATCGCGAAGCTCAGTGCCCTCCGATACAGTCGGTTCGCTTGATTGGAGTGCGAGCAAAGTGTCCACTAAATCCTCGGTCCCATCCTCGACTCCGGAAAGTCGCTGCTGCCGTTTCAA
>JANMNR010000004.1:0-6362 GCA_031368325.1 Pirellula sp.
TTGGACAGGTGCAAAGAATTGCCAATCTGGGTCAAATGACATTGGCTCCGAAAAAGGGTGATACCCTTCCTGCGAGAAACCGGCTTGACCAGCGACGGCTAAAGCCGCCAACACAAACATTCGAATCGTTCTTTGCAACACGGACATAATAATCTCTTCCACCGTTCCACTAAGGCTTTTCACGATCGTATTGGGGTATCCAGTCGATCGTATGAAATCGGGTTGTGCAGCTAGTATCGGAACTGACGGTGCTTGAAATTGAATCGGTTTAGGTAAAGCGTAACGAAAAATCCGATCCTTTCATGCGTTTCATTGCTAGCAAAAGCTGCTGTTGTAACATCGTAGCTGTGATTCATTTGAGAAATCATGCGTTGATACCTAGAGAATCCTCGCTAGCGTCCAAGGGAAAGACTTTGGTATTTTCCCTATGACATGTCACGCGACGCGCGAGCTTGCGATTTTATGCCCGAACCACTAGCCCTTCGTGTTAGGCTTTCTCGCAGAACTATGGCAACAAACAGGCAGAACATTCACGGTTGGCAAAGGGCTCTGAAATTGAGATCTGGACTCGCGTTGCTACTAGCAATGGTCTTGTTGAGCGGTTGCAAGGTCCTCGAGCCCAAGTCGATCACCGTGGTTCGCAACAACATCCCTGCGAATTTAATTGCCGACGGTGAAACACAATTTGAGCGAGGCAAGCCACGGCGCATCATCGACGGATTTGGCTGGGTCTGGGGTATTCCCTCCAAACTCATGCTTTGGAATCGAAAAGTCGAGAACCATCGTATCTCGCCAGAAACAGAGGCGTTAATGGCCGAGTATTTAGAAGCCAACGGTCTGAGCGATATCAAGGTTCGCCTAAATCAGTATCGGCCCGGTGACGATTGGCGACGGCTGACTCGGAATACTTCTGTAGCCTGGCCGTGGCGATACACTTTTGGCGCTGTGACAGTGCTCGGTGAGACGGTCGTTCCTGGCAGGCTGTTCGGCGGGGATCATTACAACCCGTACACAGGCACGATCCATCTTTACAGTGACGTGCCGGCTCTGGCATTTCATGAAGCGGCACACGCAAAAGACTTTTCCAATCGAAAACGCCCAGGAAACTATGCGGCGTTGTACCTCCTGCCCGGCGTCCCATTGTGGCATGAACGCGTCGCAACCAATGACGTGCTGTCCTATGTCCAGTTTCGCGGCGAACGCCCACTTGAAAGAGAAGCGTACTTTACGCTCTATCCGGCGTATGGAACGTACCTGGGCAATGCAGGCGGATATGTCTTTCCAAGGCTTTCAAATCCAATTTACTTGGGTGGAATCTTGGTTGGCCACGCGATTGGGCGATGGAATGCACCTCCGGAGTTAGGACCCTAAGCACTGCGTCGTCCTTGCATCCATACTAGGCCAGATGCTCCTCGTTGTCGTCGTGTTCATAGTGCTCCTCGTTTGACCCGGAGCCAACGGCGACGGTGAAGCGACAGATCTGCCAACGGCGAAGATAGCACTACTTCATGTTCGTCAGATCAGTTAACACCTGGATATATTGCATAGCGATCATGAAGATTGCGGTGATGATAACGGCGGCAATGAACAACCAGACTGCAAATCCTGAAACGACAGCCAGCTGCTTTAATGCGACTTGCGCTTTCTCACGATAGACTACCGCCATTCTTTCCAGAGACTCGCTGTCTGAGCCGCTCATTTCGCCCACTTCCACGTTCTGGATGAACTCGTCCGGAAGCAACTTGGGTGCATCGAGCGCTTCCGCAAATGACTTACCTTTCACAATCTCCGAAATGGATTTTTCGATTCCAGCAATATAGTAGTAATTGCCGGTGCTCAGCAGCGCGTCGCGGACGCTGCGTTTGGCATCCACGCCAGCGCCTAACATCAAGGAGAGTGTCATCGACAACCTCGATAAGGCTGTTGTGGTGAGAACCGTTCCGATGACGGGAACATTTCGCACGAGCGGAACTAATGTTTTATGACAACCAAACCAATTCTTCCAAATGCCAAAAGCGACAACTGCCATCGTGCCAAAAAAAACTGTCGACAAACTCAAGAAGACCATTAACCCAGGGACACCCCGCAATCCGACTCCAGTCAAATCGAAAGGTTTGTCCTGCGGGGAACCTGCCTTAAAGAATCCGTTGATAAGAATGGCGCCACAAACGATCAAAAACGCCAGTCCCAATTGAATGACCGGAAACGTAATCTGAGATAAAAACGCGGAGCGAGTCTGTTTGAGGTCTTGATAGTAGTCGGCCATTTCGCGGAACGTTCGATCCATCCCTCCCGCATGCTCCCCCGCATCGACCATTTTGACCAATAATCCTGGGAAGTAATAGCCTTGCTGCGCCATGGATTCGGCAAGCGTATTCCCGTTCCGAAGTGCATCGATCATGTTTTGGGCCACCTCGCGATGACGAGCCGAGCCGGCCTTCGTTTCCAGCCCCAAGATCCGAAGTAGATCCACTCCAGACTTGAGCCCCATCGACATTCGGCGGCAAAAAGCTTCTAGGGTCTTTAGCGATATTCCGCCGAAAATGCGTTCCATGCTCCGCGACTTTACTGACTGCCCATCGGATGGGCTGGGTACGGAGGCTGGTATCGATGTGGTTGGCATTGCGCGAGATGATGAGTTTGGCAGAGCAGTTGGATTACGCCGGGATAACACCCTTGGCAGCCATTGTTACGTGCCAACAGGGGTTTGGCCAGCAAAAGAGTGGAATTCTGAACGCGATTGGAGTTCGACACCACCTGGTCTATGATGGAGTTGCCCAACGAACCTTCAAGGAAAAACATGACCGGAAAAAACAAAACGCCGCTTGACGATGTGCGATACCAACATCCAGACCCCGTGATTTCTCGATTTCCTAAAAGCCAACCGCAAACGGCGCCTTTGCATTTAAGCGGCGTGTGGCGAATGGAATCCACCGAACAAGCCGACGCGTTGCTTGCTGGGACGGCGCCCGGATTCGTCTACCGCCGCGAAGGACACCCCAACGCCACCTCGCTGGCCGAGGCACTGAGGGTGGTACATGCTGCAGAGGAATCCGTCGTGACCGCCCAGGGAATGAGCGCCATTTCGATTGCCGCCATGGCGATCCTCAAGCCAGGCGATCGTGTACTGCTCGGGCAGCCAGTCTATGGGCGAACATCTTTCTTTTTCAAGAAAGACTTAGGACGATGGGGGATCGAGATTGAAGACGTTAACGTGACTGACCCAAGCGCGTGGCTTCATGCTTTTCGAAAGCCAGCTCGAATGGTGATCATCGAGACCATCACCAACCCTCGACTGAATGTCCCCGATATAGAGATGATCGCTAGACTGGCGCATCAATATGGAGGACAGGCTTCGTCGGAGGTCGGTACTGTGGTGGTCGTAGATAATACTTTTGCAACTCCTGTGCTATGCCAACCTTTGACATTGGGTGCGGATCTTGTCATGGAGAGCTTGAGCAAGTTTGTTTGCGGACATGCAGATGCCATGCTTGGTCTACTGTGCGGACGAAAAGCCGTATGGGATCGCATCCACCAAACGATGGTCTCGTTTGGGATGACCAGCAGCCCGCTCGACTGTTGGTTGACCCAACGCGGACTCGCTTCACTGCCAGTCCGCATGGCCCATGCTGCGACCTCCGCCTTTGAACTTGCAAAAACCCTGGAGGGCCACCCAGCGATTAGCCTCTTGGACTATCCGGGATTGCCGTCGCATTGCGATCATTTGATTGCACGCAAGCAATTCAATGGTTCCTTTGGTAATATGCTAACCTTGAAACTTCATGGTGGTTTGCGGTCTGCACAACGATTCATTGCCGCGGTGGCCGCCGACATTCCGTTTTGTCCAACGTTAGGTGAAGCCCAAACGACACTTAGCCATCCCGCTTCGACGAGTCATCGCAGCTATAGCGAGGAACAACTTGAGTCGCTTGGGATAAACGGCGGTACACTTCGCTTTTCCGTTGGTTTGGAACCCAATGGCTGGCTGACCGAGAAATTTCAAGCCGGCCTCAGCAAAGTAATCGATTAAGCGAACCGTGAGGTTGGCTCGAGGAGTTAGTAGAAAAGATGGTCGTCATGGAAAAATCATTCAATAAAAAGCTTCGGGCCGCGGAGAAGCACTTGTCCTCCGCCTGCCCGAAGTTGAGCGATTGGATCGCAGAGGTGGGGCGATGCGAACTTGAACCTGTTTGGGACCGCGAACCGTTTGAATCGCTCGTGCGGGCCGTCGCACATCAACAGTTGCACGGCAAAGCCGCCGAGTCCATCCTTCGTCGAATGACGGCTCGATTTCCCAACCAAGATTTCCCGACGCCACTTCAGCTATCCCGCATGCGAGCGCCGTCCTTCCGCAAATGTGGTTTTTCAGCTGCCAAGACGACAGCGATTCAGGGAATTGCAAAGGGTGCTCTTCAGGGAGATGTTCCTAGCCGAGAGGCCGCCAACGACATGAGCGACGAGTCGTTGGTAGAGAAGCTAACCGAGTTGCGAGGCATCGGAAAGTGGACGGTGGAAATGCTATTGATCTTCACAATGGGAAGGTTGGATGTCATGCCGGTCGATGACTTTGGCGTTCGCGCCGGCCTCAAGCATCTCTATGATCTGACAGACATGCCAAAAAAGGCCGAGTTCGCAGCCTGGACCGATTCCTGGCAACCGTACCGCAGTGTTGGTGCCTGGTATCTATGGCGTCTAGCTGACGCTCGCAAGTAGAAAAACAGAGTAGAACAATGGTCCTCAATTGTTCCGGCCCTGAAAAAACGTAAACCAAAGAAGAAAACAAAATGAAGAATTCCGAACAAACGAATGCACCTAACTTTACCAGCCCAAAGCAACTTGCTTTGCGGTGGTGGCCGGCGGCAATCTTGGTGGTGTCGATGGTATTGCTTCGCAAACTGCCTGATTTGTTTGAGTCTCCTAGTTTGGGCGTCTTTATGCTAGGCTTCATGGGGCCCGCTGCCCTCGGCTTGCTCATTTTGCTTTGGTGGGTCGTTGCTAGTCGAGCCACGTGGAAAGAGAAAATCATCGGGTTCGTCGCAGTATCGATCATAGGAGTGGTAGCCAGTTCTCTTTGTCATTTTACGATGCAGGGAATGAGTGTCATCATCTTCCAAATTCCGTTCGGCTTCGGAGCATTTGCGGTTCCTTTGATCGTTTTGGCCAATCAATCAGCCTTGCGACTACCGGTGGCGATCGTCAGTTCCGTGATCGGATTCGGCTATTGGGACTTATTGCAGTCCGAGGGTGTTTCTGGGAAGTTTGTTGCGGATCTCTCCTGGCGTTGGGAATCCACAGCCGAAGAGATTTATTTAAAGAGCCGGTCCAACAAAAAATTTGAGGCGAGTCCTGAGTCGAACGAGCCGGCGGTTAAACTCTCCTCGGCAGTTTGGCCTAGTTTTCGCGGCGCCTCGCGGGATGGAAAACTGTTGGGGGTCTCACTGAGCGAAGACTGGAACGCTTCACCACCGAAGCTCATTTGGAAAACACCCATCGGCCCAGGTTGGTCCTCGTTTTCTGTTGCTGGCAACCGATTGTTCACTCAAGAGCAACGGGGCGAAAAGGAAGCCGTTGTTTGTTTGAATGCCAAAACCGGCCAGACCGTTTGGGAATACGAGTACGTAAGTCGATTCTGGGAGTCAGTCGCAGGTGCTGGTCCACGGGCTACTCCCACCATTGCGGACGAGGGACTTTTTTCATTAGGAGCAAACGGGATATTAACGTGTTTGAACGCAAACACCGGAGCCAAGATTTGGGAACGAGATATCCAAGTTGATTCAAAGCGAAAGCCACCTATGTGGGGATTTGCTTCGTCGCCATTAGTAACGGATGGCGTGGTCATCGTCCACGCAGGCGGTCCGGAGGACAAAGGCGTTTTGGCTTATGACGCAGTCACTGGTGAACCTAGGTGGTCAACGGCCTCGGGTGACCACAGCTATAGCTCAGCTCAATCAGCCAGCTTAGAAGGGACGTCAGGCGTTCTCATGGAAACCAACGCTGGGCTACAGTTCATCAATGCAAAAGACGGTAGCACAATATGGAAATTCGACTCGCCAAGCACGAACTACCGAACACTCCAACCATTGGTCCTTGGCAACTCCATTCTATTAGCGAATAGCTTAGGCGAAGGCACCAAACGCCTCGCCGTCTCTCGGGATGGCGAGCAGTGGGACATCAAGGAAGAGTGGGCCTCGCGCGACATGAAACCTGACTTCAACGATTTCGTCGAGTACCAAGGAAGCCTTTACGGATTCGACGGTAATATCTTTGCGTGTGTGGATCTAGCGACCGGCAAACGTCAGTGGAAGAAAGGTCGATACGGCAACGGTCAAGTTTTGTTGCTATGCGATGCAGGCCAAATGCTT
>JANMNR010000019.1:0-9885 GCA_031368325.1 Pirellula sp.
ATCCAATGGGACTTGCTCGACTGGGACACGCATCGTGGCATGCAGAAACTCGTCTCGGACTTGAATCATCTCGTGCAACGCGAACCAGCGTTGTACGAACTGGACTTCACCTCCGATGGTTTTGAGTGGATCGATTGCATGAATGCTCAAGACAGCGTTTTGGGTTACCTTCGCAAGGCTAAAGATCCGAACGACTTCTTGGTTGTTTGCAGCAACTTTACTCCTGTGGTGCGTAAGTATCGAATGGGAGTGCCAAAGGCTGGCTTCTACAAGGAAGTGTTTAACAGCGACTCGATCCATTATGCTGGAACGAATATTGGCAATTTCCCAGGGCTGACGGCAGACCCGATCCCGCATCACGGTCGACCAGCCTCGATCGAGTTGAACTTGCCGCCGCTAGCGACGGTAGTATTTAAGCCGCAGTGATCCGTTAAACCCGCAATGCGGCGAGCGCTTTTAGAAATACATTCAGTAACCCCCAATTTGGATCGCTTTAGAACGTTTTGCTAACGCTCGTGCACGGAGTTGCCGCAACGAGCGTTGAACGTTTGTCAATAGATTTAGACGGA
The DNA here is from genome assembly GCA_031368325.1 of Pirellula sp. Lineage (GTDB taxonomy): Bacteria > Planctomycetota > Planctomycetia > Pirellulales > Pirellulaceae > JBKCUI01. Next base: position 570 of record JANMNR010000019.1, read on the forward strand.
TTCGTAAGTTTAGTGTTTTCCTAGCCTTGGGCACTAAATCTAGCTTACTCTCGCGTGCAGGCACCGAATCGGTAAAATGCGGACCGTCGTTGAAGCAGCAGCGACACAATGGAGTCCTCGTCAAGGTAGGTGATTCTTATGGCGTCCGAACAAAACAGTTTCCAGAGCAACGATCCGTCTAAAAAGAAAAAGAAACCCGCCGCAACCAACGTCCTCGACAAGGCTCCGCCGTTTGATTTGGCGGCCGAAATGGGGATCCTCGGCAGCTTAATTCTCAATCCTGACGTCGCCAACGAACTCGCGTTAGAATTACGCTCGTCCGACTTCTACGATGATGCCCATCGCAAGCTTTACACGGCGATGATGAATCTGTTCGAGACCGGTCGCAAAATGGACCCGACGCTGCTTGTCGCTGACCTCAAGACCGCAGGCGACTATGAACTTGTCGGCGGTATGGGCTACATTGCAAAACTCGCCAACAGCGTCCCCAATGCGGCTCACGCCAAATATTACGCGCAGATCGTAAGAAGCAAAGCGACGCTTCGCAGGCTGATTGACGCCTCGACCTCGATATTGTCGGATGCCTACGATGAAAGCTCCGACGCCAAGGAGCTCGTCTCACAAGCCGAACAAAAGATATTTGGTATCCAGGACGACCGAACGGCAAATACCGCCCACTCGGTTTCAGAAGTTCTTGTGTCCGCCATGACGCGAGTGGACCAACGAATGAAGGGGGAGCAATTGCAGAGCGGGGTGCTCACGCACTTCACCGACTTCGACGAAATGACTGGTGGCCTGCACAATGGCGAACTGATTATTTTGGCCGCTCGTCCAAGTATGGGAAAAACAGCATTTGCCATGAATATCGCCGAACAAGTGGCGATGAAAGAAAACGCGCCAACGCTCTTTGTTAGCCTCGAAATGAACGCGATCGAGTTGGTCGACCGCTTGCTTTGTTCGGCTGCCAAAGTGAACGGCCAACGTCTCAAAGTTGGCACGATTTCTCAAGATGATCACAAGAGGCTGTTGACCAACGCTGCAAAGCTTAGCAAGGCTCCGTTGTACATCGACGATGCACCCAGCCGCACGGTCAGCGAGGTTGCGGCCGTTGCCCGTCGCATCTCGCAACAAGAGATGCGCAAACCAAACGGACGCAAAATCGGTCTGATCGTCATCGACTACTTACAGCTGCTGGACCCAGATAATCCGAAGGATCCCCGCCAAGAACAAGTTGCCAAAATGGCTCGTCGCCTCAAAATGTTGGCGAGAGAGCAGGACGTTCCGATTCTCTGCCTGTCACAGCTCAATCGGCAATCGGAGGAAGGCAAGGACCACCGGCCAAAGCTTAGCCATTTGAGAGAATCCGGTGCGATCGAACAGGATGCGGACGTGGTCATGTTCGTTCACCGCGAGGGGTATTATCATCGCGGCTCAGCGGACGCCGAACAGTACGCAGGCCAAGCAGAAATCATCATTGCCAAGCAACGAAATGGCCCCGTCGGTGATGTTGAATTGGTCTGGGAAAGCGATTACACCCGATTCTTGAACAAGATCGGAAATCGCCACGAGGAATTCAATACCTATAGCGATTTCTCGACGGCCGGCGGATATTGAGCCGTCGTCAGCGGAACGTCCGGCGGGCTAGTTCGTGGGAAATGCAAGTACAGAAGTGCTATTTCCCCGAGCTTCGATTAAGCTTTCCGGACTAAACTGATTCATCCGTCCGCAAATAATCGCTCTTTAATGAAACTGAAAACGCTGCCCGAGGACTTTCGGGTCGAAGAAATCACAGATGTTCGCCCTACCAAAGGGCCGTTTGGCCTGTATCGATTGGACAAGTGCGGCTTGGGCACCCCCGAAGCCATGCAGTATATCTTGCACAAGTGGCAGTTGTCCCGAAAGGACCTGAGCTATGGCGGGTTGAAGGATCGGCACGCGGATACAACTCAGTATTTGACGATTTTTCGCGGGCCTCATTCCGGTCTCACCGACAAATCCTTTCAGTTGGATTATCTCGGTCAAATATCACATCCGTACCACGCAAAAGACATCGCAGCCAATCGATTTGAGATCCGATTGCGACGTGTTACGGCCGATCAAGTGCCTGCGTTAACAGACCGATGCAAGTTCATACAGCAGATGGGGGTTGTCAATTATTTCGATGACCAACGCTTTGGCTCAATTGGCTTTTGCGGCGAGTTGATTGCCGTTCCCTGGTGCTTGACCAACTATGAACGCGCGTTGTTCCTGTCGATGGCCGAACCCAATCTTCACGACCGGCCTCGCGAAAAGGAACAAAAACAGATTCTGAGGGACTACTGGGGAGATTGGATCAAATGCAAGGCGATTCTGGATCGCTCTCATCGGCGCAGCATCGTCACTTATCTTTGCGATCATCCAACCGATTTCAAACGGGCGGTGGCGTTAATTCGCCAAGACCTCCGGGGCATCTATGTGTCCGCGTTTCAAAGCTGGGTGTGGAACAAGTGGCTAAGTCAGCTCATTATTGAAAACGCAGGGACGGCGACTCTCGATCGGTTGGATTCGCTGTGTGGGCCGCTGGCAATTCCAGTTTCTAAATTCGAGTGCACGATCGGCAATACGAGTATTTACGACTTGGATTTGCCCTTGCCGTCGGCTAGGCAACACGATTGGCCGTCGGGAACATTTGCGAGCCTCGAGGAGATCTTAAAGCCCTTGCAAATGGATGTCCGACAGATGCGGCTCAAGTATCCTCGCGACACATTCTTTTCCAAGGGGTTGCGGCCTGCATGGTTGCATGCAAAAGACTTTACGTTTGAATGGGAAGCAGACTCACTGAATCCAAACTTCCAGTCGTTGAAATTGTGCTTCGTTTTGCAGCGTGGCGCATATGCCACAATCGTAGTCCGATATCTTTTTAACGAAGCGATCGCAACCGAGCCCGACGAGGAACTCGCTGACGACGAAGAAAGTCATTCGCCGCAGCAGGAGTGAACGAAAAAGGCGAAGGACGGCACCGAGTGAAGTGCAAAACTTTAGACCCTATCCCACTGCAAAACAGCAAAAGCGACGATTCCAATGTAGTGGCAGAGACTTGCGATAACGACCAAGATATGCCAAGTCGCGTGGTAATAAAATGAACGATGGTCATTCTGCAGGAACGCAACTCCGGCGGTATAAAGCACTCCCCCCAAAATCATAGTAGCAAAACAAGACCAAGAAACGTAGCCAAAGAGGATCATCGCCGGTACCCAGCCCAGCAGTATGTAGGAGAGCGATGCCATGTTGTTGATGCGATGATTTGAAAATACTTTTGAGTAAAAACCTGCTCCCGCGGCAAGCCACACAAATAACAACAACGCTGTGCGAAATGAGCCATCAAGGTACGAGCAGATAAACGGTGTAAACGTACCAGCGATCAAGCAATACACAAAACCTTGATCAAGTGTTCGAATGCGATGCCGCCAGCTTGGCTCACGGACAGCATGGGACAAGGTTGAGAAAAGATATAAAGCTGCTAGGCTTAAGCTGTAGACTATGCACGACCAAACTAGGTCTTGGTGCCTTTCCTGTGCAAGTCGGATCAGAAAAAAGCCACCAGGTATGCTCAAAAGAAAGCCGGCACCGTGAGTCCACGTATTGAGCCATTCCTGGGAGGCGTTTTCTGTAGTCCACTCAATGGCCATTCATTGCACTTTCCAACATCAAAGTAAATCTGACACTCTAGCGACGCGTCAGCATCGCTTGCCCGAAAGATCGCTCGCTGGCGATTCAAGGACAAAACGACTCATTGTAGGCGTCAGCGAGGCTTCTAGCTACTCGTTACCGATTAGACGTTTGTAAGGGGTTATTACGGAGGTACGATGGATTGCAACTATTCCGACTCTCCACAAACGAATGACCGGGAAATGCAAAAGCAAGTTTTTGATTTGTTGGTGCTTGCACTAGGTGTTTTCATTGCAGCTATCGGGCTCAATTGCTTTTTGCTACCGAACCACTTCATTGATGGCGGAATCACAGGCATATCCATGTTGCTGGCTGGGATCACAGGTGTCCCGCTACCCATTTGGTTACTTGCGGTCAACGTTCCCTTCGTGGTAATTGCGTATCGATTCATTGGCCGATCGTTTGCCCTTCAAAGCGGAATCGCCATTTTGGGATTGGCGATTGCTGTGGCCATTTTGCCCTTGCCCGCGGTGACTTCGGACAAACTTCTTAGCGCCGTCTTTGGCGGCTTCTTTGTCGGGGCTGGAGTTGGAATCGCGATCCGTTGCAGTGCTGTTCTCGACGGGACCGAGATATTGGCTTTGATGCTGAGCTCCAGAAGCTTTGCAACGGTGGGTGAAGTGATCCTTGGTCTCAATGTTGTCATCTTTTCGGTCGCCGCCCTCTTTTTGGGCGTGGAGCCAGCTCTGTATTCCATGCTCACTTATCTGGCGGCTTCGAAAACGATCGATTACTTGCTTCATGGATTCGAAGCCTACAATGGAGTGATGATCCTGACTCGAGAACGCGACGCGATCCAAAACGCTATTTTTAAGGATCTACATCGAGGTGTTACCCATTTCAAGACCACGGGTGGGTACAGCGGTTCGGAACAGGACGCCCTCTTTTGTGTAATAACCCGATTGGAAATCACAAAACTTGAGTCCATTGTGAAACGTATCGATCCCAAAGCGTTCATCGTGACCGTTCCCGTACTGGATGCAAAGGGCGGTGTGGTCAAACAGCGAGCCACGTTCTAGTGCGTCGTCAAAGCTAGTTTCTAGAGTACGACGGACATCCAACCCGTCGACAAACTTTGGCAACGACTGATTCGAAGTACGTCATACGGGTTCAACGCAACCCTTGTTTAAAGGTGTCACGAAGCACTCGTTTCGATAACGCAACACGCGATCTGTTTAGCAACAGTGCACAGTCGTCACGCTTCGACTAAAATACTAGGATTACTCTTGTCCATCCGATTTCTCACAACATGCAGTTTTATCCCATGCGAAAATTTTGGTTGCTTCCCGTCGTTTCGTTCCTTCTCTCTTGGAATCCGGTGTGCGATGCGCAGGAGAAAAGTATTGTCGACAAATCCAAGCTCGAATTGCCCGCATCATCGGATGGGCAACCTGGCGTTGGACCCCTTCGGCAAGCGGACTGGTTTCGGGAACTGTGGAATTCGAAACGAAAGGGTTGGTCAGAATCTGTAACTGCAGATCAGAAATCCGTCGTCCTTCTTGGCGATTCGATTACGCAAGGGTGGCCTGATTTGAGCCGTTTCTTCCCAGGGGTAAAGATCGCAAATCGAGGAATAAGTGGCGATACTACACGCGGAATGCTGATTCGGCTCAAGGACGATGTATTGAGCTTGAACCCAACATGTGTCGTAATGTTGATGGGCACGAATGATCTTGAGGAGCGAGCGGAACCGGCGACGATCGCAGCCAACGTATCAGCCATCATTAAGGAATTGAAAACGCACAATGCAAAGATGCCAATTGTTCTTTGCACGATTTTTCCTAGTTCAGAGTCCATGCGGCGTCCTACAGCCAAGATACAAGCGACTAACAAATTGATAGAGCAATCTGTCAAAGGTGACGCGCAAATCACAGTCTTGGACATGTTTACGCTGTACGCCAATGACGCCGGCGATGCAAGGCTTGACGAATTTCCAGACCTATTGCATTTGAACGAAGTTGGGTATGCGAAATGGGCCGCTTCGCTCCGACCGCTTCTCGCGACACTCGGCTTTATGGAAACCGCAGAGGAGCCATTCGAATTGGAACCGGGCTTCACCAGTCTATTCAACGGAAGAGACCTGACTGGTTGGCGGTTTTTGCCAAAGGCACCAGCGACGGAGTCGATCGCGTTTGATGGAAAAACAATGTCGTCAGACGGGCGTTACGTTGCCATGCATGGACGGTTGGTGGTTACCACGCCACCCGAAGGAAGACGGGTTCAGCAGCTTTGGACCACAAAAGAGTTCCCATCTAACTTCGTGTTGAAGCTTGAATTTCGCGCGACCCCGAACGCCGACAGCGGTGTTTTTATCCGAAAACCTCAACTTCAATGCCGCGATTATCCGCTTGCAGGCCCATACAAATCCCTTAAAAAGTACAAGCCTCAGGATTGGAATGAGCTGGAGGTAACAGTCGAGGGTGGCGTGGCACATTGCACATGCAATGGAGAGGTTTTGGAAGCAGCTCTGGTTGTTCCGCCTACGGGGCCGATCGGGCTTGAAGGTGATCGAGGGCAGATGGAATACAGAAGAATCAGACTAAAAGAAGTGCCAAACTGAAGGCAAGATGAAGGAACCGATCTTAGGAATAGGTCGAATACGCTGAATGGGGGGTTGCTTGTTTTTCTGTGGTTAAAAAATTTACTAAATAACCCGCTTTTCATAAAAAAACCCTTCCCGTAGGGCTTGGAATTGCTCGAGTGCGTAGTATTATTCAATACGAACTTCCCGCCCACGTATTGTTGTGTGTGCATTGACCGAATGCATGCGATCCAAAACACTCCCAGCCAACAGGCCCAAAAACAATTTGCGGTCAAACCGCACAGAGGAAACTGCACGATGTCCAACCCAACCGTGTTTGTAGTTGACGACGATGAAGGCTCAAGAAGTTCAATTGAATGCCTTTTTACCGTCCATGGAATTTCCGCAAGTACATTCGAGTCCGCTGAAAAGTTTTTAGAGGGACGGACCGAACAGCCAATCGGTTGCATCGTCACCGACTTGAATATGCCGGGAATGTCCGGTTTGGAACTTTATCACAAGACCAGGGAACTAGGTTGGACGATTCCGACCATCATCGTGACGGCATTCGGTGAAGTGGCTTCTTGCGCGACCGCATTCAAGTCGGGGATTCTCGACTATATGGAAAAGCCGGTGCCGACTGAGGCATTGATTACACGTGTCAAAGAATGCTTGACAGCTAGCCAGCAGGCTCATGAAGCTGATATTGCCAAACAAGCTGCGAAGGTAAAGCTAAAGAAGCTCACCAACAAGGAAAACGAAGTGATGGAACTCTTGGTTGCGGGCAATTCTATGAAGAACATTGCAGCGGAGTTTGGAACGAGTTTTCAAGCCGTTTCGCGTCATCGCCAACGAATTCTCGAAAAGATCGGCGTCGAGGGTGACGTCTCGCTCGCCCGGTGGGTTCTAGATCACCGCAGATCAACCGTCGCGAAATAGTGTTGGTGTGAAAAGAAAAACGATCGCCCCCACGATTTTGGCCCTGACAATTCGTGGGATTTTAAACTAGAGTAATTGGCTTGCAGTTGTGGGCTAGCAGATACGACACCCCCACTTCCTGATGATGCTCGTTCCTAAACAGTGATCGAGCCTATCATCCGCCGAGCTTTTTCAATTCGAAATCAGCTCGCCACGAGGGGTGCTTTTGCTAGAGTTGCTGCGTCGTGAGACGCTGCCAACCGATCTTTGAGCGGTTGCACGATCGTGTTTTTGAGTTCTTTGTTGAAATGATAGAATTGCTATGTCAAAGCCAAAGCGGCCACGTACTGAGACTCCGTCCGTACTTACAGGTGAACAGCGTATTAACAAACTCTTGGCGGCCGCAGGCTTAGGTTCCCGTCGCCAAGTGGATGAACTCATCACGGACGGTCGGGTCGAAATCGACGGCAAGACGATTACCCAAGTCGGCGTCAAGGTCGACGCAGACACCTCAAAGATCTCAGTCGATGGCGAGCCTCTTAAGCGACATCGGCCACTTTATTATGCGGTCAATAAACCCGCAGGAGTACTTTGCACGAACAGCGACCCAGAAGGCCGACCGCGTGTAATCGATCTCGTGCCGGGACAAAACCGACTTTTTCCGGTTGGGCGGTTGGACTCGTCCAGTACTGGACTGATCCTTCTGACAAACGACGGCGAGCTGGCTCAACGTTTAGCTCACCCTCGTAACAGTGTACCGAAGAGCTACTATGTTGTTGTCGCGGGACAAGTTGAGATGGACTCCATGCGGCGCCTGCAACGTGGCATCTATTTGGCCGAGGGATTCGCTCGCGTGGATGGTGCCAAGATCAGGCGTGTTCGTAAAGGCTGTACCGAAATCGAGATTACGCTGAGCGAAGGAAAGAACCGCGAAATACGACGCGTTCTAGCGCGCCTTGGGCATAAGGTCATCACGCTGCGTCGACTTGCCATCGGCCCATTGCGACTCGCAACGCTGCCCGAGGGAAGCTATCGACCGCTTTCACAAGAAGAAGTTGTGCAGCTCTACAACGCTGTCGAAGAGATCAAGCGTGACAAAAAGATCCAACGTAAAGAAAAGGATCGAAGTCGCTCGGCAGAAATGAACGGCGTCGGTTTGAATGCGCCTGAAGATCGACTCGAGGTCGTTGCAAAATCCTCGCCTCCCATCGAATCCGAGCAACCAGGAAAAACGAAAAGCCAGAAGGTCAAAAAGAAGTCTCGGCGCGATGATGACATGGATTCATTGCCCCCATTGTCCGAAAACCCGTACAGCGAGCCAGAAGACCAAGAAGAGGAAGATTCTGGCTTCCAGGACTCAGTGCTCGTCAAGAACTCGGGACCCTCGCTGGATGGAAACGTCCGTCGGGGCAAAGTTATCAGCTACAGCGACGACGACGAGGGCACGTCCGGCGATGCAGGCTTCGATGACGACGAGTTTGATGCGACTGGCATGGGCTTTGAAAGCTTCGACGACGACGATGACTTAGAAGATGGGGATTTCGAAGAGGACGATTTCGAGGATAGCGAAAACGCTCCGGCCACCGCGCAACCTAGATCCACTCGAAAAAAGCCTCAACAAACATGTGGCGCTGATCGCGGGCCAAGGCCAGCGCGGCTATCGACGCGACGAACTTCTGCGAACGACGACGCGCCAGTTGTGCCCGGCAAAAGGGCAGTTGGCCGACCAACAGGACCGAACAGCGGAGTTCGAGGACGCCCCAACAGTCAGTCGAACAGAAAGGGTGGTCCCTCTGGACGAAAAGCCGGTTCTGCCTCTCGTACGGGAGCTCCGAAAGGCAGACCGAGTTCTGGACGTCCAGCCAAAGGCGCGGCGAAAACGGGATCCGGCTTCGGCGTTACCAAAACAAGCGGGCCACGGTCAGGCTTCGGTGGCGGAGCGACTACCACTCGATCAAGCGGACCGTCTAGAAAGAAAGCTGGCGGCAGATCGTTCGGTGCCCCCAAAGGCAAAAAGGGTGGCGGCAAAGGCCGTTCACCACGATAACCCTCCAACGCAGATTATCAGCTTAAGCAACCATGACTTATTTGCAGGTCGAACAAAAGCGTTTTGTCGTCATGGGCGTCGCCAACAAAAAAAGCGTCGCCTACTTCATCGGCAAATCGCTG
>JANMNR010000043.1:0-9975 GCA_031368325.1 Pirellula sp.
GTCTTGAGGGCCAGCGTATCCATACTCGAAGTAGTTCACCATTTCCTCTATTCGCACCATGCTCGGGCTCGGCAGGCGATGGCTTTCCATGAGCGTTTGCCGGATCTTGCTGTAAGAAGCCGTATCGACATCAATGGAGAAGGTCGACAGCGGCGCCTTTTGCGTTTCAACAAATGGCGTTTCGACGATCTTTTCGAATCGGTCCGTACCGGATTTTTCTGGAGCGACAGCTCTGAAGAGATGAGGAGCGTTTTGACGCAACTCTTCAGGGATTCTTTCTAGCTGAAAAGAATCCGTGTCACGAAGTCGTTTGTCGTGGAAAGATAGGGACTCAGCAACAGCGAGTTTTGGATCAGAAGCAGTAGGAACTCCTAATCTCATTCCGCCGCCGCTCAAACCACTTGCCCCCCCGCCACCACCAACACCACGATTCTCAGACAGTTTTCCGTCAATGGAATTGGCAACTAACCCTAGAGCCTCCTCCGCGTCAGAGACAATGATTCTTGGCGTAAGCCCCGAGCTCAACTTACTTATGTTTGCTTTGCCAGGCGCTTGTTCGCCCGGGGCCGGGTTTAACTTCTCGCGTTCGCGTTTGATGTCACCAAGCAAGATCGTGCCGCCATCGGAAACGCCGACCTTCGTTTCGACGATCGTTGCGTACTTTTCGCTGGCTTGCTTTTTTAATTCCGCAACGGAGTCAATGCGGTCGAATGGCGTAGTGTCCATTCCGCTGCCGGCAGCCCCGGGACTGCTTGATGGAGCACTCGGCTTTGAATCGTTTTTTGCGACATCGGTTGCCTCGTTCACACGAATACGACGTTCGGCAGATTCAATTGCAGCATTACCGACAATACCCTCATTCTTCTTAATGCCATCGACTACTTCTTGAACTCGCTGAACATCTCCCTTGCCTCCCTTGATGATCACCAAGCCCATTTCAGGGACGAAGGAAAGGTCAACATCACCGATTAGTCCGCTTCCAGCAGTGATGGCATCGTTGGAGGGGACAATGCTGGCCGGTTGATTGCTTTCTGCATAATCAGTTTCTTTTTCCTCTGCAATTTGCTTTCTCGCAGCATGCGCAATACTCAACTCGTCCTTGGGCTGAACAATATCTGTCTTTAGATCCGCATTTCGAGAACCTGCCGATTCTGGAAAATACTGCACATCACGGTTCAAATAAGACGAACTGGGCAGCGCCTGGCCAGCAACATTGACTGCGAATGGTCCGCCGTTCTCAAACAAGGTCGGCATCCAGGTTACCGCAAGTGGGATCGCGGCCGCGGTAGCAAGCAACGCGGCAAACCGCTTACGACGATAGAATGGGCGTTCTGCAAGCTTCACCGTTGCTGCCGCTATTTTTGTCTTTACGTTTTTCGGCGCAACAACTTGTTCAATCTGATTGGCGACCGTTGCTGATTGGTTTTCGCTCAACGTCACGCTAGTTGCTGTGCTGGCGAGCGCAGTCCGAACAGCGGTTAATGTTTGTTGAATCTGCTCAAACTCGATTCGCAACACGGCGTCGGATTCGAGTGCTTGTTCGACTCTGGCGGTGTCATTCGGGTCCAGTTCGTTTAGCGCATACGCGGTCAATTGCCATGGTTCGATGGTATTGCTGGTTGGATTTTGCGTCATGGTTCTTTTCCTGTAAAAATGGGCGTGTTGATTTGGGTTGAATATTTTTTGTATGGAAGGTGGGTGTTTTGCTGTCACCGACAACTCGGCACTACACAACTCGCTGGACGGTTTGCGCCGTTCCCACAGCAAAGAGAAACCCGTTGGGCTGTCGCTTTTCGGATGTGGCTTATCGGTTGGCGTTCAACGTAGGCTGGCCGGTCATGGCCGCTCGAAGCTTTGTCACTGCCTCGTGGAGGATTACTCCGACGTGCGAAACGCTCAAATCGGTTATTTCAGCGATTTGTTTGTACGAGAGCCCTTGGCCGAGCCTGAGCGACAGGACCTCTTGTTCCCGGCTTGGTAACCGCGAGATTTGGTTGTGCAGTTGCTCCTGTTCTTCGCACTGCGACAGGAAGCCTGCCGGTTCGGCGATGGGTGCGGTGGCTGTTGCCAACGCGGTGGAATCCGAGTCGATCATCATTCGAGCCTCCTGGCGATGGTGGTCCATCGCACGATTGCGACAAGTTTTGAAAAGCCAAGCGTCCACATGTCCCTCGACATGGGATCGGCTTTCACGGCACAACCTTAAAAAGCTCTCCTGCACACAGTCCCGAGCAATCTCCACATTTCCACCCAACAAACGCATGGCATAGGCAATCAGCGGACGTTCCAACCGCTCGAACGTGGTCTGGAGCCACAATCGATGGTCATCGCCAGTCTGATGGAAATCGTGGGCGATTCCCTCGGGCGGTGCCGGATGATTCATGTTGGACGGGGGGAAGTGAGCATTTTGGTCATGGGATGGGTTTGCAGAATAACAGGTCGTGCTATCAAGGTAGACGTAGAGGCGAGAACTTTATTAGCGGAAATTTGTAGAAGTCACTTAGGCGGTCTTTGTTTCTTTTTTTAACCGAGCACTTTAGCCTCGGTTCAGATAGTCCGGAACATTCAGCTATGCAGCGGCAAAATTTATGCAATCCGTAAACTTTGTAAAAGTTTGTTCCATTTTGCCGTGTATGGTTCTCTATCTCCTAAAGTCTTCCACTTTGGGGGCTGGTTTGATTAGTCCGTTCATGGTTTTAGGGATTCCGATTGAATGCTTAGCATCCGAGACAAACATCTCGTTCTTGTAGTGGCCTTGAGCTTATGGGCAATTACGGTTTCCTATGGCGTTGCTTCGCTATGGGCTTACGACACCAAGCCTGGCGTCGCAGCTTCCGCTCCAAGGGTCTATTCCAAAGAAAAGGGGCCAGTGTCGATGGGCGACCGGATGTTGATGCTGGTATTCCTTCATCCACACTGTCCATGTTCTAACGCCACGTTAGAGCAATTAGAAATACTCTTGCGCTCAAGAAAAATTGAACTTGAATGCAGAGTTTATGTCGTTGTCCCACCCGAGGCCGTTGCAGGCTGGGAGAAAGGTCCGTTGCTTGAGCGAGTTCATTCGATTCCAGGTGTTTTAGTGAAATACGATTTCGGAGGAATCGAAACGCAGCGATTTGCTGCATCGACATCCGGTCAGGTCCTTCTCTATGAACGCAACCTTTCCTTGGTGTTCTCGGGTGGAATAACTGCCTCGCGAGGCCATCCAGGTGAAAGCCTTGGGGCGCGGGCCATCTTGGCATTGCTCGAAAACAGATCCACGCCAATCACAGTAGCGCCAGTTTACGGTTGTCCCTTGCTAAATTTGGGAAGTCTGTGCGGAGGAGTTTCGCCATGCAAGCTGTAAAGAAAATGCAACCTGTTGACACTGACCAAGCGTCAACCACCGTCTCTCAACGTGCTGAATGTTTGCTCGAAGAGTTTCGGCAGAACATCTTTCGAACGACCGATCGATTTTTTTGTCTATTGATGTTAACGCAGTGGATTGCTGGAATTGCAATTGCAATATGGATTACTCCGTACACGTGGATTGGTACACAATATCAAATCCATGTCCATGTGTTGGCAGCTGTTCTTTTGGGCGGCGTTATTGTTTCGTTGCCCGTTGCGCTGACTCTCTGGATGCCGGGGCGGACGATGACCCGTCACGTTGTAGCCGTTGGCCAAATGCTCTTTGGCGCTTTGCTGATACACTTAACCGGTGGTCGTATCGAAACCCACTTTCATGTTTTTGGCTCGCTAGCGTTTTTGAAAATCTATCGCGATTGGCGCGTCCTGGTGACCGCTACGGTCGTTGTGGCATTGGATCATCTCGTTCGTGGCACTTTTCAGCCGCAGTCGATCTTTGGCGACGCAATGGCTAGTCCGTGGCGATGGGCAGAGCATGCGGGGTGGGTTTTGTTCATCGACGTATTCCTGGTCGCCGCGTGTGTGCACGGCGTTAGGGAAATGCGCCTTATCGCGATTCGGCAATCGGAAGTGGAAGAGACGCGGGCCAAGGTAGAATTAACGATAGTCGAGCGAACAGCGGAACTGATGTTGGCCAAGTTTGAGGCTGAAAGAGCGGGACGTGCCAAGAGCGAGTTTTTGGCCAACATGAGCCACGAAATTCGTACCCCAATGACTGCGATTCTCGGGTTTGCAGACTTACTCGCAACGGAGGTAGATCGCGAGGCATCATCGCTTCATCGTGAATATGTTAGCACCATACGACGAAACGGCGAACACCTTCTAGAGATCATCAATGACATTCTCGACGTTTCCAAAATTGAAGCGGAGAAACTAGAGGTTGAACGCATTCCCGTTAAGCCTGTTCAGATCATTCACGATGTGATTTCGTTAATGCGGGTTCGAGCGATAGAAAAAAGACTTTCATTGACCGTGAACTTCACTTCCACGATTCCCGAGACTATTCAAACCGATCCAATTCGATTGCGTCAGATTTTGCTCAATTTGGTAGGTAACGCGATCAAGTTTACCGAGAAGGGCGGAGTGCGGATTGTGGTTCACCATGCAAAGGAAGTGGGATCACTCCGGTTCGACGTTATTGATACAGGAATTGGGATGACGCACGGCCAGATGAGTCATTTGTTCAAAGCGTTCGTCCAAGCAGACAACACCACGACCCGCAAGTTTGGTGGTTCAGGGTTGGGGCTCCGCATCAGCAAATGTTTAGCTGAACTTCTAGGTGGTGTTCTCGTAGCATCCAGCGAATTCGGCAACGGCAGTACGTTTACGGTGTCCGTCCCAACCGGATCACTAACGAATACTCCATTGATTTCACAGGCCCAGGCAAGTGGAGTTATAACCTCATCCTCGGCTCCAGAGGTTAGCGCCGCTTCCCACGCCGCCCCCTGGGTTCCAAAAAAATTGAACGGAATGCGCATCTTATTGGCGGAGGACGGACCCGATAATCAGCGATTGATCGCACATGTGCTACGCAAGGCTGGCGCCGAAGTGCAGATTGCAGCGAACGGGCGATTGGCAATTGAATTGATGACCGTGGACGGCACTTTGGAGGGCGAAATGTTGGACCCAATGCCATTCGATCTATTCGTTTCCGATATGCAAATGCCGGAGATGGATGGTTATGAGGCTGCTCGACATTTGAGAGCGAGGGGCTGCACGATCCCCATCTTGGCATTGACGGCCAACGCGATGTCCGACGATGCCGCCAAGTGCTTGGACGCAGGTTGTAGCGACTATGCCTCAAAACCAATCGACAAAGATAAGCTGATCTCGAAATGCTCCGATTGGCGTGCGGTTGCGCATCTCAACGAATGCCTTCAAAACCAATAGGAAATGGCAACGAGTTTCATGACAAACCTGCTAGTGCACACTTCCATAGAACCCTGCTGCGCTCCATGCTTGCCTAATAAGGACGGCGTGCCCTTGCATAGGAACTCAGATCGTCTTTATGGGCGTGAAGCCTTGCTACGTGGCGTGCTTTCTTCGTTTGAGTCGGTCTGCAGCGGGCAGGGTGAGACCCTACTGTTGAGTGGGAAATCAGGGGTCGGGAAAACTTCGTTCGCCAGAATGTTGCGTCCGAAAGTGCTCACCGCAAACGGTTTTTTTCTCGAAGGTAAATTCGACCAGTACGGTCAGAATATTCCTTTTTCGGCGTTTAGACAGATTCTCGCCCAGTTCTGCAAATGTATTCAAAACGAGAATCTGGTTCGACAAGCACAATGGCAGTCAACCATCCTCGAGGCAGTGGGGGAATTAGCACAGTTGCTCATCGATTTGGAGCCAACCTTCGAATCCATTATTGGTCCACAAATTCCCATTCAGAAAATCAACGCTGCCGAAGCCAAACATCGATTCGCTAAAGTCATTCGGGCTTTCTTCGATTCGATTTGCAAACCAGAACACCCGGTAGTTCTGTTTATGGATGATTGGCAATGGGCAGATAGCGCTTCGCAAGAGCTATTTCGAATGCTACATAGCCAAACCGTTCGTTATCTATTCATCATTGCGGCTTATCGCAATGATGAAGTGGATTGCGATCATCCATTTTCGACAACGCTTGCCGAATTGAGGTTTCAACAGGAGGGTCTATCAACGCTTGAGTTAGAGAACCTGAGTGCCAGTGAAACACGCCTGCTCGTCTCGGAGCGACTGGGCGGCAAAGTTGAGGGTCTGTCCGAAATCGCTACTTTCTTGCAGGATCGAACATCGGGCAATCCCTTTTTTGTCCAAACCTATCTGCAGTTTTTGTTGCAGTCCAAACTTTTGAGGTTTCACGAACTCGGACGTTGTTGGCGTCTCGACAAGGCTGGGATCGCTCTCGAACATCCCGAAGACGTCTTTTCTTGGTATGCAAAAAGGCTTGATCTTCTCGACGACCCCACTCGCAATCTGCTTTCGCTCGCCGCCTGCGTTGGACACAACTTCGATGCCGATACCTTGTCGATCATCAGCGAAACAAGTGTAGCAGAATGCGAACAATCACTTGCGTCTATGCACTGTAGTCACTTTGTCGTCTTAGATGGGCAATCAGCACCAAATCCAAAGGCAGACAAAAGTACATCGCCGACCCAATGGCGATTCTTGCATGATCGAATTCAGCAGGCCGCCTACGCGTTGATCGACGAGGATGCCCTGCCAAGGGTTCGGTTGCGTATTGCAAGACTATTGCTCGGTCGACTAGGCAGTCAGTGCCTGTCCGAACGAATGTTCGAGGTTGTTGGGCATTTGAATCACGGTTCTGCATTGATTTGCGAATTTGCTGAAGCTTTGAATGCCTTGGTTCTCAACCTTCAAGCTGCACAGAAGGCGCGTAGTGCGTCGGCTTACCGCGCCGAGTTGCAATACTTGCGTAGCGCGAAACGACTCTTGGACGATGCAAGATTCACTGCGGCCTTTTGGAAAGGTCAATCGGAATTGGCAATTCAATTACTCAAGGAGCTTGGCGAATGCGAGTTCCTCAATGGAGAACATGAACTGGCTCAGGACTACGTGCGCGAAGCAGTGACGCGCACTCCGTCGAGAGTGGAGAAAGCCGATTTGCTCACGATCTTGATCGTTCATCGGACGTTGCTGGCAGATTACCAAAAGGCGATCGAGATCGGTCGCGAAGCACTGGCTATACTCGGAATCTCGTTGCCGAAGGATGACTATTTGCTTGCACGGGATCACGAGTTGGCATCCCTGCGGTCAGCGTTAAGGACTCACACGTTTGAGAAGCTCAGTTCATTGCCTATTATGTCGGAACCGCATTGGTGTACCGTCACAAAGATCTTGATCGCAATGGGGCCACCTTGTTATCGGTCGCATCAAAACCTCTGGAGTGTGATCGTTCCTAAGGTTGTGAACTTGACGATGGAACATGGCCAGATACCGCAGGTCGGGTATAGCCATACAGCTGTGGGTGGTTTGTTGGTTTGGGGGGGGAATGATTTTGCAACGGCAAAGGGATTTAGCGATCTTGCCGTGCAGCTTATGACCGAGATTTTCACCTCTCCGTCGGACCAAACGGTTTTTCACTTGATGGCGGGTAGTTCGGTTCGCCACTGGTTTGGCCACATGCGACAGAGCAGTGTGGATTATGAACAGGCCTACAAGATTGGATTGAACTCGGGAAATCTTCAGTACGCGGCATACGCCTTCGGCCACAATATGTACTGCCGATTTTTTCAGGGCATGACCTTAACACAACTATTGCAAGAAACAAAACTCTCCACGGCATTTAGTGGTTCTCGCCGAAATCAATGGGCGACAGATCTGTTGGATGCGGGCGCCCGAGTAATGGAAGCCATGATTTCGCTCGACGTGGGCTACGCGAGTGCCACCGATTCAGACGAAGCGTTTTGCAGACGCTTAGAATCGAATCACAACGACCAAGTCGTTTGTGTATACAATGTCATGCAATCGTTACGCTTCCTCATAATGCAGGAATACGAGGCCGCGATGGATTTTTCCGATCGAGCTGAGGCTTCGATTGCAACGGTCGGGACACAAGGCCTGCTTCCATGGCCGGAACACGTGGTGACACGTTTCTTCATTCGAACATCGCTCATCCACACCATGGATGAGTTGACTCAGGCGACTTGGCGTTTGGAGTTGGAATCGACATTGCGTCAATTGGAAATCTGGTCGCAGCACGCCCCTGAGAACTTTGATCACAAACGCCTTCTCGCAATGGCTGAATTGGCTAGGCTCGATGGCCAAATCCTAGAAGCTGGAATTCTGATCGACGAATCCATTGCCAAGGCGCAGAATGCGGGGTTCGTGCATTGGGAAGCACTTGCAAACGAAATGGGCGAACGCATGTGGCGGGCCGCGAAAATGCCACAATTGGAATATTCGTATCGGAATGAGGGATACAAAGCATATCGACGCTGGGGCGCAAACGCCAAGCTGCGTGCGATGGAACAACAACTTCGCGTCTCGCTCCACGATCAAATGAAGCATCTTTGTCCAGCACAAACATGCGATAGACAGAATCGAAGACTTGAACAGCCCATTGCGCGGCAGATCAACCAACTTCGCTTGGTTTGTGAAGCTCGCGACGATGCGGATCGCGGCGCTCAAAATGAAAGACTTGCCCAAGAACTCGTGCAAGCGACCGAGCGGATGCGAATCGAAGTGGCCGAACGCAAGAAGGCCGAGGCGGCGCTGCGAATACAGAACGATATGCTTGAGGAAAGTGTCGCGCGTCGAACGCATGAACTGCGCAAGAGTCGCGATGAGCTTGGTGTCCTCGCGGAACGGTTCGAATTAGCAACAAGAGCCAAGGATATGGGGATTTGGGATTGGAACATTCCCTCAAACCAACTTGTTTGCGATGAATTGTTGTTCGAATTGTATGGAATCGACGGTTCGAACTTTTGCGGAACGCTCGAGGGATGGCTCAAGTACGTCCATCCATCGGATCTCGAGCGAGTGAAACTTGCCGTCGAAGACTCGCTCCGCCGTGGCGTACCATTTCATCAAGAGTTTCGAATATGCCGGGATGATGGTCAGGTACGAATGATCAAGTCGCAACGTCAAGTTATCTTCGATGCGTCTGACGCGCCACTACGCATGATTGGCGTCAGCTATGACGTTACCGTATCTAAACGAGCGTCTCTCATTAAATCGATGCGACAGAGTGTGACGGAGTGCGTGGCAAGAGGGCGTGCTTTGTCTGAAGTCCTTGATTTTTTAGCTGAATCGGTTGACAGACTTGAGCTTGGAATTGCGTGCGAATTCGTGGTCGATCGCCCCATCGTAGGCATGAACGCGTCTCGCGGCGCAGTTCCTCGACGATCAATCGCAAAACCGCGGAGTTCTAACAACGCCCAACATTCTTGGTCGATTGCAATTAAGACGTCTGCCGGCAATCAACTTGGTACGGTCGAGTTTTTTAGCGAAAGTTCAAAGGATGCAAAAGATGCCGATAGCGACTTCACAACATCCATCGCAGAGATCGCAGCCATTGCCATTGAGCATTCGGAGTACGTTGAGAATCTAGAGTTGGCGAGAGAATCGGCTCAGGTTGCGAATCAGGCTAAGAGTGAGTTTCTGGCCAACATGAGCCATGAGATTCGCACGCCGATGACTGCGATTCTGGGTTACACGGACTTGTTGCTGGATTCTAGCAACTTCGAAGGGTTACCTGAACAACGGTCCCAAGCCATCAAAACGATCCAACGCAATGGCGAACATCTGTTGGGAATCATTGATGACATTCTCGACTTGTCCAAGATTGAATCGGGCAAGCTGGAGGTCGAATCGATAAGCTGCTCGCCAATCACGATCGTGGAGGAAGTAATTGGGTTGATGTCCGTTCGTGCAAACGCAAAGAGCATTGCGTTGGATTCGTTTTTCGAAACACGTATGCCAGCAATGATCCAAACTGATCCGACTCGATTGCGCCAGGTCATACTGAATCTAGTTAGCAACGCGATCAAGTTTACAGAAACTGGCAGTGTTCGTGTGGTAACAAGACTGATTGCTGGCGATCGACAGGTCTTAGAGTTTGATGTGGTCGAC
>JANMNR010000055.1:0-2061 GCA_031368325.1 Pirellula sp.
CATCAAATTCGGTTTGAACAACGGGAGCAGCGGCAACAGCGTCAGTTGGCGCTGCCATCATCATTCCACCACCGGAAGCGGCTTCGATGCCGTGGACTTCCTTCAAATAATCACTCAATTCCTTGGCTTGCTTGAGCGTCAGGCCGACGATCTTCTCGCCCAAGGTCTTGATTTCTTCCGCTAAAGCGGTTGCTGACTCGGACATAATCTTACCTATCCTCTTGTTGGTAAAAAACAAACACCTAAAAACGACCGGCGAGAAAGTTTTTTAAAACCGGCTGTTCGACACGTAAATTTGGTACCGACTATTCGGCAGCACCTGGTTCTGCAGATTCCGCGGCCACTGGAGCCCCGTCCTCTAGGTTTTCGATAATCTTCTTGACTTGACCAGCGATCTTGCGAGCTGGACCAACCAATTGCCCCGACAGATTTGCACCCGGCGAGAGAATCTGACCTACCAACATGGAGATCTGTTCGGTACGACTTGGCCATTTGCTGACCTTCTTGACCTGGTCAGCAGTGATCGCGTCACCGTCCATCACCCCACCTTTGATTTCAAGCTTTGGGAACTTGCCAGAATCCACCATCTTGGTTACTAAACGAACCAAGGAGACGAAATCCTCGCAGCCCCAAATCACAGCCATGCTACCAGGCTGTTCGCCGAACGCAGGTCGCAAAAGCGTACCTTCGGTAGCTCTCGCCGCCAAAGTTCGCTTTACAACCATGACCTTGACTCCGGTCTCCCGGAAGGCCTTTCGGATGTTGTAATTCTGTTCGCCGGTCATTCCAACGATGTTGGCAACGATGGCGTCATTGACCCCGTCCAAGCGGCTCGCAATATCGCGTGAAACCAGCTTCTTGACTAGCTTGCTCATGGAAACCTTTCCTTACGCTGTAACGCGGATGCTAGGGGACATCGTCGCGCAAATGGCGATCGATCTGATGTACAAACCCTTTACCGTATTCGGCTTGAGGGACTGCACATACGAAATGAATGAGGTTGTGTTCTCAATGAGCTTGGTTGCGTCGAAGCTCATCTTGCCGACCACGGCATGAATGTTCGCACCCTTGTCATTTCTGAACTCAACCTTACCAGCTTTGTACTCTTTCACAACGCGAGCCACGTCGGTCGTTACGGTTCCGGCTCGCGGCGAAGGCATCAGGCCACGAGGCCCCAGAACCTTACCGAGCGGACCAACCATACCCATCATGTCAGGCGTCGCGATACAGACGTCGAAGTCTAAAAATCCGTCCTTAATTTTCTTGGACAAATCATCCGAACCTACGAAGTCAGCACCAGCTTCTTCAGCAATCTTGGCATAGTCGCCTTTCGCGAAGACGATAACGCGTTGGATCTTTCCGATACCGTGTGGCAACACGACGGAACCCCGAACAAGCTGGTCGGCTTGCGAGGGATCGATCCCTAATTTCATGTGAATCTCAACTGTCTGATCGAATTTTCGACCAGCAAATTGCTTCAATAGTTCCATTGCCTGCTGCAGTGGCATCGGGGTGATTCCCGGCGCTTTGGCGAGCATGGCTTTCATTGCTTTCGTTGGCTTAACCATCGTAACGCTTGCTCCCCTCTATTAACCTAGGACCTCGATACCCATACTGCGGGCGGTGCCCTCGATCATGCGACGAGCATGTTCGAGATCGCGAGCATTCAAGTCAGCCATCTTCTTTTTACAGATGTCTTCGACTTGAGCGGCGGTCACCTTGCCAACTTTTGTTTTGTGTGGCTCACTCGAACCGCTAGCAACGCCAGCAGCAATTTTGAGTAAAGCGGATGCAGGCGGGCTCTTGGTTACGAACTCGAAACTGCGGTCGGAGTAAACGGTCACAACAACTGGAATCGGAGTTCCGTTAAACTCTCGAGTTCGCTCGTTGAATTGGGAGACAAACTGCCCCAAATTGATCCCGAACTTACCTAACGAAGTACCGACTGGAGGAGCAGGCGTCGCCTTGCCTCCGGGTACTTGGAATTTTGCTTGTCCTACGACTTGCTTGGCCATTGATAGTGAACCTTGTGTCCGCTTCTGTCACCGATACTGAATGTTG
>JANMNR010000069.1:0-4355 GCA_031368325.1 Pirellula sp.
GGAACGAACCGTTCTGCTGACGCAGCTTGATTCTGCCTGGAAAGATCACTTGCTCGCGATGGACCATGTTCGAAGTAGTGTGAATCTTCGAAGCATGGGACAGATGGACCCGAAAGTTGAATACAAACGAGAAGGGATGAAGCTTTTCGAAGAAATGTGGCTGTCCATCGGCGAACGCATGACGGACGTTATCTTCCGAATGGAAGCGATCGACAGCGACATCGTGTCCGATTCATGGGTCGAGAGTAAAGTCGTTGCTCGCCATGACGCATACGACGTTACAAGTGAATTGTTGGCTGAAAAGCAAGCCGATCTAGCGGCAGCTGATTCAGCAGGCGAAGCGCCACCTCGCGTCGAAGCAATCCGCAATCGAGGCGAACGCTTAGGCCGAAACGATCCTTGCACATGCGGCTCAGGAAAGAAATACAAGAACTGCTGCATGCGCAAACAAGTATAGGCGTTTAACCGGCGCTGCTGCGAGCGAGTTCCAGCAGCCTTGCAGACGCGCACATCATCCAGGCCGCTTCTCTACGAACGGCGAAAACTGCATGTAATTCAAGTGCCGGTAGATTTCACTTTCCTCAAGCAATTGAGCGTGGGTTCCAATCCCAGCGATTTTGTGATCATGGATAACGATGATTTGATCGGCCGCCCGCAACGTAGACAATCGCTGCGGGAGCACGACGACCATCGTTCTTTCATCCTTGAGCTGAAGTATGGCATGCAGCGTTTCCGATTCGGTCGTGGATTTGACCTGGAAGCTGGGTTCCTGCGCAATGATTAGACTGCGTTTCTTTACTAACCCCCTCGCTAGTCCGATGCGAAAGAGAGCATCGGGAAGCAACCGATCTTCGTTTGGCGAAACGAGAGTCGATAGGCCATCGGGCAAATTTTGAATCGACTCATAAACTCGCATACGCTTGACGATATCCGTTAAATCCACCGTCGCATCAGGCGAACCTACCGACCACAAATTGTCTTCCACGGAACCATGAACAAGTGGACCGCGCGCCGCTGCCCAAAGTGAAAAGTTGCGAATGGCGGTCGGATCAATATCTGTCGAATCCACACCGTCAAACAAAATGCGTCCACTCGCAGGGCGACCGAAGCCGAAAATAAGCTCGGCAAATGCATTCGCCTGTACACTTTGGCTGGCCACGATTGCCGTCAGTTCACCGAGCTTAATCGTTGCGGAAACATCTTCTAGAAGTTTTTGCCCCGAACTGTTCTTGATCGTGACGTGATCCAAAACGATGCTCTGAAGTATAGACTTCGGAACCACTCGCTTTTCTTGGCTTGTGTCGATGGTGTTTTGCTCAAGATAGCATGCCAGTCGTTCAACAGCGGGTTCTGCTACCTTGTAGCGACGAAATGCTTTCTGAAATCGAAGCAAACTGACCAGAGTGAAGAGAATGCAGGAGCCGAGAACAAATATACCACCCGCGTGTAGATTGGAGGACTCATCCAAGAATCGAATCGATACAACCACAATCAGCAAGGCCGTTAGCAACGCACACGTCAAAAGCATCGTTGGCGATTTCCATGTACCGCCATCAGCCAACTGCAGTTGGGATTGGCGATAGGAACTCAAGTGGCTTTCGTAACTCTGCTTTGTTTCCTCTTGATCGTGCACAAACGCCAATAGCGGCGCTGTACTGCACAAATACGATAGCTGTTCGCCGGCGGCCCGCGCACGTTCAAAAAGCACGGGGCGTTTTTTTCGTCGAGCGGATTCTAAATTCGAATACAACAACCAAACAACGAGTGCACATATAAAGGCCAAGGCCGTAATCCACAAATGTACGGTGGCTGCCAAGACGAACAATAGCAGCGATTGAACCACATGCCTCGGAAAAACTCGAAACCACTGACTCATCGATTCTCGAACCGTCGGTACTTGGATCGACAACATCTCCTGCATCGCATCCTGCTGGCCGGAAAGACCTTGTTCCATCGCCAATGCATTCGACTTTACAAACAGCTTTCTTTGCAGTTCAACCGCCATTTCCAGCGAAGTATGCAACGCTGCACGATAGCAAGTGAGAACGGCAATACACTCTACCGCTATCAGGATTACGATTAGTGCTACGATCCCTAGCACGCCACGCAAAATACTCCCGCCAGCATTCAGCCAAGCGGTATCCAACTCAAAAAAACGGCCGACCTTTAATTGTTCCGGCATGGACGCGGCATTGCCCTCCGCTAGCCCAAGTTGACCAACCAATAGCAACTGGATCAACGCCCCAAAAAACAGTAGTAGCACAGGCATTAACAGGCCTGCTAGCGTCCCAAAGACCCAGACCGCCCAGTGATGCTCGGACAACTTTAACTGTCGCACCAATCGCTGCCAAACTCGTGAATGCAAAATGAGAACTCTCCAAAAGGGTATTCGCTGAACTTCTCCAGGATATTCCACATGGCCCCAAACTTCTTGGTTCAAGCCGTCGATTTTAACGATTTTGCCGTCGAATCGATCCCATTTCCCTGGGTCTGATCTCTGATCGAAAGAAATGGACGGTTTCCTCGGCATGTTGCGAAAAGTCAACCTATGTTTCCAAAGTGTGACAAGGGACCGATCCCTTTCAAAAAAGTCCGATCCAGCAATCAACGATCTATTCGATGGCAAACGGCAACGCAAAAAACGATCATAAAGCTCGATTACTGATCGCCGACGATGACAAGTGGCTTCTGGAATCAATGGCGGAATGGCTCTCCAGTCAAGGCTATGTCGTACAATCAGCTCACAGTATCGAGCAAGCCACCAAACTGCTTGCCGTGCAGTCCTTTGATTTGATGTTGTGCGATGTGCGGTTCGACGACGGTGATGGTCTAGCGTTTCTCAAGAAGATCCGTAAGCGAACGCCAGTTATGCCAGTCATTATGATGACTGGCTACGCAGGCCCCGATGCAGCTCGGGAATCGATTTCCTCTGGCGCATTTGAGTTGCTGACCAAGCCCATTATCGACGACGAACTTGAAACCGCGATAACGCGTGCCATCCAACAGAAGGACATTTCGGAGGAAAACGAGCGGCTAAAAGTAGCCCTCGATCGCCGCTTTGGACTAGAGAGCATTGTAAGTCATGACCTGCGCATGCTCAAAATCTTTGAGATGATCGAAAACGTCGCAGATTCTCGGGCCTCAATCTTGATCACAGGCGAAAACGGAACCGGCAAAAGTATGATCGCGAGGGCGATTCACAAGAAGTCGTCGCGACGCAACTCCCCATTCGTGGAAGTTGCCTGTGGTGCTTTGCCTGATACGCTCTTGGAGAGCGAACTGTTTGGACATATGGCTGGCTCCTTTACTGGCGCTACCCATAACAAAATCGGTAAATTCCAGCTCTCCGACAAGGGGACGATTTTCCTAGACGAAATCGGAACCGCCAGCCAGGCATTGCAAGTCAAGCTACTGCGTGTGCTACAGGAGTTGCAGTTCGAACCGCTCGGTGGCACCGAGACGATTTCGGTGGATACGAGAACAATCCTTGCAACAAACGAAAACTTGGATTCAGCCGTCGCGGAAGGCCGATTTCGTCAGGATCTCTTTTACCGAGTCAACGTAATCCACATTGAACTACCGTCTCTTCGGGAACGTCCCGACGACATCCCTTTACTCGCCGAGCATTTTCTACGCAGCGCGGTCAAGGAGTTTGCCCGTGACGTAGATGGATTTACCACCAACGCCATGAATACCATGTTGGCTCACGCTTGGCCGGGCAATATTCGGGAACTCGAAAACGTTATCCAACGCGCCGTGTTGCTAACCAAGTCACGCAGTATCGACTGCGAAGCGTTACCGCGATCGTTGCTAGGAGCATCGAGCAATGCCCCGACCGCCGGGGCGGTGGCTTTGAGCGAAACCCCAAAACCCATGGAAACCGGCACGAAACCGCGTCTGCCCGAATTTCAGCCTGACACATTGACTAAGACGCTGAGCGAAGCCCTCGAAGGACCTGAACGACAAATCATCTTGGATGTCCTCAAAGCCAACGATTGGAACCGAAATGTCACGGCCGACAAACTGGGAATCAACCGAACGACCCTATACAAGAAAATGAAGAAACTCGGCATCGAGTCTATGATTCAGCAGGGGTAAGCCCAAACGGGCCTTGAGCTAAGGTCACAGGAGATTTGGCCAAAACACGTGCCTAGTGCACCTGTGCTCGTGCTCACTATCGATTGATCCTGTTCGATCGGGATCGACCGATTCTTTGCCCGATACCTCACGAAGTCGGTTTAAGATGACGAACCTTTCGGTATCTGCCTTGTCCGTGGCAGCATGGACAATCACACAGAATTGAAAAGCGAAAACACAAAAAACTCGGTCGGTGATTTTGACCCGTCGGGTTTCAT
>JANMNR010000098.1:0-23581 GCA_031368325.1 Pirellula sp.
CGGTTGCCGGGCTCTAGAGTGATTGAGATGCCGCTTGACTTCGCGGCCAAAGGTAACCGGAACTCGGTTAGCCCATCTCAGTATTCGATTAGTCAGATACCAGGTGAACTTGCTCGTCAAAACGGACTCAACAATCGTAGGCGAGAGAAGTTGGCCACACGGTATTCGATCGCATTGGCGTCCGGGAGGTACGTTGCACTGAACGACGCAACCACACACCAAGTAAGCGCGGAATTGGCAGAAACGGAGAAAAAACTCTCGCGACTAAAGACCGAGCCCATGCGACGATGGGCACAAGGTTTTAGTTGCCTGGCATTTGTCTGGATGGGTGTCCCCATGGCAGTATTGATCCGCAGCGCGGATTATTGGTGGACCTTTGGCGTTTGCTTTATCCCTATCTTGTTGGTCTACTACCCCATATTCGGCATGACGCTAGAATTTGCAAAGGACGGCACTTGGCCAGCCGTCACGCTGTGGCTAAGCAATGCCACGCTGATTTTGATTGGAACATGCCTGATGAGAAAAGTCGTTAAAACTTAGATCAAGCGCAGCGATTCGTGAGACTTCCAAACTACCGCGGCTCAAAGGGCGTCAACATCAATATGACGCCAATGATCGACGTTACTTTCCTACTGATCATTTTTTTCCTGGTGAGTAGCCACCTCGCCAAACAGGAAAATTTCTTGCCGCTCGAGTTGCCCATTGCAGTCGCTGGGTCCACGGATAATTCGGATAGACCGACATTGACCGTTCAAGTACTCGCGTCTGGCGAATATCATGTCGCGGGCGGTACTCTGTCATTGGAGCAAGTCCGTCGTGCAATTCTTGCGCGCACGACGACGGAAGCGGAACCTTTGCGAATTCGCATCCGTACCGATCGAGCCGCCGACTACAAACATATCGCGGCACTACTGAAGATCTGTTCGGCAACGGGCAATTCCGACGTCGTATTCGCAGTATATGAGGAAAAGGCATCGTGAGGACCGCCTATTCGAATGGCTCCAAGCCAGCTTCCGAGGACAGCATGATGACACCGATGATTGACGTCGTGTTTTTGCTTTTAGTCTTTTTCCTCGCAACCTCATCGTTTCAACGGCTTGAAAAAACATTGCCAAGTGCTACCGCCGCGACGCCAGAGGCCCAGCAACAAGGCAATGCACCCGAGCAGAATCCGCCTAACGAATTGACCGACGTTAGCGATGTCGTAGTCAAGATTCAGACTGCTAAGACTGCGAACGGCGAAAAGAGGATCGACTATTCCATCAATGGGGAAAAAATGGATTCACTAAATAGCCTGTCCAATCGGCTGTTGACTATTCTTCGAGTTCGGGCGGACGTGCCAATCGTGATTGATCCCCAGGACGATGTACCGGCCGGCGAGGCCATACAAGTCTACGATATCGCACGCAACTTTGGATCGGTCGCCGTCTTCCTGGTCGCTAGGTAGTGTCCTATTTTTCAGCCGTACAACGGTTTCCCAGCTCGAGTTTACACCCTCTCCGCACTGACCGTGGCCGCAGCGGGAGTCGACTGAATAAACTTGGGTGCAGTGATCCTGCGATGTGATTGGTGGGTTACCTCAAGATCTTCTGCAGTGTCCTTAACCTTAGACAACGACTTGACCCCTTCTTTGCGCATCATCTGCAGACCATCCACAACTGCCCGTGGCACCGGCCAGTGTTCTTCTAGCTTGCGTCCCCACTCGTGGAGTCGTTGCAATAGTTGCTGGTCAATCCGACGCACACGGGTGGCGGCTCTCGCGATCACCAGTTGCTCATCTTTTCGCAATTGCCAAAGCTGCAAAATCTCCTCGAATTCGATGGGCTCGTATGACTGATGGAGAAAGATGAAATCGCCGCGGGCCAAACACAATACGGATTCTACCGAATGTGCAGGTCCGACCGCCGTGACATTCCTCACGACGTTGACCTGGGGGTACTTGCGCCGCAATTCATCCAGGATCTCTGGAGTTGCATCCTCGGATTGATCGTCTACGACAATGAGTTGTACGTCCTGGCTCAGTTCGCAAAGCAGCTCAAGTAATTTCTCGACTCTGTGTTGGACCTGAGATTGACGATCTCGAACTGGGAAAATAATGCTGAGTGATTCTGGCATGCGTTGACTCTTCGGAGGAGTGCTCGACTCAAGTACTGTTCTCGATATCGGGCCGGTGAGTGCCAAAGTTCTGGCGTCATAAAAATTTTCTTTCTTTTGGGAAGGTAGGGATTGTTTGGGGTGGGTGCCCGGTCCGTTTGGCAATTCTGCTTTTACTGTTTGCTCGTTCGCAATGTGCGACCTACCGTTTCTCGTCGATTGGCATCGCTTAGAACCGTTGTGCCGATTGAATCGATTGAACTCGTTTTTCAGCCCTTTGTTCCGGGAACTTCAACACCTTGTCTGCCACACATATTCGCACCACACGTTCGTTAATACCGACCTTGCTGCATGCGACCGACTCGCTCGTGCTATGCAGCACGTTACCCTTGGTTCAGTGGCTCACGTCTCAGCCGCTGAATCAGTCGACTACCATTTGCAGCCTTGTTGCCTGTGTGCTGCTTTTTCTGGTCGGCGAGTTATTCGGCATTTACCGACCTGGCCGTGGACGATCGGCCGACCATGAGGTTGGGCTCGCCACGATGGCTTGGACGGTTTCGTATATTTGCCTCATGATTCTTGGAACACTAACCCGCACATCCGAGACATTTGCAAGATCCTCGATCATAGCGTGGTACTTTGTAGGCGGGCTCTTTGTGTTAAGTGCGCATGTGGCTGTCCGCGTAATTCTTGACTCACTAGGCCGCCGAGGCATTGGCTTGAGGAAGGCTGCCATTGTAGGGTCGAATCGCTTGGGACTCGAGATCGCAAAAAACTCGCTGGTCTCAACCGAAAGCGGTCTCAAGGTTGTCGGATTTTTTGACGACCGAGGAGACGGTCGAAGATCGGAGCATGAAGAAAATCAACCTCCGTTTCTTGGCGATTGCAATCGTCTCATGGAGATGATTGCAACAGGCGAGATTGATACGGTTTTGATAACGCTGCCAATGAGAGCAGAGAAACGCATTCAGTCGGTTCTCGATCGCTTGGCCAACACGACGGCTTCTGCTTACATTGTTCCCGACTTCTTTGTGTTCGAGTTATTGCATTCGAGATGGACACACGTAGGTGGGTTGCCGGTCGTAAGTGTTTTTGAATCGCCCATGTACGGTGTGGACGGTTGGCTCAAGCGAGCATTGGATTTGTCGATCAGTCTAATCGGTGTCGTACTTGTTTCGCCAATTCTTTTGATATGCGGGTTACTAGTTAAGTTCTCCTCGCCTGGTCCTGTTTTCTTCCTACAAAAACGCTACGGTCTGGATGGAAAGGAAATTTTGGTCTGGAAGTTCCGTTCAATGTTCACGTGCGATAACGGGCCGGTCGTGAAGCAAGCGACGATGAACGATCCGCGCATCACGCGTGTCGGCGCGGTACTTCGTAAAACGTCGCTAGATGAATTGCCACAGTTGTTCAATGTAATCCGTGGATCTATGTCGCTCGTCGGGCCACGCCCTCACGCGAACGCCCATAACGAACACTTCCGCAAGCTAATTCGTGGCTACATGATGCGACACAAAGTCAAGCCAGGTATCACTGGACTTGCGCAAGTTGAAGGCAGTCGTGGCGAAACGGATACCGTGGAGAAAATGGAAGCAAGGATTTCATTGGACCATCGTTACATCCGCGACTGGTCGATTTGGATGGATATCAAGATTTTGTTCAAAACATTTTTCGTGGTCCTGCGGCGTGACGCGTATTAGCGAGGAGCATTTTTATGCGTTAAGAAATGGTCAATTATTGGTTCCAGTTCCCCCGCAGTTGGACCGATGGGTTAAAAATACGGCTTCGGACTTCCCAACGTAGCGTCCAGCAAAGCACCCTTTAGCTTGTACAAACAAACCATGGTTGATCTTCGTCTGAAATCGTATTCACTCGTCTGCGGACTTGCAATTGCTCCCTTGCTTTCGGGCGGTAACGTATTTTCCCAGGAAGAAAGCCCCTCAAAAACTCCAGTTCAACTTCCTGGCATGCAAAGCAGTGGCCAAACGCTTTTGCCAAACGGTTGGAGTCTGCGACCAGCTGGCGAACAAGTCGACCTAGGTGATTTCCCAAGCCACATGGAACTGTCACCAGATGGTAAATTTGGAGCGATCCTCCACTCCGGTTGGGGAACGCATGAAATCCGAGTCGTTTCCATCGCCGACAAGAAAGTGACTTCGGCGGTCGTAGTCGACCAGACCTTTCAGGGAATTCGTTTCAGCGACGATGGCACCAAGCTGTTTGTAAGCGGCGCAGAAGACGAGTGTGTCTATGTTTACAGCCACCGTTCTGGTTACTTGACTCTCGAAAAAAAAATACAAGTCACTGACCCAAAGCAAAAATTCGTGGTGTCAGCATTGACCAGTTTCGATAGCGGTACCAAAGTGCTGGTTTGCGGCATGATTGCAAGTCAACTTGTGGTCGTCGACACGGCGAACTCGAACCGGTTAGCCACGGTAGACTTTCCAGCAGGGAGCTTTCCAATAGAAGTGGTCGTCTCGCCCGACAAGAAGCGCGCGATGGTCAGCATGTGGGGCAAATCATCCATTGCGGTGATTGACTTGGAGTCGATGACTTTAGCAACTGAATGGAAAGTTCGAAGCCATCCTACCGAAATGATCTTCATCGACGACGGTAAACTCTTGCTCGTTGGATGCGCCGACGACAATTGCGTCGTTTTGGTTGATACAGCAACAGGTGTTCCGAAAGAGGTGATCCAGACGTCGCTCTTTGCAACGAAAAGAAATGGCAGTACACCGAATAGCCTCGCCGTGACCCCGGACCAGAATGTCCTCGTGGTCGCCAATGCCGACAACAACAACGTCGCTGTGTTTGACATTCGTGAACGTGGCAAATCGAAGTCTCTTGGGTTCATACCAGTCGGGTGGTATCCGACAAGCGTGCGATTTGCGGACGGCGGCAAGAAAATTTTGGTTACCAATGGCAAGGGGCTTGCCTCGCGCGACAATGCCAAGGGACCGAACCCACTTCGCGAGCCACCTGCGTCAGTCCGTGAGTATATCGGAGGTTTGTTCAAAGGTACGCTCAGTATCATCAATTCGCCCGACCCAGCTCAAATGGTCAATTGGACTAGGGACGCGTATGCGGTTTCACCTTTACGAGATGATGAACAACCCAACTTGCAAGTGCTCGCCAAAGACTCCGCCATTCCGACTCGCGTCGGCGACTCGTCTCCGATCAAGCACTGTTTTTATATCATCAAAGAAAACCGAACTTACGATCAAGTCTTCGGCGATTTGAAACAGGGCAATGGGGATCCAAACCTTTGCATATTCCCTGAATCAGTCACTCCCAATCATCATGCACTAGCAAAAGAATTTGTTCTACTCGACAATTTTTACGTCGAAAGCGAGGTGAGTGCTGACGGACATGAGTGGTCCATGGCCGCCTATGCAACTGATTTCGTGGAACGGGTCTGGCCGCTCAATTACCGCGGTGGAAAAGGAAAGATTGGCTACACTTCGGAAGGTGGCTACGAAATCGCCTTTCCATCCAGTGGTTACATCTGGGACAAATGCAAGAGTTCGAACGTCACCTACTTTAGCTTTGGAGAATTCATACAGAATGGTCCCAAGGGAGCACCGAGCAAGGCTCGTGTAGCAGCATTAGAGGGCCATTACGATCCGCTCTATCGATCCTACGATTTGGAGTACACGGATGTGGACCGCGTCAAACGCTTTGCGGAAAAGATGGCCGAGTTTGAAAGAGACAACAATTTGCCGCAGTTCATCGTCCTTCGACTCCCCAACGATCATACCATGGGTACCCGAGTCGGAAAGCTAACGCCAACCGCCATGGTAGCCGATAATGATTTGGCGCTCGGCCAACTGGTGGAGACAATTTCCAAAAGCAAGTTCTGGGACAAGTCGGCCATTTTCGTAGTGGAGGACGACGCTCAAAACGGATCGGACCACGTGGATGCCCACCGAACGGTCGCTCTCGCTATCAGCCCTTACATTCGAAAGGGAACAGTGGACTCCACGCTCTATTCAACGTCGAGTATGTTGCGATCCATGGAGTTGATTCTAGGAATGGAACCGATGACGCAATTCGATGCTGCCGCCAACCCCATGTATGCAAGTTTCGGCAAAACCGCTGATCTAAAACCATTCGAACATCTGCCTGCACAGGTGAACCTTAACGCGACGAACTCCGCGTTGGCTTGGGGTGCCGCGCAGTCCGAAAAAATGAACTTCGCCATGGAAGATGCTGCAGACGATCTCTTGCTGGGCGATATCGTCTGGCGAAGCGTGCGAGGTGCAGACTCCCCAATGCCACCACCAGTCCGAGCCGCATTTGTTTTCGCAAACGGTAAGGACGAGGATGTCGAAGCGGAAGAAGAAAGCGAAGAGGAAGATAAGGAGGAGGAAGATACAACCAAAGCCACCTCCGTCAGGAAGTGAGTCCTAAACCGCCCAGACGCAAATAGTCTGGTACGGCAACAAGGCCGAATCGCAGTATTCAGGCTGGACAAGCGAACATAGATACACAGGATTTTCAGGGATGATCGTTGATCCAACTTACAGCTTGGAAAAATCCGTGAATTCGAGTTGAGAATACAGACGACTTGAAAAACACGGTGAATCTAAAGGTGGCCTGAAAAGATCCTGCACATCTTGACCATCCATGTTCATTCATTCTGTTCAAAGACTTATCCAAACGTGCTTATGGCTTCTTCGTCTCCCGCTGAGTAGCATATATCACCTCTTTTGCAGGAGATCCCTCTCCTACCTCCAACATCAATAGCTCGACCGCCTTTTCCAATTGCCGATCGATTCCCATCGGAAGTTCGGTTGGTTTGGGCCACACGATCGCATCCGGAACACAGCCATTCAGTTCCATGTCTTGGCCGCTATCGGGCAGGAACCATCCTCGAAAAGGTGTTCGCAATCGTCCGACATCGTTGACCCCAGCAGATCCCGTACTGACAACGCCCCCCGCCGTTTGAACGCCGACAACTTTACCTCGTTTCAGCGTCTTGACTGCATGGCTAAAGATCTCAGCGTTGCTATAGCTGTTCTGATTGCAAAGAACGATGATTGGCTTGGCCCACGATGCATATACGATGCGATCATGCGGATAGCCCTGGCTGCCACCACGCGGAACTGTAATCGCATGCCTTGGCTGAGTTAGTGCAGTCAACAGCAAGTCCGTTGTCGAGCCACCGCCATTGTCTCGTACATCAATGACAAGTCCTTCGCGACCATAGCCAACATTGTAGAGCTGTCGTTCGAACTCGTAAAAACTGCTCATGTCCATCGCGCGAATGTGGAGGTAGCCGAGCTTTCCGTGACTGGCCTTGTCGACTACCTCGCGATTGCTCTCTAGCCAACGATCGTATAGAAGCGATCTCGCTTGGACGTACGAAATGGGCCGAACAACAAACTGCATTTCTTTGGCTTCCATGGCCTTGCCATCAGCGTCCAAAGTCCTTGATACTCGCACATTAATATCGCGATCCATTGGACCATTTAGGATCCTGGTCAAGTCGATGGACGGGTCCACTGGATGACCATCAATCGAGAGAATTATATCGCCTGGTTGCATCTTGCTCTTCTCTCGGTCCGCAGGACTTCCCGGTACGATATCTCGCACCAGCAGCCCTGGCCCTTTATGGCCCTCAACAAATCGAACGCCCAGATGTGCCGTCTCGTCCCGCCAGCCTTCAACGGTGCTCGTGCGTGCGATGGAAGCTGGCGTAAATCCTAAATGCGAACCGTTGAGCTCACCGAGCAAGAGTTCCACGACGTCGCCAAACGCCTCGACCGTTCGGAGTTCCGATGCGACTGGCAAGTACTTTCGCCGAATCTCGTTCCAATTGCGATTGGACAAGCGTTCGTCGTACCAGGTATCGCGCATTGTTAGCCATGCTTTGTCGAAACCCGCTCGAAGCCAGCCCGACCGAGATACTTCTTGAGAAACTGAAACAGAATAGCTCTCCAGCTTGCCCGTCGAGTCCAGCTTAGCCGGCGTCCCAGCCTGCGAGAACAAAACACCGCCCGCCTTTTCGGTCCATACGGCGCGAGAGCCTGTTGTACTCGAAAGCAGTTTTGGCGTTAACTCAGCTGGAAATTCAACCGTATACCAACCGCGTTTGCCATCAACTGTCGCGGCGAATGCAAGCTTCTTTCCGTCTGGCGAAAAGACCAAACTCCCCTCACTGCTATTGGGCACAGAGAGGCGACGCAATCGTTCGTGGATATTCTTGAAATCAATGACGACCGGCTTGGGCTCCGCCGGTTTCTTTTTTCCGTCATCCTTTTTGCTTTCGTCTTTGACCTCGCCATCCGTTAGCTTATCCGCTTTTTCATCGGCGCTCTTTTCCTCCTTGGTTTTGTCGTCTTCCTGCTTTTTTGCACCCGCCTCTTTTGGATCGGCTTTCCGTTTTTTCTTCATCCATTCCATCGCCTCGTCGATCCGTCGTTCACGCGACGTTTGTTCGTCATCGGCCTCCTTAAGGTAGACGTAATAAATATCCACTTCCTCATCAACCCGTCGGCCTGTGAATGCGAGCAACTTACCGTCTGGCGAAAACTTAGGGTTCTGATCGTTATCTGGATGTCGTGAAACGTTGACCGGCTTGGAACTACCGTCAATAGGGATAATCCACACGTCGCTGTTGAAGTCATTATCCTGTGATGAGTACGCCACCCACCGGCTATCCGGCGAGACGTCAAAACCAACGCCGCTAAATCCCTTAACCAAGGTTCGCTTTTCGAGCGAAGCGAGGTTCATCGCAACGAGATCGCCGCGACCCTGCTGATAGAGTAAGTGCTTTGCGTCTGGCGTGAATCGCAATTCACTCTCGGCGTGCATATCATCGGTCAGTTTCTCAAATACAAACTCTTTGTTTTGCCACCAAAACTTGTCAGTTTCCTTTTTCGTTGCTTTCCATATATCCGGCTGACCGTCAAGAACCGTGGTGTAAAGCAGGCTCTTTCCATCTGGCGAAAACACGACGTCTTGTTCGTAGCCATCGGACTTGGTGACCCGTTGCGGCTCTCGCAGTTTTGTATCCATGATCCAAACGTCACCACCAGCGATCAGTGCGATCTCCAAGCCATCGTCGGTGAAGGCAACATCGTCCGCCGACGTGTACTTTCGTCGCAAAACTTCGTCTGGCAGGTCCGAGTCTGCTTGCAATTTCAATTCAATCTTGGTGGGCAGTTTATCAACGCCAGGCTGGAAACGGTACAGATCGAATAGATGACGAAATACGATCGTCGTTCCATCGCGCGAAATGGCGGGAAAAACGATGGAGTCTTCTTCGAAATCGGCGAGCTTTTTTTGCGTCACCGGTTTGTCGTCCTTCTTGGCAAAGCGATAGCGATAAAGGTCAAATCCGTGCACGTCCCCTTTGGTAAAGTAAAAGCCCTTACCATTGGCCATCCATAGAGGCCACATGCACTCGACCCCTTCGTGCAGAAGTTCCTTGAATTCGTTTGACTCCAAATCCAATAGCCATACTTGTGCGGAGCGTTCGCCGGTGTACCCCTTACGCCACCATCTTTCCCCTTCGCGATTGAACAGAACTTGTTTGCCATCCGGAGACAGCTTGGCGTTTTCGACCGTCGCGTTTGCGAGTACTTTTTCTGCTTTTCGCTCCGTGATGTCCAGTTGGATCAAGCGCTCGGCATCTCGATGCGAATGGTCGCGTGAGCCAATTGCCAAAACAGATTTACCGTCAGGAAACCAATCCGCCAGGCCATAGCCGGCGGAATGAAAGCTGACTTGTTTGGGAAGCGTACCATTCGATTGCATCACAAATATTTGTGGTGAACCTGTCCGCGTACTGACAAACGCAATGCGTTCACCATCTGGGGAGAACAGCGGTTGTGAATCGCTGGCTGGATTATTGGTCAAACGGGTAACGCGACTTCCATCAATGTTAGCCGTCCAGATCTCGCCGCTCCAAGCGAACGCGATCTTGCTGCCATCTGGCGCAACAGCGGGGCGATCGACGAGCCGGATCGCGTTTGTAACGTCCGCGGTGCATAAAGATTGAACGCTAGATACGATAAAAAGTGACGCAAAAAAAACTCGCCAACTTAAACCGCTTTTTCCTTGATGCATTATTGCACACCCTGTTTGCCTGTCTTGCTTCGGATCTTGACTGCCATTTAGCTCCAAGTCCAGTTTGTTCCATTCGCCACTATCTTAGTCCGATTAATGGCAAAGTGGTCGGTGTGCATTAAATCCGTTGAATCTCAACGAATTCAGCCCAACAGATCCATCCGAAAAAACACTATTACGTCAAACGAAACAGGATGCATACAACGGGTCCTGAACTGCCGAAGACTTGTTGATCAATCCAATTTGCCGGTGCGAACACAACCGACATTCGATGGTGACCCTTCCATGGAAATCTCTTTTCCCGTGTCGCGTTTCAATCTACGCAGCGCGCGAAACTTGTCGATCAAATTGAACGACAACATTGTCCGCAACCACGTCGCCATCGGGGCGGCTTCGGTTCCTTGAAACTGCTGTCGCTTCGTGTGGGCCTCGAGAAGCGTTCGACGCATCCAGCTGGCCTCGCATATCCATGGTGATTTTGGTCCTGGCGAGAACAATCAGATAATCGCGAAAATCGTCCAGCTTGGGTGGTTGTTCGTTGTCGGATGCCATGCTGTTTCAGGCATAGGGGATGCGTTACAGGGTTTCCTGCTCCATCGTAGTCAAAGATGCAGCACAGGGCCATTCGAAG
The DNA here is from genome assembly GCA_031368325.1 of Pirellula sp. Lineage (GTDB taxonomy): Bacteria > Planctomycetota > Planctomycetia > Pirellulales > Pirellulaceae > JBKCUI01. The sequence goes on from JANMNR010000098.1 coordinate 10,799, forward strand.
CAGTCTTGCCGTTTCAATCCTTCGGTTTGCTCTAGGGCGAAAGAACGAAACGCCAAATCGCGAAGTTAACCGCACAGACGATGGTCAGCCCCAGGAGATCCTTCAGAGTAAAGTGCATAGCGTCGTGGTGTCGTTTGTGTCGATGCAAGCGTTCCGCGACAATACAGAGCGAGACGCCGCTCATCGCCACACCCACGGGAAACGACCAATTGCCCGTAGCAATCGAAGCAAAAGCGATTACCATCGTTGCGAACAAGATCAAGAAGACCAAGTCATAGTCTCTGCTAAACTTCCTTGGTTGGGTGTCTGGATTCGACTCTTTGAATTCATCTAAAATACGAATCGCCTGATCGCAGTTTTGGGCGTCCACAAAAACAGAAACGAACAATCGTGTCGATTCGGACTTGGTGCCAATTCCGTTCTCATCCAGTCTGAGGCAGAGTTTTTCGGCTAGTTTTCTGTTGTAGTATTTGCAAAGCGGTACCCGGTGACCTAGCGGAACGCCAGGACCGGGTGCGTGATGCGGACTCGATTCCGCCAATCGCTGAAGAGTAGATGCGATACTTGGCTTAGGTGAATCGTCTGGCATCAGCTCTGCAAGTCTTTCGTAAACTGCTTGCCATTTTGCTTTTCTGCTAAACGATGCCGGACACTTAGCACAATGGCTTCAGAGGTGATTACTGATATCCTACTGGCTGGGATGATGATGAGGCCTGCTGGACTGGAGGCAAGTTCGAGGGCCCCCAAGCGGCTTGGGCTGAGTTGAATAGCCCTTGAACATTAGTGCCAATAGCGCCTGCCTGCTGGTACATGCCTTGAGCTTGTTGCACTGTCTGTTGCCCTTTTTGGGCCATTTGATTGATGTTTTGGGCCCCACCCATACTCGCCATCAAGTCTCTCGCTGGCTTTAAGTTCGGATCGATTTGCAGAGCGGAACTCAAGTACTGTTGCGTTGCCGGGACGTTCTTGCGTGAAAAGTGCAAATAGGCCATTTGATAGTTGGCCATCGCTGGACTGTTGACTTGATTCAGTTCAGCCATGGCAGCTTCTGCATTCCCTGCGTCAAGCATGACGCCAGCCAGTGCGGATCGATGCGAAGTGCTCTTAGGGTCGAGGTTGACTGCCTTTTGAAGTTCCGCTCGGGCTGCGGTCAAGTTGCCTGTTCGGGCATGTAGGTTACCGAGGTCGGCAAAGGTCGCTGCATTATTCGGAGCAACAGCAGCTGCCTTTTGATAGAATTCAACTGCTTTGTCTTTTTCGTTTTGGCGGTCGTAGAGTCGTGCGGTACTCAGTAGGGCCGAGGGATTCTTTGGCTCTTTCTCGAGCGCCTTGCTATAGCTATCTAGTGCTTTGGCGTAGCTTCCTTGCGACTCGTGAAGCTGTCCGTTCATCACGTGCAATTCGGGATCTACCGTCGGCTTACTTGCCAAACTAACTGGGTCGCCCGTTTCCGTCGTCGGAGAGAATGGCGCGGTGATGGCGGTTTTCGCTTTACCATAAGCGGACGAGACCGCTGTTCCCATCGATGAGAATTGCCCTTTGACAGCCTGCGTGGTGGAAGCAAGTGAACCCGTTACGCCCGACGCCGTACCCGCCATCGACGTTGCCGATCCGGCTGTCTTGGTTGGCCAAATCGAGGTTCGAGCTCCTGGTGTCGACGTGCAACCTGGAATCGATATCGCTAAACCTGCAAGTGCACCGACGCGCAGTAGTGGTTTGAGGAACATTCGAGTTTTTCTTGAAGCTTTCATAACCGATATCGCTTATTCCGCGCCGAGCAATCACCCATAGGGAAAAATCATTCTTATCGTTACAACGTCGGCAATCGAATCGCGTCCGCTTGAGCAATTCCGAATGTTGCGAAAAGCTAGCAATCATTCTTTCACGGAGATGGCAATCGATTCGATCGCGGCGTGGCCCGACTTACGGAATGGACGCGGAAAAGGCTGAGCGATTTCTCGGTCGTCAATCGTGCGACACCGAAATGTATAATCACCAGCAGCAACACCTGGTAGAACCACCGCCCAATGCGCGTTGGTGAAGCGGATCGGCCAACGCTTTGGTGAGCCGTCTTCATGGAAGCCGTAAGTGTTTGGTGGAACTCGACCGTCAGCTAGTCCACCCCAGAACGTGGGAGCTGGAAGCAACTCGGCGTCTACCCACGGACTATCAGCAAAACGAAGGTCATCTACAGGCTTTGTCGTGCCCACCAATTCCATTGCAACTTGCACCTTCGACAATCCGGACACGCCAACTTGCGCGTAACCCGAAACCGCGATCGGTTCGCCAGTTCGCACTTGTTTTGGAATTGAGAGCGTGGCCGCAAACGACTTCAACATACTATCGACGTCGTTGTTTTGGTCAGCATACGTATCATTGGCATACGCGAGGTTGGTTAGAACAACATGCGATAACCATTTGATTGACTTGAAGCCGTACGCCTCGGGTACGACGATTCGAACTGGTCCGCCACGCTCGGAATCCAGCCATTCTCCGTTCAGTTTGTAACACAAGATGACAGGTGGCAAATCGAAGGGGTCTTCGAGTATGCGGCCGATGGGAAGTGAACTGCGAAAGATCTGTTTGGGGTCATCGTTGTGGTACCCGTAGTAAAAGACTCGTCGCACGTTTTCGCGGGGTTGAGACAACCAGACGATTTCTCGAAGCGGTACTCCCTCCCAAAGCCCCATTCCAAGCGGGCACCCAACGTTTAAACAGGTCATTACTTTCGGGAATCGCACCGCGTGTTTTTCACCGATTTTTAATAGCGATTCGAAATCGATTGCGGAACGGTCAGCCTTGCTCAGCGGTTTACCCAACGTGGCGGGCTGATCAGGATCGGAAACAACATCAAGGCTCCAGGTTTCGCGAGTCAGGCCCACCTCTCGTTTCTTGTCGTCGGACAGAGAATGGGGCAGCGGCTTGCCGCGGGACACATCTCGAAAATCCGCGGACGGCGTGAAATAGGGTTTTTGCCGGGCTCCGGCTTTCTCAGGTTTCGACGTTTTGGCAGGCTTTGCTTTGTTGGATTCGTCGCCAAAAGCCAAACCGTTGTACGCAGGTGCCGACGCGATTGCCAAACCGACTTGCAAGAAGTACCTGCGGGTCAAACTCGAATGTTCCTGCAAAAATTCGAGATTATCCATCGTCCTGCTCCGGAGGTTGGTCGTACCAGCTAACTGGGCGGTTCATTGTATGTTAAATATCGGGTGGAGCCATATAACCGCTCGAGGCCATCAAGAATCGAGATAGCGGACAAGGAAAACGCCCCTAAGCGTAGGGGGCAAAGAATTGGTTGGATGCGTGGCGCCACCCGCCGCTGCGCGGGGAAAACATCGAGCCCCCTGAAGTATGGAGGTCCTGCCGTGTCGTCAAAAACGGAATAACCGTCAGGGCAGACAGCTTGAGGCGCTCCCACCCAATTAGAAAAGTTGAAAATTGATGGTTAGGATGGGGGAATCTTTCCTGCAAACTATCATCCAATGAGGCGTTGGTTTCTGATTTTTGGGCAAGAGATACGAATGTCTAGTAGCAGCAGAAAGAAAAAACTGAGAAAGCTGGCGGTTGAGTCGCTGGAATCGCGCCGTGTCATGGCGACGCTCCCCTATGGGGCGGAATTCGACGACACGGGCGAATTTCTGCTTGGCAGGGTTGCCGTCACGCCCGTTTTTCTAGAGAGCAACGGCGCAATTGATGCCAATACAGAAAATTGGACACCCGCACAAGTCAATCAGGTACTGACCAACATTCAAACGGGATTGAATTGGTGGTCGCAGCTTTTGGCGACAAAAAGTTCTGTCCACACGCTCGATTTCATCGTTGACACGACTTACACGTCCAAACTAACGCCAACTCCTTATGAGCCAATCGCGAGGAATTCGAACGATCATACGCTATGGATTTCTAAGTTTTTGGGCGATGTGGGCTATTCTGGAGGTGCGAGCCTCAACGACAACGTAAGGGCCTTCAACAACGCCCAACGCGAAAAATTGGACACCGATTGGTCCTTTACGATTTTCGTGGCCAACTCACAAAACGATGGCGACGGAAGTTTTGCACCCGGCGGATCCTTTTCACGAGCGTTTGCGTTCGCGGGAGGACTATTCCAAGTCGTTCCATCGACGCGTCCAGCTTCGACTTTTACTCATGAAACAGGGCATATGTTCTGGGCCAGAGATGAGTACAGCGGCGGCGGAAACTATAACCAGCGTCGCGGCTATTACAATTCTCAAAACACGAACGCGATCGATCTCAATCCTACACAAAATTTTCAGCAAGAGACCAGCATTATGTCGGCTGGATCGACGCTGTTGACCGCTTACGACACGCTGGTCACGGCGGACGCAACGCTGGCACAGCTCGGATGGAAAGATAGCGATCAGGATGGAATATTCGATGTATTGGATGTCCCCTTGCTATTGGAAGGGACCGGTCGGTTGAATGAAACGACCAACTCGTACCGTTTCGTGGGTCGGTCTAGTGTCCAGACACTCGCCAACCGCAATACTTCCGGAACTCAGAACGATATAACACTCAACAAGATCGGAAAAGTCGAGTACCGAATCAACGGTGGTGAATGGACGACGATCGCCACGCCAAACAAGTATATTGTGGACCTTGATCTCAGTATTCCGTTAGGCCCAACGACGTCAGGAACGATTGAAATCCGTTCGACCGATCCACGCATTGGCATCACGAGCAATATCTTCAGCGGGGAAATCGGAAATGCTCCGGATACCACAACCAGACCTGGAATCCAAGGATTTGTTTGGAGCGATGCCGATCGCAACGGTACATGGAACTCAGACGAATCAGGGCTGGAGGGGGTCACTGTCACGATTGTGGGTCCGAGCAATCAGCCGGTTGTTTTCCAAACAACTGTGGAACCTGACAATTTCCAATCTGGACTCTTTGGGAATACCGTTAGCGGGGTTCGGCTCGATACGATCGGCGAGGATGCCTTAGGTAGCATAGGTGTCTTCGAGGACCCGCATGCCTCGACGGGCAGCAAGATTTTCAAACCATTTTCTTTCGGGGCCGGCGATTACGTCGACGCTTTCCGAGGCACTCGGCAACAACTGCGAGCTCGCTTCGATAGCCCTACATCCTTTGTTTCAATCGATGCCATCTCGATCGTGGATGCAACCGACGTTAGGGTTGATGCCTACGCTGCGGACGGTTCGCTGATCAAACGCGTCGAAAGAAAAGGGCTACTCAATGGCCAAAAAATTTCACTAGAGGTTGGGACGGATACTGCCCAGATCGCATCAGTGATCGTAAGTGGTTTCAACAACTCCTACATCAAACTGGACAACTTCCGGTTTGGTCCAAAGAACACGGCCAAGACGGCGAGCGATGGTAGCTATTCATTGTTATACCTTCCAGCCGGGACGTACAATTTACTGGTCCAGCCAAACAACGCGAGTTTCACATCCACAAATCCATCAAACGGGCTACAGACCGTGGTGCTCGCGAGCAACTCCGTATTGTCGCATATCGACTTCGGCCTCAAGCGAGAACCAAGTCCATGGCAGAATCCGGTATTGAATGAAGACGTTGACAATAAAGGGAGTGTTGACCCTCTCGATGTTCTCATTTTGGTCAATGAGATAAACAGGGCTGGGGCTCGTTCGCTGCAGGGCACTCCGACTGTCGCTCCGTACCTCGATGTGAACGGCGATTACGGTATTGGCCCTATCGATGTCTTGCAAGTGATCAACTACATCAATCGCAATCGTCCAGGGGGGAGTGGTGGCAGTGGTGAGGGGCCGGCAAACGCGATAGTCGCCAAGTCGCCGTCGAACATTCCAAGTCCGTTCCCTTCGTTTGTGCTGGACAATTGGACGGAAAAATCAACGACTCGAATTGTCTCTAACTCGACAAAGATCGGCCGCGTTGGAGCCACAGGACCAGAGCAATGCGGATGCCCAGCATGCTGTTCGTTTTCATCAACTGGCGAATCGAGCCCTGCCATTCTTGACATCGCTGCCGCAAGCCATCACCGAAAGGCAACCGTTGTCGAAGCGTCGAAGTTATCCGAACCGCTCAACAAGCCATTCGAAAGCCTGGACGAATTCCTAGATAGCTGGGAAGTATAAGCCGGCTTAATTAGCACCCGCAATTGTTGCGATTTCTATTTCTTGGTCTTCCATTGCATTTTTGTTCCAAGACAATCGGCCATTCACTTTGGATCGATCTATTTTGCATTGGAGCCTTAACACGTGAAGTCTCGGATTTCGTTTTACTTTTTTGTCATCTTGCTGATGGTTCCTGTGGATTCGGTCCGATCGGGCGACTGGGGCCAGTTTCGTGGGCCCAATGGTTCCGGTACCAATTCCAAACTGGGAGTTCCGGACAATTGGTCTATGGGCAACGTCGTCTGGAAAGTCGATTCAGGGAATGGCGGCTCGTCTTTGGTCGCATCGAAAGACAAGTTGTTTATTACCTCGTACGAAAACGACACCAGAACCCTCAGGTGCTTGAACGCGTTAAGCGGCAAAGAACTTTGGTCAAAGAGTATACCCAAGCTCCGTAAAGAGACCGCAACACCGCCCAACGACCCAGCCATGTGCACGCCCGTCTGCGACGACAGTGTGGTATGCGCTTGGTTCCCAGACGCTGGCTTGATCGCATGCAGCTTGGACGGCGAACTCAAATGGCAAAAGGACTTGGGGCCGTTTTACAGCATGCACGGTATCAGCGCTTCCCCAGTGTTAATGGAGGGCAAGCTGATTGTCACAGTGGACCAATTGCAAAACCCGTACGTTGTAGCCTTGGACACCGAGAGCGGCAAAGAAATTTGGAAAGCCGAGAGACTTATCGGAATCACGGGTGGCTATTCTTCGCCCGCCTACATGGCGTTGGATCATTTGAAACTGGTGGTCAGCGCAGGTCCCGGCGAATTGGTCGCGTACGATTTAAAGACCGGCGAAAGGAAACTAACCTGTACCGGCCTGACCAACGCGCCCGTCGGTCTTCCTGTTGTTCAGAACAACCGCATTTACTATTCCGAGCCACCCGGGGAACCCATTCCTATGGAAGCGTTGGGCGGAGTCGACCAAAATAATGATGGAGTCATTGAGCTGGAAGAGGTCAAAGGATCGATCGGGACTTACCGTTTGGTAAAACGCATCGACAACGGCTTTGGCAATGCGGACGGAAAAGTCGATAAGACGGAGTGGGACAAAGCCTTTGGTACATTCCTGAACAACGGAGGACTTTCCTGTGTTGAATTGAATCAAAAAGACGGCGTTGTCGATAGCAAAGTTGTCTGGAAATACAACAAGACAACTCCTTACATCCCGTCGCTGCTCGTCATTGATGGCATTGTCTACATCATCAATGATGGCGGCATTCTCATGAGTTTTGATGCAGCCTCCGGAGAAATGATCAAACGTTCGAGATTAAGCGATGCGACCGGCAAGTACTATTCCTCTCCGGTCTCAGATGGCCAAAGAATTCTGTTCGCGAACTTTGGCGGCAAAATCAGCTTGGTGCAAAGCGGACGAGAATGGAAAGCGCTTTCGACGTTGGACCTGGAAGAGTCCATCGTGGCCTCACCCTCCATTCAAAATGGCAGACTATACATACGTACTGAGACGCAACTTTATTGCTTTGGCGATAAAGGCTAGACAGGCTCGCCTGACATTGAAGAGAAAAGAATACCCCGGCCTGTTGCAGTGAGGCGGACACTGCAAACAGGCCGATGGGGTACCTCTGCGGCCGGCGAACCGACGCAAAACCATTTGGCTACAATTGCTTTAGATTCAACCATCGAGAGCGTGGAGGCGTGAAATAGCTCCCACGACACTCCGCCACTCAATCGACGTTGGGTAGAACAGAGATAATGCCCAACAAACGAGCAAAACCTCAGCAAATGCCCTGTAACGCAATGTTTGTGCCAAACCCACCGCTGTTTCAGGCAAGTCTGAAAAGTATGGATGACATTTAGCTTATTCGCGATAAGCTATGTGGAATAACGTTGCCAAAACAACGATCGTAACGGGCTGCCCAAGGATAGGTCGCCTCGAAGTGTTGCTAGTGCTTAAAATCGCGGCAACCTACGTCGCGAACCTAGCAATCGTGTCGAATGTCCTGTCGGCACCCGCTCGAATGTCTTTGTCCCAAAACAAAATCGAATCCATGACTGAATCCCTCCATACCGCCCCCAATCGTTCGATTACCATTTTCGACACCACCTTGCGCGACGGTGAGCAATCGCCGGGAGCAAGCATGAATTTGGCCGAAAAACTCGAGGTGGCACAAGCGTTGTCGGATCTGGGGGTCGACGTCATGGAAGCGGGGTTCCCCATCGCTTCACCCGGCGATTTCGAAGCGGTTCGCGAAATCGCAACCACAATTCGTGGGCCCATCATTTGTGGTTTGGCACGTTGCAATGACGGAGACATCGATCGCGCTTGGGAAGCCCTTCAGAAAGCCAAACAAGCTCGGATCCACGTTTTTTTGGCGACGAGCGCCATCCACCGCGAATTCAAATTGCGTATGACTCAAGACGAGATTATCGCCAGAGCCGTCAAAGGGGTCGAACGGGCTGTTTCGTACTGCGATGATGTTGAATTCTCCGCCGAGGATGCGGCTCGAACGGAAATCGATTTCCTTTGCCGCGTTGTCGAGGCCGCCATCAAGGCCGGAGCAACCACGATTAACATCCCCGATACGGTTGGTTACACCACGCCCAACGAAATGTATCAGCGAATCGAGGCGCTCATCAATCGTGTTCCAAATATCGACAAAGCGATTCTGAGTTGCCACTGTCATGACGACTTGGGAATCGCGGTGGCCAATTCCTTGGCCGCTGTCCAGGCGGGTGCAGGTCAAATCGAATGCACCATCAACGGAATTGGCGAACGGGCCGGTAACTGTTCGCTCGAAGAAGTCGTTATGGCCATGCGGACACGAAACGAACTGTATCACACAACAACTCGCATCGTCACCGAGCGATTGGTGCCTGTCAGCCGATTGCTGTGCAAGATCACGGGCCTCGATGTCCAACGCAACAAAGCCATCGTGGGCCGCAACGCCTTCGCCCACGAATCAGGAATCCATCAAGATGGCATGCTCAAAGAACGTAGCACGTACGAAATCATGCGTCCCGAAGATGTTGGATTTGCAAAGACCGACCTGGTGCTTGGCAAACATAGCGGGCGCGCCGCGCTGGCCGATCGTGCCAGGGAACTGGGTTACAATCTGACCGGTGCACAGTTGCAGACCGTCTTCGATCAATTCAAATCACTCGCGGACAAGAAAAAAGAAATCTACGACGGCGACATCGTTGCGTTGATACAACAACAGATTAGCGGACCATCGCAACGCGTTTGGTCCTTGACCTCCTTTTCTGTGTCAAGCGGTACGGGTAAGGTTCCATCGGTCGAACTCACGCTCCAACACGGCGACGAACACTTTACAGAACGTGTTGAACAAGGAGATGGCCCCATCGACGCTGCTTTTTGGGCTGTCGAGAAAATCACTGGCATCAAAGTCGTTTGCAAAGACTTCCGAGTGCGAAGCGCGACTATTGGTCGCGATGCTTTAGGAGAAGTGACGCTCGAAGTAGAGCACGAGGGGCAACAATACCGGGGCATGGGTGCTTCGACCGACTCTGTCGAATCGACGATCCTCGCAATGCTCAACGCTGTCAATCGTATCGTCACCGAAAAGGCGATTCGATCCCAGTCGCGTGTGACACCGCAAGATAGCTGATGTCCTCCGCAACAGCAGTTGCGCTAGAGAGGCGACGATTGCGGCGATAGCGATGAATCCATGGAGTAATAACTTGGGGTTAACTTTCGAGATCGCCAAGTTCGAAACGCAAGCGACGCATGATTCGGCTTCTTGCTTGCCGAACCGCCGCAGGGGTCGTGCCCAATTCGGCAGCGGCGACCTCCGTTGGCAAACCATCGATCGCGGTTCGCCAAAACGCCTTCCAGCTGGATTCCTGAAACTCGACGCGAACCAGCTCCATCGCCTTGGAAATCAGGTCTCGAAGCATGTCGGGTGAACTCGGATCGCTTTCCGGGAAGTTTTCATCCCCAATAGAATGCTCCGCGTCCACAATCTGAAGAAGCTGAAAAGCCGCCGTGCTTCCTCCTTTGGATTCCAACGAAACAGGATGGCGTCGCCTGAAGTCAATGAGTTTGTTTCTCGCAATTTGCCATATCCATCTGCGAAAGCTGCCGGTCGCTCCGTCTAGACGCAAGCCTGCAATCCCCCGCGAAGCGGCTAGAAAAGTCTCTTGTGCAATATCCTCACTCGTATGCGTATCGCATCCAAAACGCTTGCACCAATTGAGCACGAGCGGTGTGTAGATTGTGACGAGACGAGCCCACGCTTCTGGCTCGCGATTTTGAACACGCCCTAGGAAGCTTGGGTGCGTACCGCTTGTGGAAGTCATAGGAATTGAAAGGAATCCAACGGCGAGAAGATTTCTGTCACACTAGAATCGTCTTCATTGTAACCCGAGGTCGAGGAGTTTGCTAAAGCTCCTGCACACCTCGACAAGTGGATTTCAGCCCTTCGCTCGCCTTCGTGTTCATTCATCCTGTTCCATGACTTCAAAACATCGATTGCAACGCAATGACTAGTTTACTGCTACTCCAAACGGAATGCCTTTCGGACGAGGTTTTGCAACGTTATCTTGCTGGCTACTTGCCAGAGGATTCTGCGACCCAAGTGGAACAGCATTTGTCGCAATGCACTCAATGCGAGGAGCTCATGCGGGAAATTGATTCCCATGCCAGTTGCGATGAGTTGCTTCGTCCGATTCAATCGCACTCGGGTGCCGCTCAGGAGCAGCCGTTGGTTGCGCCAGGTCCGTGGCTGCCCTGGTTGGCAAGTCGCGAAATTGGCCCATACGAATTGATCGAACCATTAGGACACGGCGGGATGGGCCTGGTCTATCTCGCGCGCCATCGAAAACTCGATCGGCTGGTTGCGATCAGCGAACAGCCAGGAGTTCGATGGATACTCGAATTTGAGCCAGCCTCAAAAGGAGCTTGTCGGTAAGCGAACTGTTGAGCTAATTTTAAATGCATGGGAGAACCGCGCAACGCCATATGTTGCTGTGTGGCGCGGTTACGCAATATTTAGTCACTTCCAATGGTCCGAGCAGACACAGGAGCAGCCCAATCTATGTGTGCCTCGATTGATGTTTGTCATCCAACAGGCATTAACACGCGGCCAACTGGATGCCCCGACTCGTTCGAGGATACTGTCGGCTCTTGCAATCTTGGAGGAAAGGTCCAGGGATGCATGCACGGAAGCGGTTGTTGAATTGCAGAAAGTCCTAATCGATGTCTCGCTTTCCGAAACAAAGTTTAGCCTTAACAACTTTCGGATGGAACAAAAGTTCAGCAAGCGACTTCCGTCGAGCCAAGAAGTGGTGGTTTATCCACTCCCCTCGACGCTTTCACCAGACCGTCGAGCAAAAATCGACGAATGGAGTTTCGCTTACAACGTGCATCGCTGGGTGTCGGACATGATCTTCGGCGAAAAGCTCGAAAAATTATCGCCGACCGAGATTGGGGCCAGGCTATCTGCTTTTCGTTCGCTTGATCTCGATCAGGATTGGTTGTTGTCCGCAAAGGCGTGGTTGCCTCCTAAACATCCTAAAATCGGTATAACTTCGGGCCCTTTCGACATTAGGTCATTTTCACGAATGATCGCATCATGGGATTTGCTACGAGAAAAATCAGATCCTGAGTTCACAAAACTCGACAAGGACAACGACAATCGCTTGAGCGATTATGAGGCTAAAGAAGCTGTTAGCGTAAAGGAATTCCAAACACTAGATCGGGATTTGGATGGATACTTGGACGCTGGTGAATACAGCCTAAGAGCGGATCCCACCGTGCGGGCATTGTATTTGACAAAGATGAAAAGAGATGACAAAGATGGAAACGGCTTCCTCACGTCAGATGAAGTGTCAGACGCCTCCATATTTGCTCAATCGGACGTCAATAAGGATGGCAAAGTTGACCTCGACGAATACATCGCCTCGCGGCATGCCAAGTAAGACATTCGTTTAAGAAGACGACGCACAACATCCTGGGATTCGGCGGGGCTGTCTCATCTTTGCCCACATCTTTTTGGTTTTGCTCCCCTCGCCCCTAAACAGGGCGAGGGGGAGGAAATCGCATCGTTTTCGTTTGGCTTTAAGGCAAATAGATTTCTAGCTTGAATCAATCATTTGGGTAAAGAAGAGGACATTAGCCGGGGGGGGCGCCGCAGTGTGGCGCACCCCCGGATACTCAACGACGCGTGAACGACCCTGAAAGGGTCGAAGATTCTTCTATCCTTTCAGGTTAGGACCACCTTAGCCTACTGTTTCCGGTGGTGTCGCTTCGCTCAACCACCGGCTAATTTCTGGTATCCCTTCGGGATGAAAAATTGCGAAAGCGAAACGCAGAACCGAAACCGCGCAGGGCAAACTGCGGAATTTCATGTTCCATACGGTTTCAAACGCCCGATTTCGGTTAATTTCCTGTTTTCGATTGACGACAAACACCCTTTGCCAGTACCCTTTCTGGCCTAGGAGCGTTTTCGTTTGGATTTTGCAGCCTTTGAGGCAGCGCCAATCGAGGTCGAATCCTGGAAAACCTGCGTTCTGAATGAGCAGAAGGAATTCAAGCCTGGCCAAAAAGTCGCCTTGATTCCTGTGCATGATCGATGGCCAATCGATTGATAGCATTGCTTTGGACGCCAATAAACAGAGGAGAACTTATGGCCAACGAGATCGTAGCAAAACTCATCGAAGCCGGAGCGCAC
>JANMNR010000153.1:0-33140 GCA_031368325.1 Pirellula sp.
CACCGTCATCATCTTCACCAGCGACAACGGCGGCTTCTACAACGCCACCAGCAACGCGCCGCTCCGGGCGAACAAGGGCGCGTATTACGAAGGCGGCATCCGCGTGCCGCTGATCATCAAATGGCCCGGCGTCGCCAAAGCGGGCAGCGTCGTGAGCGACCCCGCCACCAGCACCGATATATATCCCACCTGCCTTGCTGCGACTGGACAGCCGCAGCGTCTGCATCAGCACATGGACGGCGTGAATTTCCAGTCCGTGCTCACCGGCGAAGGCCCGCTGCCCGCGCGTTCACTCTTCTGGCATTACCCACACTACAACGAGCATCCTTCCAGCGTCCCCAGCAGCGTCATCCGCAAAGGCCCGTGGAAGCTCATCGAGACCTTCGATCCCGAGGGCGTCGAACTCTACAACCTCAGCGATGACCTCAGCGAAACCAAGAACCTCGCCGCTGAGCAAACCGCGAAAGTGGATGAACTGCGCCGCGAACTAGATGCTTGGCGCACAGAAGTTGGAGCCGAGATGATGAAGCCGAATCCGGATTACGATCCGTCCGTGAAACCCACGAAAAAGAAAAAGAAGAAGGAGGTCGAGTAATGCAGTCGGACTTTCACACCGCAAGAGAGGCGAGAGGATTCATGAACAGAAATCCTTTTCGACAGGAGAATGGGGACAGAAGAATGGCGCTGAGATTCTCTGCCTTGACCGATCTGATTCCCCTTCTTGTATTCATTCTCCTGTCCCCATTCTTCTGTCGATCTGCCTCGTCCGCAGAGCAGCGCCCCAACGTCCTCTTCATCATGGTGGACGATCTGCGCACCTCCCTCGGCTGCTATGGCGATCCGCTGGTGAAGTCGCCAAACATCGACCGCCTCGCGCAATCGTCGCGGCTCTTCAATCGCGCGTATTGCCATCAAGCCGTCTGCGGGCCATCGCGAGCCTCCATCCTTACCGGTCGCTTGCCCGACATCACCGGCGTGTGGCACAATCGCAATCTCTTCCGCACCACGCATCCAAACTTCGTCACGCTGCCGCAGCTTTTCAAAAACAACGACTACCACGCCATGGGCCTCGGCAAAATCTTCAGCGGTGACGAACGCGAAGAAGACCCGCAATCGTGGACCGTGCCCACCGTGCTCCGCGCGGATGGCTGGAAGAACTACGTGAACAAAGGCAAGGGCGAAGGCAAAGGCGCGCCCTTTGAATCCGCCGATGTGTCCGATGATGGCTACCCCGATGGCAAACTCGCAAACCTCGCCATCGAGACGCTCACCAAGCTCAAGCAGCAGTCGCAGCCTTTCTTCCTCGCTGTCGGTTTCTTCAAGCCGCACCTACCCTTCAACGCGCCAAAGAGATACTGGGACCTCTATGACCCGTCCGCATTTGCACTCGATGGCATGCGCACCCGAACCCAGGGCGCACCCGAGGCCGCGTATCCCGATCATCTCGAACTCGCCGGATACGCAGGCATCCCCGAAGACGAGCGCGTCACGCCCGAGCAAGCCCGCCAGCTCCGTCACGGCTACTACGCCTGCATCAGCTACACCGACGCGCAGATCGGTAAGCTGCTCGCTGCGCTGAAGCAGCAAGGTCTCGAAGACAATACCATCGTCGTCTTGCTCGGCGATCATGGCTACTCGCTCGGCGAGGCCAATCATTGGTGCAAAGCCACCAACTTCGAACTCGATACCCACGTCCCGTTCATGATCCGCACCCCCGGCCTGAAGCAACCCGGCACCGCCACCGACGCGCTCACTGAATATGTGGACATCTACCCCACGCTCGCCGCCCTCGCAAAGCTCATGCCGCCCACGGATCTCGATGGCCGCAGCCTCGTCCCCATCCTCGAAGATCCCGCCGCCCTTGGCCAAGACCACGTCCTCAGCCAGTTCTCCCGCCCCTTCAAAGCCGGCAACCCCGAAATCATGGGCCACTCCATCCGAACCGCAACGCATCGCTACACCCGCTGGATCGAATGGAGCACGCGCAAGGTCCTCGCCGAAGAACTCTACGACTTGCGGGCTTCGAACAACTTTGCAAAGCCTATGAGAGCTTGCATAGTCCAAAGGATTGGGAATCAGGTTCTGTCTCTGAACCGTCGAGTGATTGGTTATCGGTTATGGAATCGCGGTTGGCGGTTTGGGAGAGCAAGACAAAGAAGACCAAGACAGCTACCCCCGCCCCATCAAATCCAACAGTAGCGGCAAAGACCGCTCCAATTGTTGGCAAGTCGAAAAGCAGATTCCCCGATCCTGCGCCAGGGTTCATCTCACAAGTGGTTGAGTACAATCTAGCGACAGCCAAACGAAGACAGCCCGAGCTTGCCCTATTCGGTGGAATCGCATTGCAATCGACGCTAGCGAGTCGGAAGGTTAGGAGCGGTCACAAGGGCCGACCCAATCTCTTGATTGTTGCTCTATCGGGAACGGCAAGCGGCAAGCAGCACGCCAGAGAAGTGAATTCCGACATCCTAAAGTTGGCAGGGTGCGAAGCCTTGTTACTCGGGAACGATTTCACTTCTGATATAGCCTTGTTTCGCGCTCTCGAATCTGCGGGCGCGGGGCTATCGCAAATCGACGAATTTGGTCGGGTGCTTGCCGGGGCTTCGAAGCCAGGGACGCGACAACATGAGATTGTCACCTCGTTGATGATGTTGGCGACATCGGAAGGGGATGCGAGCTGCAAGGCCAAGAGCTACGCCGATGCATCGCGAAGCCTTAGCCTTTGTTACCCTTGTTTGTCGATCTACGCGACGGGAACCGTGGAGCCGTTTTTCGAGTCGATTGGGGCCGGTTCTGTTGACGATGGATTTTTGGGGCGCTTGCTGGTTGTTCGGGGTCGAGATCAAGTTCCGAATTCTCGTTCATCAACTCCAATTGAGATTCCAACGGCGATCCTTCGAACGGCTTCGGAATGGTATGCCGAGGGTGGTAACTTGATTGGAGTGAATCAAGGTAGCGCTATGCCAGTCGAGCGAATCATTCCCGCCGATCCGATAGCCAAAGGGCTGTTTACTGAGTTCTCAGAAAAGGCCGACGCGCTAGCTTGGAAGGGTATGTTCCAGACGTTACGCCGATCCTGCGAAACTCATTTCGTATCGCTAGCCCATCCATCGCACGCCGTTTCCGCTTGGCTTGGTCACTCAAACCAAGTATCGAAAGATCACTATCTAATGATCACAAGCGACGCCTTCGCAAAAGCCACAGAGACTAAAACGGAAGTATCAGACAGACCCAAAGCTAAGCCATCGAAATCGGGGGCAGAATCGGGGGCAGTACTCGCCCGCAATGAGCGGAAGCAGTCGGAAAGTGAGGCAGATTCGGGGGCAGATGTTTCGCCAAATCTTGACCCGTTAAACGAAAAAACCCAAGGAAACCTTGGGAATTCATTAGTGGTCAGGGCCGGGCTTGAACCGGCGACACACGGATTTTCAGTCCGTTGCTCTACCAACTAAGCTACCTAACCAAAGAGCCATCCCTTGCAATGTATTTCCATGCCCGGTTTTTGTCAATTCATGGTCAATGCATTTGTCAGGTGGTTCCGCAGAGGATAATCTAAGGGCTACTCGCTTTTCGGCGATGCTTTTCAATCATCTCTAGGAAATTCGCTCCTATGGCTGGCTTTACTATCGTTTCGGAACCTGCTCGCCGAATATCCCTCCTCCTCGCTTTTGCTGCTGTAGTCGGTTTAGGCTGGGGACACCCTGTTTTTGCGGAAAAGTATTTTCCGGATCATCCCGTTGTACAGGAGATGGTTGGGAGGGGATTGAGGTATTTGACGTCTAAGGATGCAAACCTCGGAGGCGAGGGCATTAATTTGCTTGCGGGTTACACGATTTATAAAGTGGAAGGTAATCCCGAGCAGCGAGTGGTGGTTTCGGCAGTTGCGGAAGCCCGCGAGCTGGCGATGATGGTTTCTCGGGGGAAAAATGTTGAAGCGGCCCGGTCGATGTACGTACCTGCTTTAGCGGGAATGCTTTTGGCGTCGGTTGATATTGAAGCACACGGGGAATCCGTTCGACAGATTCGGGATTTTCTGCTTCGGTGTCAGAAACCGCACGGCGGATTTGGTTATCTGGTCGAAGGGCAATATGCTAACTCTGGCGATATATCGCAAACTCAATATGTGATGCTCAGTCTTTGGACTATGAACCAACTCGGAATCGAAGTGCCCGAAGAGTCCATCGCTCGCTGTATTGCATTTCTAACCGCGGCTCAAAACAACGAGGGGGGCTGGCCGTATCAAGCTGGCGGAAACGCTGCGCCCGATGCCACTACTACAAACTCCTTGGCGGCAGCGGGATTTTCTGCACTTTTAATCGCTGGGGATTCACTCGGTTTGTACCGAAGTAAAGTTGCGGAAAACCAGGAAGAAGAAGGAATTGTCCCAACCGCGTTCCGACGAATTATGCCTGAGTCGCAGCGAACCAAAATCAACATTGATCGAACCCGCCTCGACAACGCAACAAAACGTGGCGAGGCTTGGCATACTGCCCATCCGTACAAGAGAGCGCAGTGGCATTATTACTATGTTTATAGCCGTGAACGATACGAGTCCTTTTTAGAAATCACCAAAGGCAAACCTCAGAAAAGCCCCGAATGGTACAACCAAGCCGTAGAGATTCTTCAGGCGTCGCAGGCTCATTCGGGAGCATGGGGAGCAACAGCAAACGATGGTGATACACCCTTGAGCCCCGAGGCATGTACCTCGTTTGCTCTCTTATTCCTGATTCGCAGTACTCAAAAGGCGATCGGCGCACTCAATGAGGCTTACGTTGTCGGTGGAGAAGGTTTGCCGGATGATTTGACCTCGATCAAAGCGGTAAAAGGAAAAGTCATGTCCAAAACCTCGACGACATCGATCGACGATGCGTTGAAGATGCTCGAGGAAGATGGAAAAGACGATAAGGAAGACAAGCTGGTTCCCGATAAATTACAGCTGGCTAGCGACCCCAAGAAGCGGAAAGAACAACTGAATCGATTCGTGCGACTGCTCAATGCAAAGGATGCCAAAGCCAGAAAGATCGCCGCCGTGTTGCTCGGCCGTGGAGATGATTTGGATGTCGTGCCAGCATTGATCTTTACCCTTTCCACCGATCCTGACAACGAGGTTTGTCGCATCGCTGAGCAGTCGTTACGACTCATTTCTCGTCAATTGGATACCCAGCACTTGCCAAAGGACAAAGAAGCGAAACTTTCGGAACAGACCAAAGCCAAGGCAGGCATCGAATGGAAAAAATGGTTTACGAGTCTGCGACCCGACTTCGTGTTCGTTGACTAACGGATTGAACGGACAAAGTCCAAATCCCATCTCCTCACTTAAAAGCGAACGTTAAGATGTCTTCTGCTTCAAGTACTTCAAAGTCTACGTCTGGATTGTTATCGGTCGACGAGTCGTCGATGCGAACCAACAAAGTAGATCAGACATCCAGCTTTCTGTTGAGCTTGGTGGTGTTGATCGGTTTGGCCGTTTTTTTGCTCGGCCTATTGTTCGTCATGCGTTCGATGTCCAGCACGGCCAAGCCAATGATAATACGGCCAGAACCGGCAGGGCGCGGAGATAATGCTGCTGGAACGGAACGCGACTTCGATCCACCGGCTGCCGACGAGGTTGAACAGCTGACAGAACCAGCGATCGACCAAACACTTCAAATGGTAACCGATGCCATCAGTTCCATTTCGGCTTCGTTGGAGAGCATCGAATCCAGCATGGCCGCAAACAACGCAGGCACGGGCAAAGGGGATAGCCGTCAGGCAGGCCCCGAGGGTGAGGGCGAGCCATTTGTGCCAATCAGCGAGCGATGGGAGCTCAAGTTCACCGCGAGAGACAAGCGTAGTTACGCACTCCAACTAGAAGCATTCAAGATTGATGTGGGGGCGATCGGCGGAGGAATTGCGACCGTCGATTACGTTACAAACGTCGCTAGTGCACCCACCAAGAAATCGGGAACCTCCAAGGAATTCAAGGGTAAGCTCTACTTCATGAGCACAACTCAGAATGTGCTGGAGCAATACGAAAAGCAGATTTTGAAATCGGCGGGAATCCCGGATTTGGGCCGTCAAGTTCTCAAGTTTATTCCCAAACCAACCGAGGATCTGTTAGCCCAAGCGGAAGCCGAATACTATGTCGAAAAGAGAAGCAAAGAGTTTCGAGTACATGACATAGCAAAAACCGTCTTCGAATGCCGCCAAAAGAAAAAAGGAGGCGGATTCGAGTTTGTGGTGCTCGACCAACGCTATCTCGGGAAAGCTGTCGGCAAGAAATAGTGGTACCTAGTCAGCGTTTCTCGCTTTTTCAATGATGACCTCGCCAGGAAGTTTACTCGCAACATCCGCAATGGCTTTGACCTTTGCATCCAAGTTTGCTGGCTTGCCCTTTTCGTATTCTGCCATCAGTGCAGAAGATAGGGAATGGATTTCCTTTAAGGTCGCCAAGTGAGTTCCCGCAGGACTTGTATCCAATGCGGACAAGGCCGAGACTAGCCCTCCCAACGCCGCTGATGGATCCTTGCTGCTCTTGATGTGAGCTGTTGTGTTCAAGGCTAGAGTCTTAATGTCCAATGCAAAAGCTGCAGAATCCTTAGAATTATCGGTAAACGGTAGTTCGCGTGGTCCACAACCATGCGTCGCACAAAACAAAAAGCCTAACCCAAAAAACAACCGTAAAGTCTTCGTGAACATTTTCGATTCCAGTAGTTAATACGAATGATACGAATTGGAGTTAATTCGATACTCCTCACTGATCGTCCTCGAGTTCGTCTCGATGGAGTATTGATTATTGCTAGTTCTCGAAGCACACCTGCGAGAACTAATTGTACGATGCTTCCCCTCGCTGGACTGTCGTCTCCCCAACTAGCAAGCTAAGACAGTCGCGAATGGGGCAAATGTCGGTTACTCGGAGAGATTTGCAATCTGGCCGTCGCCTTGGGCCAACAAACGCTGCCAAGTCACAAGCTCAACGGTGTTCGAGAGGAAAGTTACCGAGCCATCTCCCCTGGCGACTTGCACTCCGCCCGTGTGCTTGCTCCGCGCGGTTTGGTAACCGCGATCATCGTCCGGCGAGGTCGTCGAGAGGCAGCGAAGGTTCCGGTCCGTCGCGAAGTTTGCGCTGCAAAAGCTATTGCGATCTCGCTTGGTATTGTCGAGCGCGTTGCCGTTGGGTAAGAGGGTCGGGCCTACATCAATGTAGTTACCACCCATGAATATCACCCCGACCGGATAAGCCCATGCACCTCGCACGTCATTCGTAGCATTTCCAATAATCAGCTCGGACAAGAAAATGGTATTCGACAAACCGTCGGTTACCGATGCGAAATCCGCTGGGGCACCACCCGTCCCAAATGGGCCTCGGGCGCGGGCTTTAGCAAAATCTCCGGTTGAAAATGCGTTACCCGCACCACCGTTGGCTGCGTAGTTGCCGCGAGCAAAAGTTGCGATTCTTCCGGCAAGATTTGCATTTGGATTACTCCAAAGAATCTCCCCCGTATCGCTTGGGCAAAGAAACGTTGGGACAACCGTTCGAACAGCCACTTCGCTTTCTCGAGCTCGCAACTGTTTGAAATCATACTGACTGTGTAGGTTGGTTTGCTCAATATAAGGCAATATCATCACGCACCAACTTGGTCCCCAACTCGTACTATTCGATGCTGCGCCAACCCCACCAATATTATGAAAACCTCCCGGCGGAACACGCTTGACGGCGGATTCGTAATTATGCAACGCAAGCCCCAGGTTTTTAATGTTATTGCCGCATTGCATTCGGCGAGCGGCCTCGCGCGCAGCTTGCACCGCCGGCAACAAAAGCCCGACCAGCGTGAAACCGCGACGATAACCACGAAATGCGACTCTTGTTTCCATAAATTCACAAAAGACAAACAACAAATAAATCAACCATCGGTGTATCTTAACGAAATCTTAATGAGGCTTCGCAACCAACGAGCATGTTTTTGCACTTTTTGCGAAATAACTGGTGCGTCAGTGTCCACCTCCAATTCTGCGAGCCGCACTTGTTTTGTTGGTTTTCCGCCTCTAAGCTTAACGCAAGAGGTTTTTGAGATGAACGAATTCTGCAGACTTGGTCTGATTGTGCTGTTAATCCTTCCGCAGGGATGGCGGTGCGCAATTCAGGCTGGCAAGTCGTGTTGCGATGCAACAAACTCGTCAATTGCCGAAGACGAGGCTGCACATTTCGTCTGTTGCCAGCCTCGTAGTTGTCGTTCTTGTCCGGTCGATGGTATCGCCGACGAAGGCAACCGCACCTCAAAGTCTTGCGAGTGCCGCTGCCGGTTCCAGGTAGCGATTCCCACCTTGTCGTCGAATATTGTCTTTGCGTCGCCATCCTGCAGTTTTTCCCAGCCATATGGACCATCTATAAGGTTTACACATTGTCGATCGGGGCTTCTAGTTTCCGTCGCCCCATCCTTTCCGACAGTGACGCGTCAAATTCTCCATTGCAGTTGGCAGTGTTGAGCAAAGGTAAACCGAGTCAGGTGTTTTCTTTTAGTTTTTTTGTAGTTCTTTAGGAGTTAATTTTTATGTTTTCAAAGATCGCGTTATTGAGTGCCGCTGGCCTTGTTGCCATTGCGGCCAGTGTAAACAGTTACATGGGAACGTTTTCGCAAGGATCCTGCTGCCAGAAAATGGTAGCGACGTCGGGCGGATCGTGTTCAACCGCCACAAACTGTTTCCCAACCGATTCGGCTGCGACCGTCACCGGTACTTCGCCTTGCGAATGTGCAAGTTGCGTATGCAGTTCATGTCTTCCCGAAGACTGCTGTTGCGAGGACTGCTGTGCAGATGGCGCATGTTGCGATGGTGCTGCTTGTGATCGCTGTGGCGAAAACGCTGCAAAGCTAGTTAGCAGTAGCACCGCGGATGAGCCATGTTCAGGCTCATGTTGTGCCAAGAAGTAATTAACTGTGCAGAGAAAATAGAAACGGGAATTCCCGTCCTTCCATAATAGGGGAGCGTGCCGTTCAACAACGAGTTACGCTTCCCTTTTTCATTTGGTGGCATTGGGATTGAAGACATGCCAAAGTGCCCCTCCGAATTATCTCAATCAATCCATGAACACTTCGATGGACCGAACTCTGACCGCCAGTGTCTCACCGCAAGGACGCTTGTTTCTAGAGTGGACTGACGACGAGCTAGTCAAGCCGATTGACTCAGCTTTGTCTGCGCCATTGATCAGCGCGTTTGACAAGTCGCCGTCAAGCGGACTGACGCTGATTGCATCGAATCAGTTTGAAACAGGGCTGAACGGACCACTTGAGTTTTGGCGTCGGCTTGGCGAGAGTTACTTTCAGGCGCTTTGCCGGAATGCGTCGCAAGACTCGAAACAATGGTCACGCCCACTCCCCCCATCAGCTGAGGAACTACAGGAGCGAATTGACTCAGCACCGGCTATGCGAGGGATCGAGCATCTCAGCGTTTCGTTGCTAGCCAAAATTTGGCAAGAACTCGATCTGTACACCGAGCATGCTGTAAAAAAATCAGGTGGCAAGGACGTAGTAGACTATTTGCACCAACTGAACCACGCATGGAATGTCGTAGGGCGAGTCACCTTTCATTTGGCCGAAAACAAAAAGAACCCCGAATTTCCATTTGCTTTTTTGGCCACCTATACCGATGGCCGTTCGAATACCGGTTCGATCCGGCATGTCCCTTTAGCAGATGCTCTCAAGCAATCCATTGCGGATAGAGATACGCAACGGCTCAACGTATTGCTCGAACCTGTTCAACGGGCATCGGAATCGAGCGAACTCATTCGAGATCTACTTGAGTCACGCGATTTGTTTTCGCCACAAGCCTGGTCGATTCAAAAAGCGTTTCAGTTCTTGTCTTCCGTGCCGCTCATGGAACAGTCGGGCATCATCGTTCGCGTTCCCAATTGGTGGAACGCGTCTCGACCGCCGCGACCGAGCATCCAGGTGCGAATTGGTGACAAGAAAAAATCCGGAATTGGCTTGGCCGAAGCGTTGGACTTCAACGTTCAAATCGCATTTCAGGGAGAACCGCTCAGCGACGCGGAGCTCAAGCAATTGATGGCCGCTCGCGACGGCATGACGTTGCTGCGAGGGCAATGGGTACAAGTTGACGAAAAGCGACTCAACGCAGCCCTGAAGCAATGGGAAATGCTTCGCAGCCAACATGCGTCGGGGATTGGGTTTCTCGAAGGATTGCGATTATTGTCTGGCGTCTCTATTGGCGATGCGACAGTTGATGAGCAAGTCAGACAGTGGTCGCATGTCGAAGCTGGCGATTGGTTGCGTGAAATACTGGACGCTTTTCGAGACCCGACGGGAGCGGTCCAGATCGATCCCCAACAAGGCTTGAACGCGACGCTTCGTCACTACCAATCGGACGGCGTCCGATGGCTTTGGTTTACGACTCAGTTGGGGCTTGGAGCGTGTTTGGCCGACGACATGGGCTTGGGAAAGACCATTCAAGTTATCTCACTTCTGTTGCAGTACAAACTGCACTCGACTGGGCTGCCGACCAGAGCGACTTCGAAATCACTGCCGAGCCTGCTGATCGCGCCAATGTCGCTTCTCGATAATTGGCAACGCGAAATCGAACGTTTCGCACCGGGCTTAAAGATGATTGTCGCCCACCGTTCGCACCAGGAGGCTGCCACACTAAAACGCATCGCTCAGAATCCAACGCAAGAATTGGGCGAGTTCGATCTGGTTGCGACAACGTATGGGCTAGCGCGACGTGAAGCATGGCTTGCCGAGGTGCCTTGGCGCCTGCTAATCCTGGATGAAGCGCAAGCGATCAAGAACGCAGGCTCCTCGCAGACGAAAGCCATCAAGAAGCTCCAAGCGAGTGGTCGAATCGTATTGACCGGAACGCCGGTCGAAAACCACCTAGGTGACCTTTGGAGTTTGTTCGATTTTTGTTCGCCAGGATTACTTGGCTCGGCGGCTCAGTTCAAAAAGTTTATGAATCGCGAAGACTCGATTGGAATGGGGGCTCTCCGCAAATTGGTACGTCCATACATTCTGCGACGGCTCAAGACCGATCCGGCAATTGCCCCTGACTTGCCGGACAAGACCGAGATGCGAGTCGACTGCGGGCTTTCAGCAAAGCAAACCGCGCTATATCAAAAGATCGTACTCGAGTTGGAAAACACCCTCGACATCGCCACCGGCATCCAGCGCCGTGGACTGATTCTGGGCCTAATGATGCAGCTCAAGCAATTGTGCAACCACCCATCGCTCTTCCTCAAGCAGTCGGACTTTCTGGATCAGGATTCCGGCAAGTACACCGAGATGCAAGCCATATGCGAAACGATCATCGAGAAGCAAGAGAAAGTACTGGTGTTTACTCAGTTTCAAGCGATGTGCCAGCCATTGCATGCGATGATGGAAAAGATTTTTGGTCGTCCCGGTTTGGTTTTGTCGGGCAAGACCCCGGCTGGTTCGCGAGGCAAATTGGTAGCCGATTTTCAAGCAGAGACGGGGTCACCATTTTTCGTGATATCGGTCAAAGCGGGAGGGACCGGACTGAACTTGACTCAGGCGAGCCATGTGGTTCACTTTGATCGATGGTGGAATCCTGCCGTTGAGGATCAAGCTACCGATCGCGCTTTTCGAATCGGACAAAAACGCAACGTTTTGGTTCATAAATTCGTTTGTCGCGGTACGCTGGAAGAGAAGATTGATAAGATGATTCGGGACAAGAAAGCGATCAGCCAAGAATTGTTCAGCGATGGGGGAGAAGTAAACCTAACCGAAATGAACAATGAGCAGCTCATGCAGTTCGTCGCGTTAGATATCAACAAGGCGTCGGGTTAGCGAAGCACGGCACTCCGTGCCGTTTTGGCATTTGAAACAAATACACAAGGAACGAAGCATGGGATGGACTCGAGGATGGCCGTCTTATATGCCGGTTGCGAAGCGGCGAGCTCAAGCCGCAAAAGAGCTTGCGAAACTGGACAAGAGTTCCAAAGGCAAAGCACGTAGTCCCGTCCGCATTGCGACGCGGAAGATGGCGGTAACCTTTTGGGGAGAAGCATGGTGCGAGAATCTTGAGACCTACAGCGACTACTCCAATCGGCTGCCCCGTGGAAGAACCTATGCGAAAAATGGCTCGATTCTCGATCTGTCAATCGAAAAGGGGTGCATCACTGCGATTGTGAGCGGGTCGAGTTTGTACCGCATCAAGATCGACATTGCGACGATACCAGCCAACCTATGGGGCAATATCAAATCCGATTGCGCGCAGTCCATCCATTCGATCATGGACTTGCTGCGTGGCAAGCTCAGTGACTCGGTGATGAAGCGATTGACGGCGCCAAAGGTGGGCATGTTTCCACAGCCGAAAGAGATCAAGCTGCGCTGCAGTTGCCCCGACTCCGCGGGGCTATGCAAGCATCTGGCAGCGGTCATGGATGGAATCGGGAACCGACTGGACACCGATCCTGAGCTTCTGTTCATGCTTCGTGGCGTCGACAAGACCGAGCTTGTCTCGGAGGCCGTTTCGAGTTCGCAGTTGACAGACTCGTTGACGAGTACGTCCAAGTCGAAAAGCAAGAACGAGGTTATTTCCGAGGATGACCTGAGTTCCCTTTTCGGAATTGATCTTGTCGAGGCAACGCCATCTACCGAATCTGCGACAAAAGCAAAGCTGACCAAAAAGACAACGACCAAAAAGAAAGCCGAAAACAACGCCGAAGTGGAGGCGGCACCAAGGCCGAAGATCGCCAAGAAGAAGCTAACAGCAAAGAATACAGCCAAAACGGTCACGGCGAAAACAAAGGCTGTTGCAAAAAAGAAACCATCAACGCAGAATCCAAACTCGCAGACAAGTTCCGGCCTGCAAGAGTTGCTTAGAGCTACCGCGGAGAATCTGGAGAGGATGAACAAAAGGTCAGGGAAACAAGGTTGAAGAAGTCGATCGACTATTTGTAGATTCAAGGGCACTAGTGCCGCAACTTGGAAGTGTTACGTCACATGGACTCGGATTTACCC
The DNA here is from genome assembly GCA_031368325.1 of Pirellula sp. Classification (GTDB taxonomy): domain Bacteria; phylum Planctomycetota; class Planctomycetia; order Pirellulales; family Pirellulaceae; genus JBKCUI01. Next base: position 12,972 of record JANMNR010000153.1, read on the forward strand.
TCCCATTTACTTTCGAATAATGAATACCGAACAGGGAGTGTCGAATGACGAAGTACCGTTTTATTTCATTCGAAATTCGACATTCCTTGTTCGATATTCGATGTTGTTTTTCGAAACAGAAACTACAAAGTAAGCACCATTGGGCGTGAGCCACGAACAGCCAACATCACCTCACGGAAATGCTAGCACTATCGGTTGAGATTTTGTTGAGAATCTTTTTGGCTTGGTTACCAGGGCAAAGAATGGTCCGAAGAGAGTCTGATAAACTTACGCTTGGCTTCGAAATAAGCGATAACCCACTCAGCACACCAAGCGAAAGGAATTGCGATGGCCCTCAGTAAGCAGCAGTTGGACAAGAATCGTCAAAAGAAGATGATCCGCCGTAAAGATCGGATGGAAAAGCAAACCGATTCACGGTCCTTACACCAACTGACTCCCAAGATTGAGCGAGCTCTACGTGAGGCCTACGGCTTGATGGAGGATAAACAGTATGATGAAGCGATCGACAAACTTACCAAACTGGATACGGCGTCGCCAAACCACCCTGTAATTCTCGAAGCCTTATCGACTTTCCATGCAAGCTTGCAAAACGGATTGCATGCGGTCTACTTTGCGAAGAAGCTTGTCTTGTTGCGACCCACCTCGCCAAGGGCATTGTTCCTGTGTGGGGAAACGGCTGTGATGGCTGGCATGATATGTCAAGCAGTTGTTTGTTTGACTCGATGCGTAACCGATTGGCCTGGCAGCGACGAGGCGGCTCAAGCTGCGGCCTTGCTCATGGTCACGAATGAAGAACGACTGAAGCGTCTTTCGGCGGTTGATTTGCCAGAAGCTGAAGCGGATGAAGTTGTTCAGCTTCACGAAGATTCGCTGATCGCGTTAGGGCAGCAGGATTTTAAAACATGCGTTCAACTGTATGAGTCTGTGATTGGCAGAGCACCTGCATTCATACCTGGTCACAACAATCTGGCTATAGCTCTTTGGCAGATGGGGGAATGTGATCGCGCAATTCGCGTGCTTCAAAAGGCGTCTTTGCTTCCCAATTGCAATTCGTTCACCAAATCACTCTTGGCCAAGTATTGTCTGACTTCAGACCGAATTGAGGATGCAAATCGATTCGCAAATGAACTAATTGCAGTTCCTCTGAACTATGCCGACGCGGCTTTGCCGATTTGTGAACTGCTCGCGATGCTTGGACGCGACGAAGATTTGCTTCGCTTTATTGAGAGTAATGCTACGTCCGAGAAACGATCGATGCGCCCCGAAGATCAATCGGGCATGCTTCACTACCACGCTTACGCGAATTGCCGACTCGGCAACGTTGCAGAAGCGAAGCGGCTCTGGACGGCAAGCGTCAAGTTCGCTCAGGTCTATCCCGAGGCCATGGAAAACCTGGAGCAGTTGCGACAAGGGGTCTCCAATGCACCCTGGCCTGTTCCATTGACCTCTTGGTTGCCGACCCAAGCGATCGAACTTCTTCGGGAAAAGGCCCGCGATCAAACGCAAGCAAATGACCGAGAACAAATAATGCACTCTGGTTTTGACCGGTACAAATCGATGTTCCCGGCCTTGCTGGAACGAGGAGATCCCGCGGTTCGGCAGCTCATCCTGCTTTGGTCCCGATTTACAAAGAAACCTGAAAACTTGGACCTCCTCCTGAAGTTTGCGCAAGGAAAATGGGGAAGCGATTCGGACCGGATGTCAGCTGTCGCATTCCTGAACGAACAATCGATGATCCCCTCCGGCACCACTTTGATTTATTCGAGGGGCAAGCAGGTGGAAGTGGAACTTTTCATGCCGAAAATCACATCCGAGCCGATCCGTGAATCGTCTGATCCGGTGGTAAATTCGTTGTGTGAAAGAGCAGCCGAAATGCAACGCCAGGGGCGACTCGACGAAAGCGAACGGCTCTACGAACAGTCCCTGCGTATCCATCCCAATTACCCAGTGGCCTTACACAATCGCTGTATTCTCTGGGTATTGCGAGATGGTCCTAAAGGTCGTTCGCGAGCCATATCAGTGCTCGAGCAACTGCTGCTCGATTTCCCTGACTATAACTTCGCCAAACTATCGATTGCGGGTCTGATTTACTATTCAGGCGGTATGCAACGGGCAAAGGACCTCTGCCGTGAGGTTCTTGCCGCTCCTGTATTGCACACAACGGAGGCATCGGCCGTTTTTCGATTGCAGATGCATATGGCAGTCACGGAAAAAGACTATGAAAGCGCAGGGAACCATTATCGGATGATTGAATCGTTTAGTTTCGGCGATCCGCGCAGTACCGCAGACCTCAAAGCGGAAATGATTAGTCGTTTCGGTCGCCAAACCGCTGAAAAGATTTTCTCTCCGAAAGAATGACTGGTTCAAGCCATCGATTGATCTAGGCCAAAATCGCTCCTGCCAAATCAAAAAGGCTTATCGGATACCTCAACGTCGTCGACCCAGAGTTTGGCTTGCTTGTTTCCATAACTGTGCGCCGAAATGCCAATTTCTAACGAACTGTAAATCGCAGAGCCAAGCGGTAGTGTTACGCCATTTGTGTCGACGATCAATTTGTCGTCCTGCCAAATTTTGACGTGACCATCGCTTTCGTTGGATAAATGAATTTGCGTCTGCACCTTGACCCATTGCCCCATCGGAAATATGACAGAAGACGCGGTCGCTTGGCGAAATCGTGGCTTATCAAGCGATTTGAGTTCCGCTTCTAAATGTCCCGCTTCAGTGATGCAGAGTCGAATTCCGGCGTGTTGCTTGATCCACTCGCACTCAAGGTCCATCAACGTAAAGGGTAGCGACTCCTCTGCGAAGTAATAACCTCGATACCAAAAATCATCGCCAACCTTAAAGTAGACGAGCGGACACGAAAGCGAAGATTTGCAGGTCACCATGTTGCTTGGTTTGGCGGGTGCCACGCACAGTAGCGATCTCGCACCGGAATACACATGTTGAGCATCTGGCGCAACCGAAGCATCCAGGAATGGTTGCCCGTCGTTCAGAATTCGCTTTCGGAGCGCGACATAGTCGGACACCTCACGAGCGAGTGGAGACTGCAACGTCAGTGCCCCCCACCCGCGTTCCTCGCCTATCAATTGCCTTAGGCCATCGACTCCAACACTTAAGTCCTCGAACGATTCGCGAAACTCGCGACGCACAGCAAGCTTCTTTCCGCTTTCGGCATCGAAACGATAGGTTATGTTCCCCTCGTGCACATAGGCTCGAGCCATTTCCTCGGGTTGATACACGGTGTCATGATAATGCCACTTTCGAGAGCCCGCGTCTTCGCGGTACAAGCGTCCGTCGCGAGTCAGTATGTAGACCGTACCGTCAATGCTATTCCTGAGCTCAACCTGCGAGTCATCCAACGGTTCGATTCCGGAATCCATTTTCAAAGACAAGACAATGACCGCCGCTGCCGCTACGAACACCATCGACAATCCAAACAGTTTTGTATTTCGTTTCATGGTTGTCCACGGAGAGTGAGTTCGGGGAGGTCCGCGAAACGGACTCTCGATCGCAAATGATAGCATTCTCGACGTGGCATTGGCTTCCAGCCTGTGAATTAGATAAACCACAGGCTGGAAGCCCAAGGGCACTATGGCACTCACTTTGTAGTTACTGCTTCGAAAAACAATATCGAATATCGAACAAGGAATGTCGAATTTAGAATGAAATCAAACTGTAATTCGTCATTCGACATTCCGTGTTCGGTGTTCATTATTCGAAAATAAGTGCCATTTGGCTGGAAGCTTATATGCCACGGGTAGTCCAAGCTGCTGTTCGCCTTCGCCCTATTAGCGAAAACCAGATTGTGTTGATTCCCGTAATGCTGTATTACCCTAAGCTTCGTTGTAGGGAACAAGGCAAGTTAGGGGATCACCGATGGTCGATAGCAAACTGCTGGTTGAATTCGCAAAGCATCCCCAATTGGCTTTTCAAAAACTCAGCTATGTACTGGATTTTTTGGAGAGCAGCGACGAGACCGAGGTTAGTTGCGTAACGGATCTTTTGGAAAACTGTGGTGCACCTGGCTTAGCGGAAATTGCTTACTTATGTGAGCAACTAAAGTCGAAACAGCCTCCACGTATTTATTGGTGCAGCACGTTACTTGGACGTCTCGGTGCGGCATGGGGGAATACCGAGGAACGACGTCGAGTACAGATGGAGCTTTGCCAAGTTATCGGCGACGAATCACTGGAGCTTTCCGCTCGCGAACGAGCCGCGTGGGCAATTGCAGAAATTGGCACTGTGGATAGTGGTTGTCGAGCATTGCTAAAGACACGTGTTGGCATGGCACCACCACGACTTAAGAGATTACTGGAAACTGCATTGGCTACTTGATTGTTGAATTGGGTCCAATTCGTGTTGCATGGATTGCAGCACGGACTTGAGGCGGCAATCGACGGTGGCTTAGAAACGACACAAAAACCCGAGCAAGGAGGCGAGGGGAATGAATCGTCATGGGACAATATTTCTTTTGTTGGCGTCTGCGTTAAGCGGAATCATATCCTTCGTTGGCTGTGACCCGGGCGCTGACATCGGGAGTTCTCCTGATTTCGGTTCGAGTGTAAGTACGAACCGATCCGCTCCGCAGGGCCAAATGGTTTCGACTCGCGGGCCGGCTGCTGTTCGCACACAAGGGCTACCGTCTCGAACTCCGCAAACCATCTTGATCTCGAGTTTCAACATCCAAGCGTTTGGCAAGAAAAAGATGGAGGACCCTCGCGTCATCGAGCAAATCGTGACCATCCTACGGCAGTTTGATGTTGTCGCCGTACAAGAGGTAAGGGCTGAGGATCAAACAACTGTGCCAAGACTGATCAAGATGATCAACGCCAACGGAGCTCGATATGAGTATTTGTTAGGGCCTCGTCTGGGCAGAAGTGTCTCGAAGGAACAATATGCATACATTTATGACACGTCGCGCGTGATCTCAGGGCCAGACGCAGTCTATACAATCGAGGACAATGCAGACTTGTTGCATCGCGAACCGCTCGTTGCACGTTTCGTCACCCGCGTTCCGCAGGGGGTTCGCCCGTTTTCTTTTTCGTTGGTCAACCTGCACACGGATCCTGACGAGGTAAAAACCGAAATACCGGTCATGCACACTGTCTTGAAGGGTATCCGTGAATTCGAATACTTCTCGGCACGCGAGGACGACGTCATTCTCATGGGTGACTTCAACGTGGGACCGAATCAATTCGGTGAGTTAGGTAGAATTCCGGGAATATTTTGGACCGTTGACAACGAACCTACGAACACGATTCGCAAAAGCATCTACGACAATATGATCTTTGATCGCGGTCTAACGAACGAATTCACTGGCCGGAGCGGAGTTTTGGACGTGTGCGAGATGTTTGGGATTAAAGTCGATGATGCACTTCGCATTTCCGATCACTTGCCGGTTTGGGCCGAGTTTTCAATCGTTGAGCAGATACCAGGACCAGGTGCTCAAATTGTGGATAGCAATAATCGACAGCCAGCTAGACGGTAACGCAGGTCATTCACAAACCGACGCGTAATCGAGGGATTTTGCCCAAGTCCCTCGTTTTATGAATAGCCCGCATCAGATGCCGACTAGGACATCTATCGTCTTGATTATCGTTTGGGTTTCTTGACGCTGAACTGTGTTAGTTGCATCGGAAACCGGATCAATCCGTGGATTAGCCTAAAAGTCGAGAAGGAGATATTGCGGGCGAGTTGACCACCGATTGACGAGGTTAAACCCAAAGTCTTGTGGATATCTTCTGCGCCGTGCGGCCAGTCCTTTACACGTTCGATGAGTTGCTCTCGCCAACGACTTCCATGAGGATAGAAGGTCATTTTTCGCAACCATTCAGTGGGAATTCCCTTCATCCCCAGCGAGATACCGCATAACGAACCCGCTATGACTGCTCCCCCGCTGCAGTGACCACCGAGAAGGATAACGCGTTCGACGCAATTCCGAAAACGTGTAGGGTGTCGCAGCCATGCGTAAATCCCGGCAATCGCCGACGCGAACAGATCCGGCGGAAGTCCATTGCTCCATCCTTGTTGTCGAGCAAAGGCCGCCAATGATTTGTGTTGCGAGAGCGCGGTATCCACCTCGGCAAGCATTGCCTTGAGTTCTGGTAGGTCGGTTACTGCGATCAACCGGCCAGTTATTTCACGGGGCTCGATTTTCTGATGTTCTACCATTTGCGCTAGTTGGGCCGCGAAACCAACTAGCGTACTCGCGTGGAGCGCACGTGAGTCTGGATGCGAAACGGATGTGCTCAGCTGGAACCATGTGGAGGCTGAATCGGCGACACCTTGAAGCATTACGCTCAAAACCAAAGATCGAACCAAAGGGTCGTCAGCTAATCCTACAGTCAACGACTCGTCACGATTCAGTGACCGCGTTTGTTCAAGCAACCGCCGAACGTGCATGAAAGTATGCCGAACGGGAAAGGCTCTTTGGTACCAAGCGATTTTTCTCTTGAGAATTGGGGCAAATAGTTTCGGATTGGTTTTTGATTGCAGCATCGCTTGAACAGTCATCAGGAGTGCGTGCGTGCGGTGGCCGGTTACACCGATACCTGGCTGAAACTGAAATTGGAGGGGGTTTCTGCCAAATAGTTTGAGGCCCGTCCGTGGATGAATTCCATTGCGAGCAAGAGAAAGGGCCTCCGCAACTGCGCACCCCATCAATAGCCCCTCCATTGCTCGTTCGCGACGGTGCGTGGGAACGACAATATTCCATGGCACAGGAGAGGACCTAGACGGTTTTGGACCGTTCCCATGAGCACGATGCGACAACCTCAAACCAGGTTGTGAATCGATGTCGTTCGCCGAGTTTTCGTCGGCTGTGTTTGGACGTCGAGGGCGCAACATCATCTTCCGGGTAAAATTCGAACTCTAGGACGGTTCATCAAAAACTTGCGAATCACATACTAGCGTAGACCGCAGAGTCTCGAGGACCTAGCGATTTTAGTGTCCCTACCTCAAACATCTCTTCTTTATCCGCAGTATTGGATACAATCGTCAAAGTCCATTTAAACCATCTTTAGTTCGTAGTTGAGAAATGTACGGAGTGTATTATGCTACCTCGAAGACGATTTGTACATCGCATCGCCTTTTTTTGTGCGGGAGGCTTTCTCGGCACACGGAGTACCTGGGCTGACGACCTGTTTGTTACGCCGACACAGACCCGCGGTCCCTTTTATCCAATCCCATCGATTGAAAAGCAGGATCACTTCGACGTGGATTTAACTCGAAAGAAGGAAGACTCGCCGATTGCGGAGGGGGAAGTCATTGCGATTCGCGGAAATGTCGTCGACATTTCTGGGGCAGTATTGAGTGGAGCCATTGTCGAGGTTTGGCAGGCATGTGCTTCAGGGCGATACAATCACCCGAATGATAAAGGAGACAGCCCGCTGGATCCCAATTTTCAATATTGGGGAAGGATGCAAACCGGACAGGATGGCTCATTTTCCTTTAAGACAATACAGCCTGGAAAGTATCCTGGACGAACCCCGCATATTCACTTCCGAATTGTCGCGCAAAAGCGAGAAGTTCTTGAAACACAGCTTTACTTCGCTGCGAATGAAGAACAAAACATGAAAGACGGCGTTTACAAAGGCGTACCACCTAATCAGCGAAAAGCGGTCACCACCGCCTTGGAGAGCCTCGCCGTGAACCCAAGCGATAAGGCCAGTGCCAGGATTCCAACAGGAAGTTTCAAAGTGGTGCTTGGCCCCAAGACCGATTCGAAATCAACGCCGGGAATGTAGAGAGCAAAAACATGGTTCGCATTTTTCTTGTCCCTTTTTTTTCGTGTCTGGTTTTGGCATTTGTCGCAAGCGACGCGTTCGGTCAAAAGGGAAATAATTCTCGGCAAGATGAGAAGAAAGAGAATGAACGGGTCGCCAAAGCCGAGCGTGCCGTAAGCGAGGCAAAGAAGGATCTGGCAGGAATACAAAAGGCGCTGCGTTCCGAAGCCAACCGATTGGAAAAATTGGTCGATTCACTTCATGACCTTAGGAAGCAAGCTCGCCAAGCTCACGAGAATGCCGAAGATCGCCTTGGAGCAAAGATCGGAATCCCGGATGCTTTGGCGAAAGTTCGTGGTGCGGGCGCTGCGAAGGAGCAATGCGCTTCGAAAGTTCGAAGGGACGTCCATGCGACTTCAGAATGGGCGGAAGCAAAGGCTGCGGCAGATCAAGCGAAGGAAACTAGATTAGCTTTGCTGGAGGATTTGAATCAAGAAGACGACGGCAACAACCAACAACTCAATGCGCTTCTCAAGCAAATTCTAAAACCGATGAATATGGAAAACGAAGCCATTGAAAAGGACGCCAGCGCAATCGAAGCGGGAAAGCTGCTTGCGCAATACCAAGCGGAACTGGAGCGACTTCGAAAGCTTTTACCAAGCGGCCAAGTGGAAAAGGAAAGAGAAGTTGTTCAGGCGATGCAGGCGGTGAACAAGAAAGAAAAAGAAGTTAACGAAGTCGAATTGCAGTTCAAAAAGTCCAAAGCGGAAGCGAGCAAGTTACAGAAACGGCTGGTGGAAGCGCAGGTTAGTTTGCAACGAGCCAAGGCGGCTGATGCGGCGGACCCGAATCGGCCTGGAAAAACGAAAGGCAAGTAGCGAATACGGATGGGCTCGGTAAAGCAGTATCCACCCTGTTTGCAGATAATCGCCGCCTTTAGTAGGGATAAGTCGGTGCTCGAATGGCTTTGGAAACGGATTGCAAATGAAAGATCATCGATTGCGTTGCTTAGTCCGATCTATGATTTTGAAGAGTCTGCGTATTATCGAACCTCCATGGGAGAAGGTCTAAAAAAACAGTTTGCAGTTCTTTCGGACTGGTATGACCCAGCCAATTTGTCTTCGGACAAATTGTTGATGCACACGTGGGAGGGTGAACTCGCGGCCCAAAATAGGATTGAAGTTCAAAGGCCGATCAATATTGACCCAGGCTACATGTCGATGACGAAGTTGGTTCTGGCATCAACCAAGAACCGCGAGCATCGGCTCTATCTGCGCGATGGGATTTACGCCGAGGTGACCCTAGCATTTCGCGATCAGCGTTGGCAATCCTTTCCGTGGACCTATCCCGACTACCAACGCGATGACTTTCGAGTATTCTTTGACGAAGCTCGAAAGCACTTAGCAAAAAGAGTGTCGACTGATTTGCGGAATCGCATTGCTACTCCTTGTCAGGATTCTAGTCACGAATGAAGTCCAATCTATTGCGAGGTTACTCGGTGGACGTTAATGGATAACCCTGCTACGGATTCATTTTGGGTTGAAATTGCCGGAGTCTTGTTGTTGACGGTTGTTCCTGCATTTTTCATCTCGCTGCTTGCGGTCGGTTTGGTCAAACGATACGCCAATGCTGTAGGGCTTTTGGACAAGCCGAACGCTAGAAAGGTCCACACGGTACCTGTTCCGCTTGGGGGTGGTTTGGGTATATGGTTGGGAGTGGTGGGGACTTTTTTAATCGGAACGCTTGGTTTACTGATCCTGCAAAGCAACGCAGCTTTGAGCAAGAGTTGGGTGCCAACGGGATTACTCGAATACTTGCCAGGATTGGTTTCCAAGGCTAGACAGATATGGGTTCTGATTGGAGGCGGGACGATCCTTGCTGTTCTCGGCTTGCTCGACGATCGATTTTCGTTGCCTTGGAAACCGCGATTAGCAATTGAATTCTTGGTCGCTGGAGCCGTAGTCTATTGGCAGAACTTGCAACTCACTGCATTCATTGGCGTACCTTGGCTAACTTCGCTAATGAGTGTTGTTTGGATTGTTATGCTTATCAACTCGTTCAATATGTTAGACAACATGGACGCGTTGAGCGGCGGTGTTGCGGCAATCATTTGTGGGATGTTAGCGCTGATGTTGATTTGGAATCCAGAACCATCAGGTGGACAGCCGCAGTTGTTTGTCGCGGCGATGTTATTGGTGTTACTCGGTGCACTGCTCGGTTTCCTTAAACACAACTGGCCACCTGCCAGCATCTTTATGGGAGATTCAGGAAGCTATTTCGTAGGCTACTGGATAGCGATCGCAAGTTTGTTGTCGACCTACACAGGGGCAAAGGGGGCAACGCCACACGCGGTACTTGCACCCATTTGTTTGCTTGCCATACCGCTTTATGACATGGTAAGTGTCATTTGGATTCGTATACAGGAGGGACGCAGTCCTTTTCAGGCCGACAAACGGCATTTTTCGCATCGCTTGGTCGACTTAGGGATGACCAAGAAGCAGGCGGTGATTACGATTTATTTGGCGACCATCACTTGTTCATTGGGTGCATTGCTATTGCCGAGAACGGACTTTTGGGGAGCAATGATTGTTTTGGCGATCGTGCTTTGCATGCTCGCATTGGTCGCTGTTTTGGAAAGTCTCACTGGCTTAAACAAGTCGGATGCACCGTAGCGTCGGATGCACCGTAGCAGAGAGTCGCCGTAGTTGAAAGCCGATGCGTGATGAATTGAGTAAAACGGAAGAACCGAATAAGTCTTGGGTGGTCCAACTGCCGTTGCAGTTTGCCTGTTTTTTGCTGGGGGGCTGTCTCGTAAGCTCGCAAATCAATCCGTGCGATGCGACGAGTGTTGCGATGGGTAGCTCCATCGTGTTTGTTTTGATGGCCTTGGGTATCGGGTTCCTTGTAGCGGTCGATTCGATTTTGGTGCCACAGGCGTTTGCACGCGACAGGTTGCTCCAATTGTTTATCGTGTCATCGATCGTTTTCGGAATCTGGGTTTGGGTTTGCACCTTGCAGGTTCCGGGCCAAGGAAACGCGAGATTTGCCTACAATGGATGTTGGCAATGGATTGCTCAGGGCGTGCTTATGTTATCGATTTCCAGATTGTACTTGCGAACAAGAATGGCTGCTGCTGTATGTTCGATGATGTTGGCTTGTGCAGCTGGAACCGTTGCCTACGCGGGCTATCAGTATTTTGTTGGCATGCCAGCGTTTCGCGAGACCTTTGCAAACGATCCGAATTCGGTTTTGGAGAAACTGGACATCGTTCCAGGGTCGGCTGCTGCCATGCAGTTTGCAAATCGGCTCCTGAGTTTAGAGCCAACAGGTCCTTTTGCATTGACAAACTCGTTGGCGGGCTTGATGGCTGCCTGGTTAGTATTCGTAGTCTTGATATCGGTTAGCCAACATGCAAGTGCGAACAATGGCTCGACGGCCAAAAGCGCCAAATGGAAAACACAATTATTGGTGATCGGGCTGATGGCTGGGTTTTCTGTTACGTTGTTGTTTACCAAAAGCCGATCCGCTTGGCTGGCGACGGTCATTGGCTTGATGGCTGCTTGTTTCGTTCAACCAGTAATTCGCAGTAGTGGGCTGGGAATTGCGAAACGATTTCGCGTCGCCTTGGCTGTGGCAGTAGCTCTGGTGGTGTTTGCTTTGGGAGCGGTATTGATTCGCGATCCGTTCATTCTTTCCGAATCGGGGAAGTCCTTGTCGTATCGTTTTGACTATTGGCGAGGAGCGTTTTCGTTAATGCAATCCAAGCCTTGGACTGGGTACGGAGTGGCCAACTTTCAGCATAGCTATGATCGTGTGAAGGTGATTACCGCATCGGAATCGCCAGCTGATCCGCACAATTTTTTGCTGGAGACCGCGGCTGCAGGTGGTTACCCATTGCTGTTGAGTCTCGTGTTCATCCTTGCGATTCTGTTCTTAAAGTTAGTGGAATCAAGCCGCAAACCACAAGTCGAAGTTGATTGCCCTTTTGGAGCAAAGCGGGAGTTCATGGAAACAGGCAGGCTTGCGTTTAGCGTCGGTGGAGGGGCGTGTTTTGTCGGAATTCTATTGTTTGGTTTACTGTTCGGCGATTGGGATTCTCTTAACTCGTGCATGCTATTCGCGGTCGTTTCCACCGCTGTGTTTTTTGGGATAGAGCGAAGCCAATGGCTTCGCGAAGATCAGCAGAGCGACTCGATTTGGCTGATTTCTGCGGCCGTCGTCGTGCTCCATTTGATGGCGTCGGGGGGATGGATGCAACCTGGATTGATGAATAGCGTTTGTGTCCTCGTTGGTCTTGCGTTTGGTGCGTGTCTTAGCCGGCAACATACGGACGCCAGTCCGGGCACGCGGCGAGGAGGAGCCGTCGCGTCCTGGCTCGGGCTAGTGTTGGTGGTCGCCTCCATTGTAGGTTTTTTGAAGACTACTTGGTTTCCAGTTTTGGGAGCATCGGCACTGATGCACTCAGCATCTTCCGACGCGGTCGAAACGGTTACAACTGAGGATTTATTAGGTGGTATGGCAATTGACCCATACGATCCAGAACTGGCGAGAATGGCTGCGAATCGTTGCGTAAGAGAGTTGCGTAGGAATGATTTGTCGTCTGTGTCGCGACAAAGGTATTCGAAGTTTTTGGATGAGAGCCTGGAAGAGTACGTTCGGCGTGACCCAAATCAGTGGATGCCATATGCCCAGTGCGGACAGTGGCTGGCGGTTTTGGTGGACTCGGAGCCGAACGAGGGGCTAAATATCGCTATTCAAACATCAAAAAAAGTGCGGATATATGGACTTTTTTCGCGGGCGGCCGAACTCTATCCCAATTCCATTCAAACGCAATTGCAGGCGGGCGTGGCGGCCGCTTGGTGTGGCAAGTATTCCGAAGCACGGGCGCATTGCGATAAAGTCGAGGAAATCGACAGAAAAACACCGCACTTGGATCGAAAACTCGCTTCGGTTTTTGTTTTTTTTCCAAAACAACTGGATCCGAGTTGGGACTTGCTAGACAAAAATTCAAAGGCTGACGGGCAAGAGGGGAACGCGAGAGGCGAACCTGTCCTGCGATGGCTGCGTACCAACCTTCCTTAGTTGAATTGCCTAGTACAATGAATTGACTTTGGTACGATAAAGTCATCATCACCCATCCTATTGCTGCCGGTTTCCGGTTTGTTCGAGTTTATATGCGCACGCTAGTTTTGATCACTGTTTGTCTGGGGATTGGTTACGGAATTGCAGTCTCGCAATTTCAAAAGCGAACTGCCGATATCGAAAACGTGATGGGAACTCGCCGTGACATGGAGGCTGCCATCAGTGAAGCTAAGGCTTCGGACGTAAAGCCGGGAAAAATTGAAGTGGTTGGAGGCACGGAACTCGACTTCGGAACCATGAGATTGGGAACAAAGCGAGCACACAGTTTTATCTTCAGAAACGTGGGCGGAACTCCTGTGGAGGTTGTATACAAGACATCGTCTTGCAAATGCACCGTTGGAAAGAAGGATGCGAAAACGCTTAAGCCTGGCGAACAAACCAGTGTGGATTTGGAATGGTTAGCCGAAGGAAGTCAGGCTGATTTTGCTCAGACCGCGACGATTGCAACCACGGCGTTGGATCAGGAGGAAATCAAGCTAACGATTACTGGCAAGATTGGACAATCGCATGTTTTCGACCCACCCGTAATCGATTTTCGAGAATTTCAATCGAGTGAAGAGCATGAGGTCAAGGGAAGACTATATAGCTTTGAAGAAGCCCCTTTGGCAATTTCGGCCGTGCATTGGTCTGAAAAGTCGCTGTCGGAAAAAATCAACTGTTCTCTCGGAGGATTTAAGACGCTGGAAAAAGGGGAAATCCAGGCATTTTCCGATGCACGTCATTATGTGGACTTTACGATTCAAGTTAGCAAGGGCATTCCTTCTGGGGCGATTGCCGGAAATATGATTTTTGTAAAAAAACCTCTCAATGAAGACACCAAGGGGGAACAGCTGGAGCTTCCTGTACAAGGCAAATCGGTTTCCCCAATTCAAGTCATCGCAGACCAAGACTTTAACCCGGACCGAAACATTCTTACCCTAGGATCTGCAAAATCGAGTAAGGGATTAAAAAAGAGCTTTGTGCTAAAGATTAAGAAGGAAGCTGATATTAACATCGAAGTCAAAGTAGGTGACATCACCCCGGCAGCGGCGAAGGAGGCTTTAAAGGTCTCGATCACTGAGTTGGCCGGAACCTCGACAAAGTCAAAAATGTTCTCAGTGACAGTGGAGATTCCGCCAGGAAGCCAGCCGGTAGAATTTGCGGGAGCATTTGGCAAAGATTTTGCCAAGATAGTTTTGGAAACCAATATGGAAAGTGCTCCGCAATTTCCGATGTACATCAAGTTCCGCATTTTGGAATAGGTAACAACGCATGCTTTGCAGGAGCTTGGAACTGTGGCACATCGTCGAAGTGATTCCAAAGACCGAAGATCCTTTCGCACACTGCTAGCATTGAGCATTGGCTGTGCTGTGTCGATTGTGATTCCAAATCTTTACGGGCAGCCACCCAACGGAAGTCTCCCAAAAGGCGGAAAGGATGCAAAGGTCCAGATCCGATTTCCAGCTACGAATGCCCCTCCAGCAGTCGTGGCGCCAAACTCGTTTAAGCCAGAGAAAGAATCGAGTCAAAAAGAAAGCAAATTGGCTTCTGACATAGCTCGGATCAAATCAAACGAAGGTCCTGCTCAATTGGGCCAGAACTCCCCAATCACCGTCGCTACGGAGCAGGAGAAAAGCCAAGAAATCGCGGTAGATTGGAAGGATCCGCTTTTTGTCTTTTTTGTAACTGGGAGCCAAACCGGATACATTGAGCCTTGCGGATGTACGGGACTTGAAAATCAAAAAGGTGGACTAAGTCGCCGCGATTCGTTTCTGGCATCCGTTCGCAATCGCGGCTGGGATGTTATTCCGATTGATGGCGGCGGCCAAGTGTTTCAGGTCTCCGACACCAGTCCAGATCCAAGACGGGGTGCGCAAGCCGACATCAAATTCGCGTGGACAGCCAATGCATTCAGTATGCTCGAGTACCAAGCGGTCGCATTTGGCGAAGATGACCTACTACTCAACATTGGCTCGTTGCTCGTGCCCATGATCGACAAACCCGGCCTATTTGTGTCGGCAAATGTTAGCGTCGCGCCGGAATACGATTTGGCTTACAAAACAATCCTGGTGAAGAAGAAAAAAATTGGGATAACCACAGTTCTCGGTGACGAGAATGCCAAGAAGGCAAAGAGTAATGAAGAGATTTCGATTTCTAAGGCTATTCCTGCCCTAACGACCGTCGCAGCCAAGATGCGTGCTGAGAAGTGCGACTACATGGTGCTGGTTTCGCATGCGTCGCTTGAGGAGTCACGTACGATTGCGAAATCGGTTCCTGGATTTTCGTTGATTGTTACCACTGGTGGCTTTGGAGAGCCAACGTTTCAGCCTGAGCAAATTGCGGGAACATCGTGCCAGATGGTTCAGGTCGGAACCAAGGGAATGTACACTGGCTTGTTTGGCGTTTTTGATGACCCCAAGCAGCCCTTTCGCTATCAGCGTGTCGCTCTCAGTTCTCAATTTGAGGATTCGCCTCGGGTTTCAGAATTGTTCGCCAAGTACCAAGACGAACTCAAGGCCGTTTCATTCGAGGGACTGGGAAAGCGTCCTATGACGCACCCAACCACTCGAGAGTTTGTCGGCTCGGAGAAATGTGGTGAATGCCATTCCACAGCCTTCGAAATTTGGAAAAACACCCCTCATGCCCACGCAACGGATTCCATCGTCAAACCGCCCGAACGTGAGATGGTCCCCAGGCACTTTGACCCTGAATGCGTTTCCTGCCACGTTACAGGCTGGAATCCAAGTAAATTTGCTCCCTATCGAACGGGATTCGAGTCGCTTGAAACAACCCCCCACATGCTGGCCAGTGGTTGCGAAAACTGTCACGGCCCAGGCTCAAAGCACGTTGCGGCTGAGCTAGGTGAGCTTCAAGCGGACCCAGATCTACTTAAGAAGCTTCGAGATGAAATGAAACTACCATTAGATCAGGCGAGCGACAAATGCATACAGTGCCATGACATAGACAACAGTCCAGATTTCCATAAGCCGAATGCGTTTGAAGAGTATTGGGAAAAAGTCAAGCATTACGGCAAGGATTAGTGGAATAGTGCACAGTCGAAACCAAAGCTGCACCCGATCTACCTGAAATTGGCTTTAGCAACTAGAATTAGGACACCAAAGCAACGCGATTTCACACGCTCGTCCTGCCCATCGTTAATGTCCGCACCGATTCGAAAATACGCGATCACTCATCGGACACATTATGAGTACTCTTCCCCAAGTTCGCTTTGCCACAATCAAATGCACTTGAGGCCGCGCGACCTGCCCTATCAATGCGTGCATCAATCTCATGTCGAGGTTTCGCCATTGCCAGATTCTCGTTTCCAGTGGATCGATGGCTTTGGCAACCGCGCTGAGTTCTTCAGTATCGAACAACTTCACCCGAACCTTTCTGTAACGTCCAAGTCGATTGTCGATCGCAGCGTTCCAGACTATGCACTGGATCAATCACCGACATGGTCGACGGTTGCATCGGCAATCAGTCAGCCAAATCGTATTGAGGACCGCCAAGCCTGCGAATTCCTATTCGATTCCAGGCATTGCCAAAGCGGGAAAGTGTTTGTTGATTTTGCGAGGGACGTCGTTATCGAAGATCACAGTTTTGTTGACTGTGTTCAGGCATTGACTACCAAGATCTACCGCCAGCTGCAGTATTCCCCCGAAGCCACTCAGGTATCGACAAAACCTTCTGATGCGCTGGCAAAACGGCAGGGGGTCTGCCAAGACTTTGCTCAAATCGCGATCTGCTGTCTTCGATCGCTAGGAATACCTGCGCGGTACGTCAGCGGTTATCTGCTCACGCACCCGGCTCCGGGGAAAGAAAAGCTTGTTGGCGCCGACGCTTCGCATGCGTGGTTTAGCGTCTATGCTGGGAATCTCGGATGGATCGATTTTGATCCCACGAACAACCTTGTGCCAGGGCTGGAACACATTACCCTTGCTTGGGGCAGGGACTATGCGGATGTTGCCCCGATTCATGGCGTTTTCGTCGGCGGAGGATATACCCAACTTTCTGTCGCTGTCGATGTGCAACCGATTTGATTTCGTATGCAGCCTACCTCCCACCAACTACAAGATAAGGTCACTCAGGACGCGATTGCCATCTGGATGGCAGGCGTCGAAGCAGTCAAAGCGGATCGTGTGGTCGGTGATCAAATCCACTGGGACGGGCGCTGGCTCGGCATGGAAGATACGGTCTGGGACCTAAAGGGTTGCGAGCAACTGATTGTGGTTGGAGCGGGAAAAGCAACGGCTGGAATGCTCAGCGGCCTCTACAATGCTTTGGAGCGATCGCATAAGGAACACCCAGTGGTTTCCGGTTGGGTTAATGTGCCAGAGGGATCAACGCTTCCGTCTGGCCCATTAGCAAAGTCCGTGACGGTTTGCCAAGCTCGTCCCCAGGGTTGCAACGAGCCGACGGAAACCGTCGTCAGAGGTACGCAGCAAATCCTCAATCATCTCCAAGGGGCTGGTCGCAACGATTGCGTGATATCGCTCATAAGCGGAGGTGGCTCAGCGTTGCTTTGTGCTCCGATCGACGGCGTATCGTTCAATGAAAAGGTCGAGATTACCAGAGCGCTTTCTTCGGCGGGGGCTAATATCGAGCAGCTAAACACGGTACGCAGATGCCTGAGCCGCATCAAGGGTGGGGGTATGGCTCGTGCTTGCAACGCGAACAAGCTGATCACCTGCGTGCTTTCCGATGTTCTCGGCGACCCTTTGGACTTGATCGCGTCCGGCCCAACGATCTTGGATCCATCCCCCAACCCGTCATTAGCCCTAGCTATCCTCGACCAGTTGCTTCCGCACCAGTTCCCGTCGCTTCGCAATGTACTGAACAAACAGATGCGCATAAGCTCAGAGCAGCTAGGGCTCAGGAATCCAGGTGTCGAGCTTACGTCGATTGTATTGGCAAACAATGCCACGGCAGTGGACGCAGCAGGCCAAAAGGCGGTCGAGTTGGGATACCGATATTGGATGAAATCAGAACGAAAAAGCGAGGGTGATGCCGGTCAGCTTGGTCGCCACTTTGCCCAGCAAATGAGCTCGACTTTGGAACAGGACCAGATCGATTGCATTATCTCCGGTGGTGAGCCCACCGTCGTTTTGCCTTCTGCGTCGGTGAGAGGGTTGGGAGGAAGAAATCAACAATTGGTTTTGTCTTTCCTCGATTGGTTTGGTGAGCGAGGGGATTGGCCCCAACACGCCGAGATGGCATTTCTTTCTGGTGGCACTGACGGTGAAGACGGGCCAACCGATGCCGCCGGTGCGTTCGTCAATCGAAAGGTCTTTGGTCAAACAATTACAGCTCGGTTGGACGCAAAAGACTACCTGCGTCGGTGCGATGCGTATCGATTCTTCGAAGCGACGTCTGGTCTACTGCGAACGGGCCCTACCGGCACTAATGTCTGTGATCTACGTGTAGGGCTGGTTCGAAAACAAAGCGTTTCCTAATTAAAGCTGCGTTTTATCGGCCGGGGCGACCAGGGCCCGGAGGGCCACCGGGTGGCATCATTCCGCCACCCATTTGAGCCAAATTCATCAACTGTCCAATCTGCTCGTCGAATTCCTCTTGTGTTTCCGCGCTACTGATAGCACCCAACAAGCCATTGGCAAAAAGCATCCCTTGTCCAACACCCATGTGGATCTCTTTTGGATTCGCGGCCTCTAGAACACTTGTCGCTTGTGCCAACGCTTGATCCCAATTGTCGAGAAGATCCTGAGGCAACCAACGGCCCTCGGAAAGAACAAACTTCATTGGAGCGCCTGGTACCCCTGGCGCATTCATTGTTACTCGGGCTTCATTGCTGGAAACGGTTTCTGCCGTGGCGGTCACTGAGCCAGAAGCTTGAGTTAACATCGCTTTGAATGGGCTATCGTTGGGAAGGCTTTTTTCAAGAGCATCTGCTTTACGCACAATTCGGGTCATGTAGGTAGAAAGCACTTCCCGAATCGGGGTCTTTTGCAAATAGGCGGCATCCATCCATTCCGCAGGGATGTAGGCTTCGATCAACGCAACCAGTGCATCGTACGAACCAGCGAGGATAGCCTTTTGGTCTGGTGGTATTGGGATGACACGACTGTTCAATACGAACTCTTTTTTGCCGCGTACTGCCGTTAGCAAATCGGTTCGGAACTTTTTGATCAAATTCAAAGTCCGCTGCTCGATTTTGGTCGATGCGAGTTTGACGACCTCTTGCACTTGGTTTTGTTTGGAAGCGGGCAACGCATCCCATAGAACGATTGGATTCTTGCTCTCAAGTTCCTGGAGAATGACATCCATGAACTCCTGCGCTGTTGAGCTTGCTGGGAACGCGACCGGTGCTACGTTTTTACTAGGGGGCGTGCCGCTGGACGAACTGGCAGAATCGGAAACTCCTCCGTCCCTTGCAATCGCTCGGGCTTTGAGGCGGCTTTTGTCGTCGAGCTTGCTAAGTGGCAGCACGACTTCTTTGCCGTCCGCCTTTTTGAGCGTCAACTGAACTCCCTCCAGTTTGACGAACTCTGCCGTCAACGTTTTTTCGCCAGTGACGTCCGTCCACGTCTCTTGCGCCACGAGGGAGGAAGCGGTCAAAGCCGAAGAGCCTGCGGCAACGACCATCGCCAGGGCAAGTGATTTCCAGGGGCTACGTAGATTCATGAAAGACTCGTTGGATAAGGAAATAGCGTTAGAACCGACAAATTAAAATAATCGATCCTTCAGCAAAAGTCATGGCCTTAGCCTTTTTGACGCAATTTCCGTGCGGACTTTGCCGATAATTCCGCTTTGGACGTCGAATCCAATCTCGCAGAAGCATCAGGAAACGCACCTTTGTTTGATTCGGGGACCAATCTCGATCCATCCGACTGGGAATCGCTAAGAGCTCAAAGCCACCGCATGCTGGACGATATGCTGGACTATGTTTCGCAGATTCGCGAGACTCCCGTTTGGCAGGCTGCGCCCGAGGCCGTCCAGCAGTCTTTCTGCGAGCCATTGCCGTCCGCCCCACAGAGTCTAGGTGCAACCCACGACTCGTTCATGCGAAACATCATGCCATACGCAATCGGCAACTCCCATCCAGGTTTCATGGGGTGGGTGCATGGCGGCGGAACCGTCGTCGGGATGTTGGCCGAAATGCTCGCCGCAGGCCTTAATTCCAATCTTGGCGGACGAGACCAGATACCGATTCAGGTTGAACAGCAAGTTGTGCGTTGGATGCAACAGCTGTTTGATTTCCCAGAGTCCGCCAGCGGTTTGTTCGTTACCGGGTCGTCGATGGCAAACTTAATTGGCCTTTTGGTCGCAAGAACATCGAAGCTTGGAACGGAAGTCCGCAACC
>JANMNR010000186.1:0-34941 GCA_031368325.1 Pirellula sp.
GTCCTAAGTCCATCCAACGCTTTTTGGTTTGCAAATGCGGCTATGACATTGGCATCGATTCCAGAGTCTTGGGCCACTTGCCCTGCCAATTCAAATCTACCATCCATGTGACCAGGCATTGTTGTGTCCAAATCTCGCGCAAGCCGAAAGCCGCTGTCACCATTTGGTACTGGCACCGACTCGCTCAATGATTTGCCAGCCGGAGGCTTTGCTGGCACCGACTCGCCTTTAAATGGATCACTGAACAAGTCACCCAATACAGATTCTTTGTAAAGCGGCACAGTTGAAGCTTCCGGCATTATTGCAAGAGATCCACTCCGCGTTCTGACTGATTGCGCCCTCGCCCCTTCTATTCCTTGAACAATGCGAAAACTATCTGAAGATGTTCGAGCGGCGAAACTTCCAAGTACCGAGGCAATATTGTAAGGGAAACCGACCGTTTCCCGATCATCACTTAAGCTCAAATCGCCGACCGACTCCATCACCCTCAGCTCATCCGGTACCCAAACCTGCCATTCCGTATCCGCAGTCGGTATGGGTGTCGAAGGGCTGCTCGCCGTTTGCATTGTGGCTAGCGACGGTGCGACGAGATCCACATTGGTTCGCATTCCGATCGCAGCGATCGGCGTCTCATAGGCTATCCGCAAAACATGCAGGTTCGGACTGCTAGGGACGGAATTGCTACCGGCTCCAGCTTTGCTATTCGCTCGCAATTCGATCAGCAATTGATCGTCCAGGCGTTGCGGCAACGAAGGCAATCCGTCGACAATGACCGACCATAGAACCGCATCCGATGGAAGCTTGGCTTGTATAAAACCGCCTGTAGTCCTCAATCGCAACTCAGCGACATGATAGCTCGCACGATGAGCTGAGAGGGCTGTACTTAGCTGCGATCGTTCGACGATGGTAGTGGGAACCGATTGCAGTTCCCGGCGAGTCGCTCGAACCGATACCGTCTCACTCACTTGGTCGCTCACCGAGTAACCGTACACACCCAACAGACGGTTGCCAACGGAATAACTTGACTCCGTCAATTCGCCAACGTCTGCAACCCTTGGATGCTGCAGTACAGCAACTTCCAACTCATCATCCCCTTCGACCGCTATCAGGCCAGTTTGATAAGTCGTGTCGCTCACTCTTGGGATCGGCAGCACCAGATCAACTGCTGTTTCAAGGTTCCTCGAGAAATCGATCGACAGCTTGATCAACCCGGTTGCCCGGCTCGCTAACTTAATCGACCAAATGCGCTTGCCCTCCTCGATTCGACTGGTTGATTCTTTGACGATAGCCGTTTCAAGCCCTCGAATCGTGAGTTCTTGTGGCGTCGA
The DNA here is from genome assembly GCA_031368325.1 of Pirellula sp. Classification (GTDB taxonomy): domain Bacteria; phylum Planctomycetota; class Planctomycetia; order Pirellulales; family Pirellulaceae; genus JBKCUI01. The sequence goes on from JANMNR010000186.1 coordinate 1,329, forward strand.
CTCAGGCAGCGAAAACTGGAAACTGTCCGCCGTCGCTTGTTTCACTTCCAAGTGCAACTCATACGCGTTTTTGATCCCTTCCGAGTCGATTTTAAAGAAGGAAAACACCTCGGCAGTCAATTGCGATTTCTTGCGTTTGGCCATTAGGTCGAGCGACCACTTGTCCCCTTCGGCGGAATACGATGGACCACTGCCGTCCCCTTGGATTTTGAGTGCGATGCGTTCGCTTTCGAACAAAGCAATCAAATTCTCCGCTTTGGCGACATCAATTGTAAAATCCCCTTCGCCCATGACGGAGATGACACTGGCGCCCAACTCGGCACCAACAATTCCAATTGCAGGAAAAGCAAACGACTGCTCGCTCCAGTCGGCTAGCCACCCTTTTGGTACCGTAGAACACTCCAGCACAATCTGGTTTACTGACTGTGGCTTGAAGGGGCGAGCCAGTCGAACTCGCGTCGTGCCAGAAGTGCTGATGACTTCGAATGCCAAGGGCACACCGTCTGGCAACTTGGCAGATTGCAGTCGCCAGTCTTCACGCAAAGACACTTCAAAGTTGGCAACACTCTCATTGCCTGTTTCAAAGTCGACCAAGGCGCGTGCTCGAACGCCTGAATCACTGACGATGGCCAGGACGTTGAGGGCACTCTTCGACGTGGCTTTTGGTTTGGTGATTTGGGCGGTGATCGATTGCGATGCGTCTGGAGCGTACAGGGTCGCAACGGTACGAACAACCGGCGCGGTCGCTTCGCGCGCCAGCAATTCCGTTGGAATCGAGGCTGTTGCAAAAACACCTTCATCGAGCGGAATCAATTTACCTGACTCGAGAGCCTGCATGCGAAGACCGCCTTCAAGGCGAATTGCCAGGATTGCGGTCTGGTTGTCTGCGTCGAGAATATGCCAAACTGGCCAGTGCCATGCAACGGGCTGTTCGGAAAAACTCCCACTTGCTGGTTTACTGGCAACGATATCGAAAACAACTTGATCGGCAACAGGCTCACGCAATTCGATCTCCAATACCCGTTCTGTGTCAAGCTGGACTTGCGGTTTCTCAACGGTATTCCATCGGGAGAGGAGTGGCGACTGCACTTGTCGTACTTCGAATCCGTTTGGAATGGCGATCTGAAACTTGTTCTCAGCTCCGTTCAAGACGTAGATCAACACGCGTTGGGTCACTTGTTCATACGCCTCCGTGATCTCCGTCGATACAAAACTCTTGGCTTCCAACGCACGGGTGTCTCGGAGCATCTTGTTGTTCAAGGTCATTACAATGCTGAACGGGCTTTGCGTGGCAGCGCCCTCGACACGGATCGGAAGCCATTCAAACTGGGTGATGTTTGCTGCTGCATCCACTTTGCGCGTACGAACATGAGCGCCGGACAGGATCTCTACGTTGCCGGGTACGGACATGGTCCACTTGTTCGCAGCCGCAAGAGGTAGTGCGGTAGATAACGTCTGTTGTGCGGCCGACGTGCTAACCGCAGCGACCATTTTGAGTTTCAAACGATGAACACCTTTGCCATTCAAAAACAGAGTCGCACCCGGTTGGCTTGCGTCCAGAGTCGGCGAAAGCATAGCGGGTTTGTCATCGAGCGTGGCGTTGAGAACGCCGACGCTATGTAATGCCAAGTGGACAAACTGAAGGCCCGGCTTTAGCACCTCGATCGTGAGATCGCTTTCGATGAGGGATCGGCCTGTCTCAATCGTTACGGCGTGCGATGCATCGAGCATCACCACGTTGGTTGGGATCTGGCTTTCGTCTAATTGCTGCTGGCGGGCGATGGCGATTTGTTCCGGAGTGAAATTCGCCTTCTTGAGTAGTTCATCGTACTCCGATCGTGTCATGAACATGCGCTCGTTGCTTCCGCCGAGCAAGACGGGTAAGTCATCGAATGGTACGCGAATCTCGCGTGTCGGCAGTTTGGGCAGGTCGCTTGGACCGTTCTTTTGAGCGATCGCCATAGGAGCGAAAACCAGCAACCAAATGAATGGTACTGTTACCGTTGAGCAACGGAATGCTTTCAGCTTACGCAAAGGAATGTTACGCATTTTCGTTGCCTCCTTGCGATGGTTCGACGACTACGCTTGGTGCAGCTACTGCTTCCGTGGTCGGTGTCGGCGTCGTCATCGGTGGTGTGTCAGCCACCTTCTTAATCGCGCGGGAATTCAGTTTTTGCACGACCTCGCGTGCTCCCCAGAGCACGAGCATCATCACTCCCGCTAATTGGGCGGGGAGGCTCAGCAGTTGGCTTGCTAAGGTCGGTGCAAACGCTCCAATAGCAAGTACGATTCCGGCCAACGCGGCAACCGCGACGACCTTGGTCTGAAGCGATCGAAACAAGAACAGCAGGCCGAAGCCGACAAGTCCGACGAGGATCGCACTGGTCCACCATTTATCTTCCAACGCGATTAATTTCAAAGCACCAGCCGCGCCTTCCTCCGGGCGTAATGTTGAGTACAAGTACATTACGCCGTCGGTTTGAAAGTCTGTTGCCACGCTTGTGGTTAGGCCTTCTTTGACCCAATTCGTGAGGCTGTTGGCATCGAGGTTGCATTGCGGTTCCGATTTCCAAGTGCCTGAGCGCAGCACGAACTCATCGGTCCACGGGCCATTGGAGGCTAGCAGCGTTCGCTCTTTTGGCAAAAAGACACCCAAGTAGGCTGTCTGAACGGCGGGTGTGTCGGGGAATACGGGAAGATCGATTTGTTGGTGATCGCCGGGTGTTGTGTAACGCAGTTCTACTAGTAGAGCTTGCAACGGGTCATTGCCCGCGAGCGGGATGTAAAGCTGGTTCGCGCTGCCACGTTCCAGTGAAGCTGTTTGGCCATTGATGAGCAAGGGCTGTGAGTCAAACTCCGCTCCCTCCGGCAGTTGCAAGGATAGTCGTTGCCGGGCATTTCGCATTCGATACGTGGCGTGCACTCCAATTCGGTTGCTACGGGTAACGACCGCGCGAACGAACGCACGTTCGATACTGGTTTGTTTAACTTGTTCTAGAGCGTATCGGGTAGCAGCGATTTGCATGGTCCAGTCCGATTGGTACTCGAATGCGCGCGAAGCGTCGGGAAAGGACGTTCCCGGCATTAAGTCATAGCGAGGGTCGATGGGCCGGAGGCCACTGCTGCCATCTTCCAGTTGAAGATCGATTGAGTCTTTGCGGTTGAGGACGACCTGTCCCCACGCTTGATCGACACCTCGAGGGACCAATCGAGGGATATCGATTTGGATTCGCTTGCCAATCTCAAGTCCGTCCAATCGGAGTTGCCAGTTTAGCAGTACAGTGCGTTCACCGAGCCATGGTGCGTCGCCAACGAGTTCCCAAGCCACGTAGCCCACCGCCAAGTCTGCTGGCGGTGGAGTGATCGTGGTTTCGCGAACGCCAGGAGTTGCAATACGAATGTCCCTTGCGATCGACTCCGGGACATCGATCCTCAGGGTTGCCAAACTGCTGTACTGGACTTTGGTGAACAGAGTCGAAGTGAACTTAACCGAGCCGGGTTCCACCATGGCATCGAGCATCTGACGGACCGTGACAAACGGCTTCTTGCGTTCCACTTCTAGCTTGAGCGAAACCGGTTCGATCGCGTGAGCCAAGCCCAACACTTCGGCGAGTTGCGGTTGGCGTTCCGTAGATGTTCGTGGCCATCTGGCTCTAGCCTCCGATGCTGAGCTATCGCGAACGCCCAGCTTTTCCTTGGGGCTTACGCGTAAGCTTTCAGGGGCAGAGACAGATATCAGCCCCTCGACCCACTGGACATAGTCACCGGCTGAGCGAGGGACCGGAATATCGATCGTACTTCCCCTTCCTGTTGGCGATAAGAGGTTGGGATCGTCCAGTTTGCGTCGCATTTGGATACGTGTTCCGACTTGGCCGATCGCGCGGCGATTGAGGCTCACGACGAGTCGGTTTTTTGAGTCGTTTAAAAAGCGAAAAGCGTCGATCGACGCCGCTTCGAGGTTCGCTGCACTGTGGCCAGACACCTGCAATAATTCAAAGTCAGCTGGGACATCGAACTCGAGTTGGAAGACACCCGCATTTTCAATTTTGTGTATTGCAGTGAGGTCAATTGTTAGCGACTGCGGTTCGATGAACGCTTCCACAAACTGATCCACGCGAATCGTCGGCAGCACCTTATCTAGCTTGAGTTTGGCATCGTAGGGAACGGAGGTAAATCGGTAGGCGAACGTCCAGGTTTCTTTTGCAAGTGGTTGCGGCAGTTCGGCTGGGTCGAGTTGCATGAGGCCCTTTCGTTCGGTCGATTCGGCACGCAGCCCAGTGCCAATTCGAATGGCCACGACCCCTTGCTGACGATTTGCGTCCAAGCAATTGAAATTAGCGATCGAGAGGACAACGCCAGACTTGGAGTCAAGCGTCGATTCCATTTCCACGACGAGATTCTGGGTTTGCTTGGCAGGTTCAAAGAGTTCGACGATCAGCTTTGGCGCACCGGGTTGTTCGGATTTTTGCGTTTCGACGGACCACTTTCGAACGTTTGGATCAAAGACATTGATGACTTTGAGTTCTGGTGGGAGAGTGATCGAAAGTTGCGAAAGTTCGGATCGATCGATGGTGTAAAGAAACTGCGCGGTGGTTCGAGCCATGCCTTCCTCGATGGCTACGCGGTGTTGTACCTGGACGCTCGCCAAGGGTGTCATGCCGGTGGCACCCTCGGATTTTGGTACCCATCGAATACGAATGGTGGGTGCAACACCGACGAACGCGAGGACTTCGGTTCCAGCGGCTTTGTCGGGGGCTCCAGAGGGTTTCGCGGGTGCCTCTGTCGTGGCCAACATCGGATCGACCTGGACCTTTACGCCGGAGTCAGGAATTCTGATCAGCCATTTGTTTACGGGTGCTTGGGGGGCCATGAATGAAACGCTGTTTTGCCCGGGCGTCTTTTCGAAGGCTTTTGCGTACTCTAGCTCGACTTGGATTCGAGTCGGTTTGGTTTCTTTGTTTTGGAAGAGGAGCGAGTAGCCGGTTGCGGGATCGTGAACGATGCGGGCGGGATCCTTATCAACCGTGGCGGTTAAGATGGCGGCATCGTTCAAGTGCAAAGGAATCTTTTGCCAACCGGTTTGTAGCAATTCGACATTGAGTTGGGCCTTAACGACCATTACTTCTTTTTCGATGGTGGCGGTGTTTTCGGCGGACACGACGATTACACCGACGGGTGAAACATCTGGGGTCGGCTTTTTGGTTGCCGACCGGGCCTCGGTCCAGAGCTTTTGGAACTGTTCGTACGGTAGGAAAACGCCGCGTCCCTCACGTTCGAAAACCTCTTTGAGTTTGTCGTAAGGAATGTAGATCGTTTTCTCGCCGCTGGAACCTGCCTGCTCGGGTTCTTGAATTGCAATCGCGGCATTCGCTATGAAAAACAGGCTGGCGGCTGCGATAAATCGCAAAGTCAGCCGAGGACAAGCGAGAAAATCAGCGTGTTTTCGAGAGATAAGAAGCGACGAAAGCATGAGATGCATCCAGAATTCGGAGGTTGGTTCTCAAGGAAAAGGGGCGTTGGCAACCTCAATCCTACATTGCGTAGACGTTGGGCGACAATTGTTGGTTTCCTATTCTTTTGATCGCTACGATCAAATTTCACTAGTTTTTCCATTCCGAGTTTGGCCAAGCAACGAAAACACAGCTGATTGCAAAAATGGAGCCAAATGTAAAAACATTTTCATTTGAAGCTTGTTGGGCCAAAATGGGACCAAAATCGACTATTGCTTAGTCCAGCTTAGAAATTAGGTTTGCGTTGAACGTGTACGACGGATTTCTAGTCCGTCGGTTCCAGCGCTGGTCGACGGACAGGAAGTCCGTCGCACCCAAAAATCTAAGTTGGACAAAGCACGTGTGGCATAGGCTTTCAGCCCTGTAAGCGAACGCAAATCAAAGGTTAGAATCCAATGCCACTGGAAGTGAAGAAAGAAAGGGATACCGAGAGAGTCTGAAATCGATAAGAATAGGTAGTCCGACGGATGCTGACTGTTTTCTGCTGTGCTGTTCGTCGGATCCTAAATCAGATTGAAAGTAAAGAATGTTGTTCTGGAAAAAAAAGAAACCAGCCGAATCAAACGAGGCCATCAAGGACGAATCGGTCGATTTAACACAAGACACAGCGTCCGTTGAAGCGAGTCCTACCGTGAGTTGGTGGCGTCGTGCACTTTCCAAGACTAGCGATCTGCTACGAACTGACATACGTGACCTTTGGAAAAACGAAGGGCAAATAGTTGACGACGAGTTTTTGAGTCAGCTTTTTGCGACCTTGGTTCGAACTGACATGGGTGGCACAACTGCCACAAAGATCCGAGATTCGATCAGTGAAAAGTATCGCAGTCGTCGGATCGAGGTAAAGGATGTGCTCGACGTGATCCGCGAACAGGTGGGGCAGTCGCTCAAGAGCAAGGGCGCGGCATTGAACATGGCCAAGTCGGGTCCGACCGTAATCCTTGTGGTCGGAGTGAACGGGTCTGGCAAAACAACCTCCATTGCCAAGTTGGCGCATCGGCTGACGTCGAATGGCAACCGGGTTTTGTTGGGTGCCGGCGATACCTTTCGTGCGGCAGCGGTCGAGCAGTTAAAGATCTGGTCTTCCCGAATTGGTTGCGAAATAGTCCATGGTGATCACGGTGCAGACCCGGGCAGTGTCGTATACAAAACCGTGCAACGAGCCGTAGCTGAGTCGTTTGATGTATGCATTTTGGATACAGCAGGCCGGTTGCAGACTCAAAGCAATTTGATGCAGCAGCTTGAAAAGATAAAACGCGTTATCGAAAAACAGATCGAGGGAGCGCCGCACGAAGTGCTGTTGGTACTCGACGCAACGGCAGGTCAAAACGCGATCAGTCAAGCCAAAGGGTTTTCTGAGGCAGCGGGTTGCACGGGAATCGTCTTGGCTAAGTTGGACGGCAGCGCGAAGGGAGGCGTTATCGTTCCGATTGCAGAGCAGTTTGGTTTGCCTGTAAAGTTTGTCGGGATAGGTGAAAAGCTTGATGACCTGTCCGTATTCAGTCCTGAAGATTTTGCGAACGGGCTTTTTTCGTGACACTTTTCGCTGATCACCACCCTCCACACGAAGATGGGCGTGTGGAAAACGGAAGTTAAGCGAATTGTCTGGCTCAAGTCACTCCAAGGCTTGGCCATCGCCCGCAGCCCCTCCCAAAAACGATTTTTCGGGAGGGTTACTAAAAATTCTGTCTCAACCCACACATTCCGCGATTGCCGAGCAAAGCGTGGGCATCGTTGATGTTGCCATACCTGCGACGTTGATTCGGCCTGTACCTACAATGTAGATGCCCCGCTCTTTCTTAAGCCAATCGGCTTGCATGCTATTGAGTCCGCTGTAGGAAAACATCCCCTTTTGTCGGCTGAGGAAGCTAAAGTCGCGAGATGAGTTCGTGGCCTTCATGCCTTCAATGAACATATCTCGCATCTTGGAAATTCGATTTCGCATCGCGTCGACTTCTGCGTTCCATTCTGCTCGCAAGGTAGGATCGTTTAGCACGGTCGCAACTGTTGCCGCTCCATGTCGCGGTGGATTGCTGTAGTTGCAACGAACCGATTGACGTAGTTGACTTAGCGCCGCCTCGGTTGTCGACGATTCCTTGCCCACCAGCATCACTGCCCCCACACGTTCGCAATACAGGCCGAAGTTTTTGCTAAACGAGTTGCAGACGATTGCTTCGTGGTTCTTTTCAAGAAGGGCATGCAGAGGCATCGCGTCCGCTTCGAGTCCATCTCCGAAGCCTTGGTAGGCAAAATCGACGAAGGGTAGCATTTGCTTCTCCGCTAAAAGTTCGCCAATCTCGCGCCATTGCTCGAGTGTTGGGTCGATGCCGGTCGGGTTGTGACAACAAGCGTGCAGGCAAACCAAATCGCCGCGACGCCCATTCGACTTGAGGTCGCCCATCATGGCGGAAAAATCCAACGAAGTTTTGTCGGCGGTCAGATACGAGTAAATCGATGTCTCTAATCCCGCGGCTTGAAAAATAGAACCGTGGTTCGCCCAAGTTGGATTGCTCAGCCAAATCCGCGTTCCAGGGAAGTGTTTGGCGACCGTGTCTGCACCCACTCGGAGTGCACCCGTTCCTCCAGGTGTTTGAGCGGCAGCCACACGGGATGTGTCAATACTGTTGCCAAAAACCAGACCCACAACTGCCTTGAGGTAGGCCGGATGGCCTTCGATTGGCATGTAGCTCTTGGTTGTTTCCGTTCGGAGCAAAATTTCTTCAGCTTTTTTTACGGTATTTAAGATGGGGGTTCGGCCTTGTTCGTCCTTAAAAACGCCAACCGTTAAGTTTATTTTGTTGGCTCGCGGATCGGCCGTAAAGGCATCACTAAGGCCGAGAATTGAATCAGGAGGTGCAATTGGAAGGAATTCAAACATGGAAGCGTATAGGTGGAGTGCGAATTGTTTTGCCAGCGGAACCACCGGCATCGTGGATATTAAGACAAAAGGTTACAATGGATGGTTCAAGGTGAGGAGGGGAAAGTAGAGTATTTGGAGAAACTGATGTTGACGCGGTATCCGTAAACCAGGCATACTCTTTCCCCGAGTCACGGACGACTCAAGTGCTCTTGCGTTCAAGACCCAATTTTGCTCGCAAGGCACTACTGGAAACCCCGTTCCAGCCACTCATGAAGAGCCACGCGTATTCAATCTGCCTGAACGCGTCTCGTTAGGAAAGCTGTGTCCTTCGCAATCGACAACGAGGTCAAAGATCGGGTTAGGCTGGCGATCAATATCGTTGACCTAATCAGTAGCTATGGGGAGCTTCGGCGTCAAGGTCGAGGTTTTGTTGCGGTCTGCCCGTTTCATGACGATCAACGTCCAAGTATGCAGGTCAATCCAGATCGACAGACATGGAAATGCTGGGTGTGCGACATCGGCGGCGACGTCTTCAGTTTTATCATGAAAAGGGAAAACGTTTCGTTCCCCGAAGCACTCCGCATGTTAGCTGAAAAGGCAGGAATTCAAATCGAGGAGCGGAAGGACCGCAAAGGTCGCAGCTACAACGACGACAAAAAGTCTCTTCTCGAAGCAATGAAGTGGGCCGTAGGCGAGTTTCATCAGTGCTTGCTGAATGACACGGGCGCCCAACACGCTCGCAAGTATTTAATAGATCGAGGTATTTCCGAGGAGAGCATTTCGAAGTTTCAGCTTGGCTATGCACCAGAGTCATGGTCCTGGTTGATAGACAGGGCTGCAGCTAAATCATGGAAGCTCGACGATCTCGAAGCGGTAGGTTTAATTGCCCGTGGTGAACGCGGGTCTCGGTATGATCGATTTCGCGGGAGAGCGATTTTCCCTATTTCGGATGCTCAAGCACGACCGATTGCGGTTGGGGGACGTGTCCTGCCCGGTGCAGCTCAAGACTCTGCCAAATACGTTAACTGCAACGAAACTCGTCTCTACCAAAAAAGCCATCAACTCTACGGTCTCGATTTAGCTCGTGACTCCATCAATAAAACCCGCCAAGCGGTAGTGATGGAGGGATACACCGATGTGATTATGGCCGTGCAGCATGGTATTCATAATGCCGTCGCTTGTTGCGGAACAGCGCTCGGGGAAAGCCAGATCAAACTGCTCAAGCGATATTGCGACAGCGTGGTTCTGCTGCTTGATGGGGACGGAGCAGGACAAAAAAGGGCCAGCGAAATCCTTGAACTGTTCGTGTCGGCACAGATGGATTTACGAATCCTAACACTGCCCGACGGTCTTGATCCATGCGATTACCTGCTCAAGTACAACGGCGATCAGTTGCGAGTTCAGATTGCCGGGGCGTTGGATGCACTAGAACACAAGCTGCGTCAAGTGTGCCAGGGATTTGATCCACTGCTCGACACTCACCGAGCCAATACCGCGTTGGAAGACGTGCTGTCGACTATGTCTCATGTTTCGCATAGCTCGCTCCTCTCGAACGAAGCGATGCGGCTCAGGCAGGACCAACTCATCGCGAGACTTGCGCGTCAATTTGGCATCGAGCAACCAGAAATTCGTATTCGGCTAGAGTCCATTCGCAAGCAAACGGCCGAACGAGAAAAACAGCGTCAAGAGTTGCGACGCACGCAAGTCTTGCCAACAGTGAATAGCCCCGTCGCCAGTCCTGGAAGCGGCGCAACGGGCTCGAAGCGATCCGAACAAGTGAATGAACCGGAGCTTGCATCGTACCGATACAAAGAATTGACTCCGACGGAATGCGAGCTATTTGAGATCATGGCTATGTATCCTGAGCTAGCACCAATGGCTATCGAAAGATTCCCTGTTGGAAACTTGAGTACAAGTACAGCAAAAAGACTTTTTCAGTTAGTTTTGGACTTGGAACTTGAGGGGCATGCGTTAGACTTCGATAGTCTGATGTTGGCGACAGAAGATGCGGGCCTGAAGAGTGTTCTTGTGAGCATCGAGGAGCACGCAGCTCGCAAGACCCCTTTGTCGTTGATGACAGCAGACGAGAGATTGCATTCCCTTTGCGAACGATTGAGTGGTCAAGATGACAGGGCTCAAAGACGTTCGCAGATCCAATCGCTGGAAAAGAAACAAATGGACGAGGAGACTTCCCTGAGCGTGCTGGCCGACATCGTCCAGCAAGCTCGAATGCGACACGGACTGTTTCCTCCCCAAGGGTAAAAATGTTTAACCGTCGCAGCGGCAAGTAGCGCTTAAAAAACTCGCAAGTACGATCGTCACTTCGCGTGTCGAACACGCCGTTTAGCGGCTTAAAAAAGATTACAACGTCAGGGCGACTCGGCTGCAAAAGCATTCATGTTGTTGACCCAAACGACTGTTCATTGGATGGACTGTCAGTAACAACAGAGTACCACTGTCAAAAGGAGTTGATCTCGTGGAAATTCAATCTAATGATCTAGAGCAATTGGTTTTGGTCGGACGTCGGCAGGGTTATCTAACCTACGATCAAGTCAACGAGTATTTGCCTGACGAAGCCAGTACGGCGGAGAAGCTGGACCATCTCCTGGTTGCTTTGGAACGAGCTGGCGTGAACATCGTTGATGAAACCGAAGTGGAAATCAACGCTAGAAACAGCCTACGTGTATTCAACGGTGAGGAGTCGCTTTCGAGTGCTCCAAGCGAAATGCCGAAGCTGACGAATGACCCAATTCGATTGTACTTGAGCCAAATGTGCGAAATCCCCTTGCTTACCCGCGAGCAAGAAATCGGCTTGGCCAAGAAGATCGAAATCACTCGTCGAAAGTTTCGTCGCGCAGTCCTCGGAAACGATTTTGCGCTCCGGCAAACCGTGGAAATACTTCGCAAGGTGGCTGCAGGTATTCTACCCTTTGACCGTACGATCAAAGTTTCATTGACGGAACGGCTAACAAAGGAACAAGTGAGCGCGCGCATGCCGCACAACTTGCAAACGCTCGATGCGTTGATCGAAGAGAATCGCCGTGAGTTCCAGCGAGTTGTGCGCAAAAGTACTCCGGAAAGCGAAAAGGCTCGAACGCGTCAAAACTACCAACGGCGACGTCTCAAAGCATTGGTGTTGGTAGAGGAGTTATCGCTCCGATCGCGTCGCGTGATCCCACTCATGAAGCAACTCGAACAGTTCTCCCAACGAATGGACTATCTGCAAAATCGCATTGCATACCTTCGAGAAAACATGGGGTCCACTGCAGAACTCAATCGATGCGTTTCAGAGCTTCGGCACTTGATCATGACTACGCAAGAGAGCCCGCGATCTCTGCAGCTCCGCGTCGAAGAGTTCAAAAAGAATTTTAAAGAATACGAAGCGGTCAAGCGACAGTTATCGAGCGGAAATCTACGCCTCGTCGTATCCATTGCAAAGAAGTATCGCAATCGAGGTCTGAGCTTCTTGGATCTCATTCAAGAAGGCAATACTGGCCTCATGCGAGCTGTCGACAAGTACGAATACCGACGTGGTTTCAAGTTCTCAACCTATGCAACTTGGTGGATACGTCAAGCGATCACACGAGCCATCGCGGACCAAGCGAGAACGATTCGCATCCCTGTTCACATGATCGACGTGCTGAGCAAGCTGCGCAACATTCAGAAGAACTTGACGCAGGATTTCAAACGTGAGCCAAGCATGTACGAGATCGCGGAAGTTGCCGAGATGACGATCGAGGAGGTGCAGCGCGTCCTCGATATCGGTCGCAGTCCGATCAGTTTGGATCGTCCGGTTGGAGAAGGCGAGGACAACGCGTTCGGTGAGTTCATTGAGGACCCATCCAGCGATAGTCCAATTCGTAACGCCAGCAACGGCGTGCTTCGTGATCGCATCGATTCTTTGTTGCAAACGTTGACGTATCGCGAACGAGAAATCATTCGACTGCGTTACGGCTTGACGGACGGCTTTTCGTATACGCTTGAGGAAGTGGGGCGGATCTTCAAGGTGACTAGAGAACGCGTTCGGCAAATTGAAGCAAAAGCGGTGGCAAAGCTACAGAATCCCGTACGAGCAAAAATGCTTGAAGGGTTCCTAAAGCAAGTCGCTTAGCTGCGGTTGGAATGATTCCGACCGGCCTGCCCATCTTTAGGCCGAGGGTTGTGCCCCCCGGCACTTGACGATCGACAGGATCAAAACTTCTGCATAGGCTTCCAGACCGTGGATAAGATAAACCACAGACAGGAAGCCTTAATCATGGGTAGATAGGGCGACAGCAGAGGCTAGTTGTTAATGGATCTAGCGTGACCTGTGTGTCGCCCCTGGGCTTTGCGTCCAAAGATGAGTAGGTCAAGGGCTTCGGCCAGCTGCAGTTCATGTGTCGTGCACCGCTCCTGTGACTGGACTAAAAGTCCTATTTTGGAAAGGCAAACGCAACCTGGCGAAATTGCGTTTCAATGCGGAATTGCCCCGACTGGATACAAGCGTTCTGAACGCGGCATGAAAGGTCGTGCTGCTTTGTGTTTTTCACTCGGTAAAATTTCTTCAGAGAATTAGGTAAGGAATGCCGTGTTCAACACGACAGTCTTTCGTTGACGGAGGTCGCACTCGTTACATAGCCCAAACCAATTCGAAAGAAGTCTTGCATTATGAGAAACGTATTTGCACTTGTCGCCCCAGGGTTCTTGCGCCTCGTGGCGGTTGCACAGAATCCATGCCGGCCCCTATTTGGGTTCCATGAATAGCGATTCCATAATGAAGGACGACAGGATGATGAAGGACGATAAGATGATGAAGAAGGGGACAAATAGTCGGCGCAAGCGAATTCATCTTTTTTGGGAGTGACGACACATGAATGGAGTTCCGAAAGTGGATCGGGATGCGGTAACGCCGCCGTCGATTTACTCCAATCGTAGGAGTTTTATTCGTGCGGGGGTTGCTGTTGGAACAGCCTTAGGGACAGCGGCTGCCTATCGGTGGTATAATCCTATCTCACGGTTGAAAACGAATCAGGCAAGTGAGCTTGCGATTGCAAGAGAAGGGCTAACAGCAGAGGAGCTTTTGTCGCGTGGATGGCGTGTCAACGAGGAATCGACCTCAGAGCGGAGCGTCCTCAATTACAACAACTTCTATGAGTTTACAACTCAAAAGGAAGCCGTCGCGGCAGCTTCAGCCAATTTCAAGACAGACAATTGGACGCTGACGATTGATGGCATGGTTCAAAAGCCGCGAACTTTCACGATCGATGAGCTGCATAATCTTATTTCGCCTCAGGAGCGAATTTATCGCATGCGTTGCGTTGAGGCTTGGTCGATGGTCATCCCATGGGCTGGTGTTCCGCTCAGTCAGTTGATTGATTTGGTAGAGCCGATTTCGACCGCCAAGTACGTCGCGTTTGATTCACTATTCGATCCAACACGAATGCCGGGGCAGCGAACAAGCGTGCTTGAATGGCCATATATCGAAGGGTTGCGCCTCGATGAAGCCATGAATCCGTTAACACTGCTGGCGACTGGCATGTATGGGAAGGCGCTTCCTCCACAGGATGGAGCGCCCATTCGATTGGTAGTCCCTTGGAAGTATGGATTTAAGGGAATCAAGTCGATCGTCAAAATGACATTTTTGGTAGAGCAACCTGCAACAAGTTGGAGTCGGTTTGCACCGTCCGAGTATGGGTTCTATGCCAATGTGAATCCCAACGTGGATCATCCGCGTTGGAGCCAGGCAGATGAACAAAGGATAGGGGAGTCTGGGCGTCGTAAGACGCTTATGTTCAACGGCTACGAGGAGCAAGTTGCTGACCTTTACGCCTCAATGGACCTGGGAAAGTTTTTTTAGAGCATCAGGCATGAATCAGTTGCAATTTCTCAGGTCGCTAGTTGTTTTCAACGGCATCGTGCCATTGCTCCTATTGGGCTGGGATGCTTATCAGGGCCAATTGGGCGCAAACTCAGTCAACTATGCCTTGCATGTTACAGGTATAATGTCGCTGATTTTCCTGGTTGCCACGTTGTGCATGACTCCCCTGCGATGGGTTTCGGGGTGGTCTGGTTGGATTGCCTTCCGAAGGGCTCTAGGGCTTTACGGGGTTGTCTATGCGGTTTTGCATTTTGCGATCTATGTAGGTTTAGATAGGCAATTCAACGTTGTGAGTACGTTGAGCGAATTGTGGTCCCGGCGCTTCTTGCAGGTTGGAACGGCTGCATTGCTTTTGATGGTGCCGTTGGCGTTGACCTCTACTAATGCAATGATGCTGCGTCTAGGCACAAAGAAATGGAAGCTCTTGCATCGCTTGACGTACTTGGTCGCCATACTAGGCGTAGTCCACTACTACATGTTGGTCAAATCGGATGTTCGGCAGCCTGTCGCATTCGCTGTTGTGATATCCGCCCTGTTGGGAGCGAGAGCCGCCCACCACTATTTTGCGATTAGAAAATCGGTCCTGTCCAATGCCGCGGAAACATATCCGGTTGGGCAAAGTAGAAACTATTGGAAAGGGAAATTGAAGGTCATCGACTTATTTCAAGAAACGCCAGATGTAAAGACATTTAGGTTGGCGACATTCGACGGCGGCCCACTTCCTTTCGATTACATGCCTGGCCAATACATGAATCTACAACTCAAGATCGATGGAAAGACGGTGAGTCGCTCCTACACAATCGCTTCGTCTCCAACGCGTCGCGACGCATGTGAGCTCTCTATCAAGCGAGAATCGCACGGGCTCGTGTCGCGGTTTCTGCACGACACGATTCAGGTCGGTGATGCTATCCAAGTTGGTGCTCCGGCTGGCAGGTTTGTTTACACAGGAGCAGACTCCCGCGAAGTTTTGTTGATTGCTGGCGGGGTTGGTATCACCCCTCTCATGTCGATCGTTCGATATTTGACCGACCGATCGTGGGGAGGGGAAATCTATTTTTTGGTCGTTTCAAAGACGGAACAGGACGTCATTTATCGTGATGAGCTCCAATTGCTAAAGAGTCGGTTTCCAAAGCTGCATGTTTGCACGACGTTAACGCGAGCCAGTCCGTCACATACTTGGAATGGTGAACGTGGACGGGTTACTGTAGATCTCCTTCAGAAATTCGTGCCAAACTATGATCGCATGCCGGTCTACCTGTGCGGTCCCAATGAGATGATGGCGTCAACGAAGCAACTGCTGTTAAGCGTCGGAGTCGCAGAATCCTCCATCCACCTTGAGGCGTTTGTTTCACCGGGTGTCGGCATAGCGTCTCCAATTAAGCAGGTAGGATTGAATAGCATGCAGACTGCAGTCGGACAGGATAGTGACATCGATTCAGGAGAATCCAAGCGAGTTACGTTTCGCATGTCCAACAACGACTGTAACATCACTAGTGATGTGTCGATTCTCGAAGCCGCGGAGCAGTCTTTCATCGATCTTCCTTTTGAATGCCGATCGGGAATTTGCGGTCAATGTAAAGTCCGCCTACTTTCGGGGAATGTGAACATGGAAACGCAAGATGCGCTTAGTGCATCCGAACGCAAAGAAGGACTGATTCTTGCCTGCCAAGCCCATCCGATCACCGATGTTGTAGTAGATGCGTAATACATCTTGATACCCGGTGAATCTGATTCGAAGAGCATTTTCATCATGGAAGAAAGTTTAGAGACACTGTATTTGTGATTGGCTGCGTGGCCAATGATTAGGGTATTGAGTGTTTAATTGGAGAAAATCATGTTTAAGAAGATCGTTTGTTTGCTCGTTGTTTTGGTTCTTGTGGCTGTTTCGGGCGTTGTGTCGAGGGCAGAGAACCCAAAGACTTTTAGCGTTAAGTCTGCACATGATGACATGAAGTTTGATCTTGCAGACAATCGCGGCAAGACCGTTGTCTTGCATTTTTTGCTAAAGACGGAGTGTCCTTATTGTCTGCGATACACGCGACAGTATTCCTTGTTGGCAGCCAAAACCCCAGAAGTGGTCCATGTCTTTTTGAAGCCGGACACCGAGGCGGAAATCAAGACCTGGGTCAGCCACTTAGACCCAAAGGGGATAAAGGCAATGCCAACGATTTACAGGGATGCCGATGCTATGCTGGCGAAGCAGTATTCCATACCCGATGGATACAAGTTTCATGGGCAAACGGTTCATTACCCTGCTTTGATTGCGTTGGATGGAACAGGAAAGGAGATGTTTCGTTATGTTGGCAAAAACAACAGCGATCGCATGTCGGTGGAGGACTTTACCAAGAAATTGGAAACCTTCGTTTCCAAGGATCTAAAAGCTGCGAAGTAGTGACCGTTGTGTAATCGACTTATTCGATCTTCGTCACACTAAGCGAGTTAAGATGCCTCATGCGAGCGTTGTGCGAAGCGCTATGAGGGTAAAATGCCGCGGCCCAAGGTCAAGGCAATTCACCTTTTTAAACCTTTGGCCGACCCTCGAAGAGTGAAGATTTCTTTTCAAGAAAAAGGTGACACTTTTTCGCTACAGTCGCTCGCGACTTTACTTGGCTTTTGCACCTAATTTGCCTGGCCAAAAGTTACGCCAATTGCTCGAACTCGCTTTGTCCACAACAGGCTTTTCACTCTCATCGAGATTGAGTGCCTCGGCTCCGGCAAGCAAATCTGTCAGTTGCTGGACGGCCAAGGTAATGGCAGCCTTTGGTGCTTGTTCGGTGAGTGGCTGCCCGTTGTTTCGCATCTCGACCATTGTTCTATAGTCATTGGGGATTTGAAAGAAGACTTCTCGCCCAATTGTTTCTTTTGCTTTTTTGAGGCTGATCTGACCGCTTTCCAACCCTACGCGATTTACAACAACTTTTACCTTGTCGCGTATGTTATCCATTTGTTGCAAACTCATGAGCAGGCGCACCATGTTTCGCAAACAGGGGAGATCGAGCTGAACCATTAACACTATTTCGTTGGCGAGCTCCAGTGCGGTGAGGTCCACAGGCGAATACGATTTCGAGATATCCATGACGATATGCGAAAAAGATGCCCGCAAGAGTCCACAAACCTTGCGCAGGCTTTCGGGCGTAATCAACTCAAGATCTTGCAGTTGTACGGGCCGAGGCAATAAATATAGGCCTGACGAATGCTTCGTTAGTGACTTTCTAAGCAAGTGGAAGTCAAGTCGAGCCACGTTTTCGGTGACATCCACAAGGCTATAGTCAGGAATGGAATCGAGAAACACGTCCGCGTCACCCAGAGCGAGGTCCAAGTCGACAAGGGCTACTGAGTTTTCCGGTCGCATGGCGAGATTACAGCCAATATTCACAGCGATTGAGGTGCAACCTACACCGCCAGTTGCCCCCGCTACCGCGATCATTCGGCAACCGCGTGCGCGGCCATCGGCTCTACTTCCGAATTTGGTTTGTAGGATCCGCTCAAGCGCGGTGTGCAACTCCTCGACGTCGCATGGGAATGGCAAAAACTCTTTGGCGCCCGCCCGCACAGTCTTGAGAATCAACTGTCCGTCCGTGCTGTTCGAAATAGCAATCAATGCACAATTCGGGGCGTTTGTCCTCAGTTTTTCCATAAGGACAAGTGCGCGTTCCGGCCCCCCATCGAGCGAGATGATGGCTGTATCCGGCTTGGATTCCTCGACAACATCAGCGAAGAACTCATATCGAGAGCATTCCGCGTCAAGCCAGACCATTTCCATGCCAAGCAACATCGCCTTGAGTTTCTCGCGGGTTTGGTCATTGGGGTCAACGATTGCTGTTCTAAGTACATTACTCATTGGACTTCAATTCAAGCTATTCGGTGAAATCGGTTTGAACCAGTTTTTTGATGGCCGGCTGAGTTAGCGTCTCACTGGAAGGGCGTATTGACTTGGTGCGCCCGCGGGGGCATTTGCCGGTGCTCTCGATCCCAAATTGACTGGAGTGCGAGATTGCACATTTGCAGTCCTGCCTCCTGATGCAGAAGCGTTTGGGGCATACGCATTGTTGTAAAGTATTTGAGGACCTTCGTTTGGCGGGCAGTTGCCGGACGCGTCCGTGCCTTGCGGTGCACACCCCGGTGGAACTTCCATGTATCCCTTGCCGTATACTTCGTGCTCAAGTGGGCTATTGCTATTGTACCCTGGCCCGCCGCGTGGAACTTCATGAGCATCCATCGCGCCTGCGAAATTCGGAGTCACCATGATTAAGAGTTCGACTTCGTTTTGAACCTCTCGATTACTTCGGAAAAATGCACCGAGATATGGCAGGTCAGCCAAAACCGGCAAACCCACCGATTCCGATTCGGTTCGGATCTGGAGTAGACCGGCCAGGGCAAGTGTTTGGCCTGCCCTTAGCTCAACTGCGGTATCAACGAATCGGCTACGAATGCCCGGGATACTCGTTCCATTGATGACGACGCTGCGTCCTGGATCGATTTCCGAAATAGTCGGACGAACCTCCAACCATATTCGGCTGTCGCCACGTACTTTGGCAACGAAATCCAAACGAGTTCCAAACTCGCGAAACTCAACACCCACTTGCCCCAGACCTGCTGGAACAAGTATCGGAAACTCCCCACCCGAATTGAAGCTCGCTGGTCGGCCATCTATGGCCACGACGGTCGGATCCGCCATCACCTTGGCAAGATTCTTTTGCCGGAGCATACGCATCAAGCCGAAGAAAGCGTTCGAGTTGTCGACAATTCCAAATTTGAGCGTCTCATTACCAGCGTTCAAAATGGCAGGAGTCGTTCCACCCGTTGCGAGGAGACCACTCGTCGTTTGAGTGACAAAATCGTTGCCAAAGCCTAAAGACCAATCGATTCCAAGGTTCTGCAGTTTGGTACGCGAGACCTCCATCACTTGAGTCTGGAGCATGATCGTATGGACGCCGATCACTTCGATGCGGTTGATCACCGTTGGGTAATATTGCTCGGCGATGGTAACCGCTTGCTCAACATGTTCATCCGCAGTTACTTGACCTGAGAGGATGACTGCTTGTTGAATAGGACGGACGTGAAGCGTTGCCGATGGGAACTCTTGCGCAAGGATTGCTTGCAACTCGCGAGCGTCGCCAGTCACAACCACTTGAACGTTGTAGACTTGGTCATCTGCTCCCAAAAGATCTATCTGCGCAACTCCAGTTGCGACAGCGGAAACCAACACTTCGTTTCGTCCAGAAGCTTGCACCTGAATCGCAGCATCATTTTGGACAGTGGCTTTCAGTATGGGTTGTGGGAAGGTTAGATATTGGGAGGTGGTGACCACCATCTGTAATGACTCTTGCGTTTTCGCAATCGCGAGTCTGCCGGTTGGGATGATCTTTTCGCCGTCGCCATAGCCAGCCTGGCAAGCCATGGGTATGGACAGCATCGACGCAATGGCTAGCGACACTGCCACACGGCCTAGAAATTTCTTTTGTCCCATTTCAAATTCACTTCCCTGTGAATAATCTTCGAGCGAGCTGCTGCCGATCGGCAGCTTGATATGGGTTGCATCGGAGTGGTTCACCGTCCATGGTTCCCCTCACCTTTGTTGGCTCGCTTCCAGTCTAGGAAAACGAATCGCACCCAATTTCATTATTCGACACAATGACTCGGCGAAATCACTTACCCACGGGGTAGGTTGCCTTAAACCCCCCAGATTGCCATTCGATGCCATCCTTTTCCGCGGGCAAGGCGGAATGTGCCGAGTTAGATGGTTGTACAGGTGCCATCAACTGCGACGCTCTGGAAGATGCGGCTGGATTGACCGATTCTGTCGTTGAATCGCCAGAGGCCTGATCCATTTCCACTTTTTGCGGGTTGGTTTGCCCCTCCGGGAAGCGGTACATGGTGGATTTGTTTGGCGTAACGATTAACATCTCATGCTTATTCGGCACGTCCTGAGCTGTTTGTGCGATAGCTGGTTTCTCAATAACTGGTTTGTCTTGAGTTTCTGCTCCTGATTCCTTTAACCAAGAAAGGAATTTTTCCCCGTCGTCCGGCTCGGCATTCTTTAAAGCTGTTACTTGCGTGGGCGGACGCAGTGCAAGACGAAGCTTGCCAAGATTAGCAGCCGTATCGAGAACGATGTATTGAGAATCCTTGACCAACATCTGAATTGTCGTTGATTTTTGCTGTCGGGCAGCTTCTGGATCGATGATTGCAACTCCATCTACCATCACCACCTCGAGGTTTTCCATTACCTTCACACTCTTGGGGGCTTTAGCCCTTGGGCCCTTGTCGAAGTAACCGTAAACGTCGACATGGTCTCCAGGTCCGATATAGCCACCACCGCCTGTGTCAGCTAACACGGCAATATCGAAGATCTGGTATCCCATTGGAACGGTAAACTCCCGCCCTTTTGCTGAAAGCTTTGCCTCGATGATGGGTTCGCCAGGGTAGATACGCTGCTTCGTAAACTTGTTCTCCAACATTTTAGGATCCGCGATTGCACCGGGCGGTACGCGATCAAGGGGCCATTGCTCCAATTTGTAGCTGTCCTGCGGGATCTTGGTCGCCGCGGAAATCTCCTTGACAACCAACAGTATCGGAGCTGTCTGGGTGATTCCGCGATTCTTTTGGTCGCTAACAACTTGGCTGACCGCAACGGAAGCCACTACGCCGCAACCGAGGGCGATGACGAGCAGCAATATGGATTTTGAACGCATGTTTGGACGCCTGAAAAAGGGTGTGGCTCTGCAAACTCAGGGGCTGCTGAAGCTAACTCTGACTCTGGCGTCCATGCCGCAATAGAAACCTAGTTCATTAAATGGATAAATGAACGATTCCCAATTAAGTTTTGGTATCGGCTCGCCGGGTTTCGAGAATTCAGCGCAGCGAAACGGGGCCTAATCATCCGAGTTGCCGAAACAACCAAATCAATCGAAACTATCCGTACCCGGCGTTTTTTGAGCATTGGCAATATCCGGTCCTCAAAATACGATTTATGACAGTTACACTTCGCTCGACGAATTTCATCCGTACGGATCCAAACTATGCCTTCCTTGCTCCCTTGTTTCAAATTGAAAAAATGTCGCTACGCAGCGTTTGTTCTGGCTATTGCCACTCCAATTGCGTTGAATTGCAACGGGGATGACAAACCGAATCGCCCCAAGCCTGAGGTGCCGCAATTGGCAGCAAAGTCAGGTGATGCGGCGACGGCCATCGGCTCGTTCAAGAAACCCGCTGGTACAACCTGTGAACTGTTTGCAGCGGAGCCGATGGTCGGCAATCCAGTCGCGTTTACGATCGATCACCGAGGACGCGTCGTGGTGTGCGAATCCTATCGACAAGGAAAAGGAGTAACGGACAATCGAGGGCACGACGAGAAATGGCTCTCCGCAGATTTGGCGGCTGAGACAGTGGCTGATCGCATTCGATTTCACCGCGAACAACTGGGGGATAAAGCGGCTGAGTTTGAACAGTATGATGACTTGATTCGTATACTCACGGATACGGACGGTGACTTTCAAGCAGACAAGGCGACCGTGTTTGCGTCCGGCTTCAATGGCATTGAGGAAGGGACTGGAGCTGGCGCGTTGGTCCGTGGTGATCGCATCTATTACACCAACATCCCGAAGCTCTGGGCACTTGTCGACAAAGACGACGATGGTGTAGCTGACGAACGAATCGTAATGTCAGACGGGTTCGGTGTACGGGTCGCGTTTCGAGGACACGACATGCACGGCCTCATCATGGGGCCGGACGGACGGCTCTACTTTTCGATCGGAGATCGCGGATACCATGTTGAAACTGCAAATGGGCTTATCGCAAATCCAGAGAGTGGTGCGGTGTTTCGTTGCGAGTTGGATGGCTCAAAGCTTGAGGTGGTTGCTAGCGGTCTTCGCAACCCACAAGAACTCGCTTTCGATGACTTTGGGAATCTGTTCACGGGGGACAATAATTCGGACTCGGGCGACAAGGCCCGCTGGGTCTGCGTGGTTCGAGGGGGCGATACCGGTTGGCGTATGATGTACCAGTACATCTCGGACCGTGGCCCATTTAATCGAGAAAAAATTTGGTATCCGTTTGACGAGGACTCGCCGGCTTACACGGTACCTCCAATCGCCAATTTAGCGGATGGTCCCTCTGGCCTCGTATGTTATCCAGGGACTGGTTTTTCCGTCGCCACAGAGGGTGATGCAGATAGGTTTGCAAACGCCTTCTTTCTTTGCGATTTTCGCGGACAAGCCTCCAATAGTGGCGTGCGTATGATCAAAGTGAATCCAAAGGGCGCATTCTTTGAAGTAAAGAGCAATGAGGAGTTTGTTTGGAACATCCTGGCAACGGATGTCGACTTTGGCCCCGACGGTGGCATGTACGTAAGTGATTGGGTCAATGGTTGGAATGGTGAGAACAAGGGGAGAATCTATCGATTTGCAGATGAAAAAGCGCAAACGAGCGACATCGTCAAGAGCACTCGCTCCATTTTGCGCGAGGGAATGAAGTCGAGAAACGACTCAGAACTCGAGCAATTGCTCGGACATGCCGATCGACGCGTGCGATTGGAATCGCAATGGGAGTTGGCTCTTAGAGGAAATCGAGACGTCTTTATTTCTTCGTTGAAAAGATCCGATGCTTCGATGCTAACGCAATTGCATAGCGTATGGGGGCTCGGGCAACTGTTGCGAGCCAAGCCTAGCGATCAAGTCGTGGCAGACGCTTTGGTGTCAACACTGTCCCATTCCAATCCGATGGTGGTGTCGCGTGCCATCGAGATGATTGCGGACGGCGGCTACAAACCCGCTGCTAAGGCAATAGCAGAACTTCTAAAGCATGAGTCCGCGATTATTAAGGCCGCTGGCTGTATGGCGCTGGGTCTGTTGGGTTCCGACGAATCGATTTCGGAAATCGTGAAAGTACTATCTGACAATGAAAATCGCGATCCAATTTTGAGACACGCGGGGATTATGGGACTG
This sequence comes from Pirellula sp., assembly GCA_031368325.1. Classification (GTDB taxonomy): domain Bacteria; phylum Planctomycetota; class Planctomycetia; order Pirellulales; family Pirellulaceae; genus JBKCUI01. Next base: position 24,498 of record JANMNR010000186.1, read on the forward strand.
GCTGGTGTTAAGGACTATGCCAAGTTAGGCTTGCTACGTAGCAACCCAAACGAAGCGGTTCGTTTGGCCGCTGTTGTGGCGCTTCGCAAGCAGGCCAATCCCATTGTTTTCGAATTCCTTTCGGACAGCTCAGCCAAGGTTCAAAAGGAAGCTGTTCGCGCCATTCACGATGTCCAACAACTGCATAGCCAACTACCTGCATTAGCCGAGTTGGCCATTTCCAGTGACACGGACGATGCCGTTGTTGGTCGAGTTCTCAATGCGAGTTTCCGGTTGGGCCGCGAGGTCGACGCGGTTAGGTTGGCTAACTTTGCTGCCCGTTCGACTTGCAAGGATGCGTTCAGGATTGAGGCACTGGATATGCTCGCCAATTGGTCAAAGCCAGGCGATCGAGACCGGATCATGAATCGGCATCAACCGCTGGGAGATAGACCTTCCGACGTTGCGACCAAAGCTCTGCAATCGAGAGTCGAAGAATTATCCGCAACACCTCAGGCGGTGCAAGACAAGTTTATAGAGGTGGGTGCCAAAGCCGGCTTAACCGAAATTGCTAAGATCATCCTGGTAACGGCCAAGGACAAGAAGGCAGATGGCGTTCGGCGCGGGGCGGCCATCAAGGCACTAGTCAGTCTAGCCCCAGACTCACTGAAGACGTTGATTCCGGACTTCCTCAATGACGGCAATGCCGATGTGAGAATGGCGAGCATCGCTTATCAAGTGAGCCAAGATCAGTCAGCGGCAGTAGAGAGTTTAAAGGCCGCAGTGGGTTCGAAGGTTTTTCGCGAAAGACAATTCGCATGGGACCAGCTCGGAGGTTTGTCGAGTGATGCAGCCAAGAATGTGATTGCACAAGGCGTTAGTAAATATCTTGCAGGAACACTGGAACGTGATTGTTGGATCAACGTCGTGGAGGCCGCCAAGGGGAATCTGTCAGGCGATCTGAAAAAGCGATTCGAGGACCGGGTTGCAAGTCTTGATAACCTACGAGAATCGGACGCAAAAACGCACTTTGAGGATTGCATAGATGGGGGAGACGTGGTTCAGGGAAGATCGTTGTTCTTTACCCGAAGTAGTCTGTCTTGTGTACGATGCCATAAAGTTGGCAGTACTGGCGGTGAAGTTGGCCCAAACCTAAGTTCGCTGGGTTCGCAAAAGTCACGCGAATACCTCCTCGAAGCGATCGTCGCACCCAACTCAACCCTTGCACAGGGGTTTGAAACCGTGGTCATTTTGGATGACGAAGGCAAGACTATTTCAGGTGTCCTGAAGTCCGAGGATGACAAAACACTGACGCTCATGGACTCTCAAGGTGCGTTGATCCAAATACCAACCGCGTCGATCGAAGTCCGAAAAAAGGGGCTCTCCTCGATGCCGATAGACCTGCTGAAGTACCTTAATAAACGCGAGTTACGGGACTTGGTAGCCTATTTGGCGACACTGGACGGGACTGCAGCAGCGGTGGTTGGCCCAAACGAAATGCAAGGCGGCCATAAACTGGAATAGCGGTTTATTCCGTGTTCGTGCGTCGTTTTTGAGGACTTTCATCGGAGCAAAGCCAGTCTCCTCATTTGACACCCTGGCTGAGCCCAATAGAATAGACTGATTGAAAACAGACCTCTTCGTTCGAGTCCTACCTCCCTTTTTTGCGAATTGGAACCCACCTATGTTCGGCCTTGGCGGATATGAAATGCTGATTTTCTTGGTCGTCGCCATGCTGCTTTTTGGCAGTGCGCGATTGCCTTCCCTGATGCGAAATCTAGGGCGCAGTGCCACGGAGTTCAAAAAGGGGATGCGCGATGATGACGCAGATGCTTCTACAGATCCCTCCACCAAGCTGTAGTTGGCGTTTGCTAACCAGACTTTTGTGAAGTTTTTTTGATCTGACCTCGTAAAGCAGGCGTTGGGCGATATGTTTGGTTTCGGTGGCTTCGAAATGGTGCTGTTCGGTATCATTGCATTGATGCTTTTTGGATCGAAACTACCTGAAGTGGCGCGAAACTTTGGTGGCACGTACCGTGGCCTGAAGAAAAGCGTCGATGAGTTCAAGCGGGAATTTCAAATGGCTGAGCCATACGATCCCAAACCGTTTCGGTTGGAAAAGCAGGATGAGCCCGAGTCCATGGCCTCCACAGCACCAAAATTTACGCCTCCTCCCGAGATCGACTGATTTGTCAACCTTCACCAAGTCTTGGCGTGAATTAATCTCTTTGCTAGTGTTTTCTCTTTCCATGCCATGGATGCCCTCTGGGCCGCTTCGCAATCAGGACGCGACTCTAGGCGGTCTGGATAAACTTGAGCAATTAATCCAATTTCGATACGAATTTTGCTTTTTGTAGTCGTTGTTTACCGCTATTCGGGGTTGCATCAATCTCCTATTCGACTGAGAATCTGGCTCGCGTTGCAAATGAAAACTCCGGCGAGTGCGCACCGATTTGGAAGGAGACGGATGCTCAATGGTTACAACTGAACCGCTTGCTTTTGAGCAACTCAACATTGGCGATAAATGGACTAGTGCTGAGCGAACAATCGCCGCTGGCGACTTGCAATCATTCGCTGAATTAACTGGTGATCACGACCCGCTGCACACAGACCCACAATTCGCTGCTAATGGGCCTTTTGGAAAACCGGTTGCACATGGGCTACTGGGCCTGTCCCTTTTGGCTGGTCTCAGCACCAAAGCACCCTATGTACTGACGGCAGCATTGGTAGATATCCGCAGTTGGAGCTTTACCAAGCCCGTCTTTATTGGTGATGTGGTGCAAGCGGTTACAGAGGTAATCGACCTTAAACCTCGAGGTCGCCGCCATGGCGAGGTTCACTGGTACAGACAGCTTCTCAATCAAAAGGGTGAAAAAGTTCAAGATGGAATTCTTGTCACTTTGGTCTCCAGAAGAGTGCCTTTACCAAACAAAAAGTCCCAAAATATGCCAACCGTCGTAACGGAAGCTGCTCAGCAAAGTGTCGTGGATGAAACGGTTTCAACTTTCTAGACAGTGACTTTAACAAAGTCTCTCCTTTCGGACTATGATGGGAGTCTCATCACAACGAAAGTACGCCCGGTTTATGCATCACCTCGACCACCTTAAAAATCTTGTCATCATGGCTTCTGCCGACGGTAGCTTGTCGGAGGGAGAAATCGCCCTGCTGGTAGACCGATGCAGTGAAATGGGGCTAACTGACGAAGATCTTGGGAAAGCCGTTTCTTATGCACTGAGCGACCAGGCGTCACTGAAACTACCAATCGAAAAGAACGAGCAGATAGCTATGCTCTCTGACTTGGTAAGAATCATGGCCGTCGATGGCCGGCTGAGCGAAGTTGAAAAACGCTTGTTTGCGTTAGCCGCGGCCAAAATGGGAATAGAAAAAGCAGAGCTAAACGACTTGATCGATAAACTTGTTGGGAAAAAAAGAGACTGATTTTCAGCACTCCCAGCGATTTTTCCAACCTGTCAGTCGGGTCGACAATCACGCTGGAAATCCATTTTCGTCTTTCAGTTTGTGTCGAGATTTACAATCCGAGCTCCGCGATCGGAGTTCCTTGATCGACCGCGTTTCTTGGTCTGCCGCGGTGATCTAGATATTGGGTCGTTAACGGAACATCAAAGTAGCGGTAGATCGTTGCTGCTAAGTCCCCGGGCGTAACAGGTCGCTCCTTGATTGCCCCGCCATCTTTCTCAGTTGCTCCAATTACTTGTCCATGCCTAAGTCCTCCGCCAGCCAACGACATGGACATCACATTCGGCCAATGGTCGCGTCCATCCGTGCTTTCCTGTGTTCCCATAAGCGGCGTTCGCCCAAACTCGCCCATCGCAATCACTAAGACATCGTCTAGTCTGCCCCGTTCGTCCAAATCTCCCACCAAAGTCGTCAGCAGGTGATCGAAGAGTGGCAGCAACGGCTTGAGCCCCTTTGAGATACCTCCATAGGGAGGGATGTTGTCGCCATGGTTGTCCCAAGTTCCACTTGCCGTATGGTAGCTCAGATCGATCGTGACAAACGCCACACCCGATTCGACCAATCGCCGAGCCAGCAATGCCTGCTGGCACCACAAGTGATTTCCATAACGCTCTCGAACCTCCTTGGGCTCCAAAGCCAAGTCGAACGCATCTCGTGCTTGTGTTCCTAAGAGCAGATCGACTGCTTGCTGTTGGAAGGCGTCGGTTGCACTCATGGCTCCGCTTGTATCGATGTCACGTCGAATTCGATCAAGGTCCTTCAAGATACTTCGTCGATCGTTGAGCCGGTTGAAATCGAGTCCCTTTGGCAATTGAAACAGCTCTGCATTGGATTTCTTGCCAGTATCGGTTCCGACCAAATCGTAGATTGGGAGCTTTGCCGCCAAGTTGCCCCGGAATGGATCGTATTGCTGACCGAGGTAACCGCCAAAGGCAATGTGGCTTGGTGAGCGATAGAAGCCGACATAGGGTGGCATCGAACTGTCGGTAACGCCTTGATTCTTGGCGACCACAGACGCGATTGAGGGATAAAGTGGCGCTTCGCGATTTATTCTTGGTTCGGCGTCGAGGTTTCCGGTTTGAAAGACGGTGTTTGGTTCGTGGTTGCTAAACTTGGCATCGACCGAACGAATAATCGTGAACTTGTCGAGCATCGCCGCTTGCTTCGGCAGATGTTCGCAAAGATGAACACCAGGAAGTTTTGTTTTGATCACACCGAACGGACCGCGATTGTTGAGCGGTCTGTCGGGCTTGGGATCCCACGTATCGATGTGGCTTGGGCCGCCTGTCATCCAGAGCAGAATAATGCTCTTGGCCCTGGGCGATGATGCGCCCATCGAGACAGCCTGTGCACGCGAGGCGAGAAGACTTGGGAGCGACAGCCCAGCCAATCCGGCCAAGCTCGCTTTTACCATATTCCGACGACTTTCTACGACTAGCCCTTCACGCGTCAGAGCGTTCATCGCCCGAAATGCATGGGGATGCAAGTGAAAGCCTTTGTGCTTCGAATGGAAGTGACTCTGCATCGTTGGCATTTCCTCTGCAAACATCAGGGAATTATCGTCGTGGTGGCATTTGCTACAATTGAGACGGAGTTGACGCTCGTTGCATAGAATTCCATACCGCTGAAGCATTGGAAAACCACGCCGAAAGCCGATGCGACCAAGCCACTCTGTTTCAACTTGCTAACCGCTTTTGCACCCTTACAAGCTTATTCTACCATGCCCATTCTTTCTCTTGTATTGCGGAGCCTTAACTGGGTTACTTTGTTTGTATCATTCGTGTTTTCCTTCCAAACGTCGGTTCATTTTGCTATTGACCAAACGAATGACAACGCTGCCCCAAGTATCCGATTGCATGGCACAGTAATTCTTCCGGCCGGGATCGACCGGCGCGACTTGACCTGCGAGTTGGTCGAGGATTCGGATCGACCATTTGACTTCGATGTCAATCCCATTGAAATCAGGGATGACTTGAGCTTTGAGACGCGAACCAAGGGGCTATCGAATCGTTCCGCTATTATTGCACGCACCTTGGACAAGAAATGGAAGGGCATTTGGCTTTGCTCGCGATTCGAACTGCATTCCAAATCAAAACAAGCGATCGAACTGAAGGTAGTTCCCGTAACGCTTCGAGCAGTCAAGGTTACGTTTGATTCGAAGCCACAAGCAGGGGCAACTGTCCTTGTCAGCGATGTACTGAATGTAGACACACTGACGACAGGTCCAGACGGGATTGTTTGGTTTGATACGCGCGATAGTGACAAGACGGTTTATGTTGCCGCTATCGCCCAAGATGGATTGGTATCAAAAATCGAATATGGGGAGTTCCCAAACGATGGCTCTCCCTTTCCTATTTCACTCAAACAATGGGAACGGGGACCTGTTCTAGTGGTTGGAACGGATGGCAAGCCGATTGCAGATATCACCATTGCCTGTTCTAGCATTGGAAGCGAAAAACGAAACACGAGTAGCTTACTGAGGTTGTTTTGTGCTCGAAGCGGTTCTGACGGTATGACCACTCCGATTTTGTATACAACGGAACGGATGCAGTTTGAAGTGCTGTCGCCCAACCTGCGTGTTGTTTCATTCGATAAATCGACTCTCCCACATCGAGTTGTCGTTGCCCCGGTCCAACCCAATGTGGAGGTTCGAGGGCAACTGAATTTGCCGGATGGAGTTGGTGGAGGGCTACTGCTGTCTGGGCTCAGTTTTCAAAACGAAGATCCTCGCCACAGTTCCTCATTTCACTGCCGCGTAAATTCGGACGGTACTTTTGTCTCATCGGTTCATCCGGAGTATACATACTGTGTCCATGTTGACGATTCAACGTGGGTGAGTGCTCCTTGGATCGGAATAATGGCTTCGAACAAACCAGACTTGATAAAGCCGGTTTCATTGGCGATTGTTGAGGGGGAAAAGGTTGAGGTACTGATCACTCGGGGCAAAGATGTTGCACCATCGATAGGAGCTTGGGTCAGTTTTACTCAACCCCATTCCTTCTCTTGGCTAGAGGACGGAGAGTTGAAACACGGACAAGGCGGATCGCGATGGGGCGTTTACACCGACGAGGACGGTGTGGCTTCCGGCTTCGCAAGCCCAGGCCCGATCCTTGTCAACGCAATGGACCGAATTTGGCGACAAGAGTTGAAAGCGACCGTTCAGTCGGGTGCGACCACCGTACTCAGCTTGCATCGCGAAGAGCCGGAATCGATCGCATTCAAAGGTCAAGTGAAAATTTTAGATGTCGTCGAACCAACAAACTCTTTATCACAAATCAGCATCGATTTGTACTTGGACGATGTGTACGGCTCTGCTGGCAAGCTCACCGTGGACAACGACGGAAAGTTCCACGGGAACGCAACCAAGCCACGTATTGCACTTTTGGCTCGAACCAAGGACCGAAAGTACAGCGGAGTTCTGGTGGTTGATCTTGAGTCCAACAGGGATGCACCAATCCGGCTGGAATTGCAGCGATCCGTATCAGTCCTCGGCAGAATCCTTGACCCAGATGGTTTCGCCCTGGCAGATACGAGGATGGAATTTGCGACACGACCCGTCATTCGTTGGCCAGTAAAAGGAGAGTTCGGTTCAAATATTTTCCATACAGAGAACACTTTTACGGACACCGACAAACATGGAAGGTACTTCGTCAAAGATGTTTGCGGACGTGTGCCGTCCGCTTTGTTTTCTACCTATCTGGAATTTGATGCTACCACTGTACTTTATGACCACTCCTTGGAACCGCCATCGGCTGTAATCGCCACTGTTGTCATGCCAGAGGCGGACATGAAGTCGCGTTCGGTTAAGATGAGGATACAGAACCGCGTTGATAGTTTTCGGTTGCTCAATTCGAATGCCATCCTAGTGTATCACGGTTCGGCCGAGTCCTCGGTTGGAATGGCGAAAGGACTATTCTCACGAGGGGCCTTCAAGGCAATTCGTGATCTTAGCCCCTTGGTGATTTCGGACTCAACGATCAAAGGGGACCCATCGAATGACAACTGGTTCAAGGAGCAAGGCTGGAGCCTTGCCAACGATCAAGAAGTATTGCTCGTTTTGTTCGACCAAAAGGGCAAGTCGATTGCAAGTCATCGTGTCCAATCGACCGACAACATTACTTCGATCAGCGAAGTCATCGAACCCAAGCAACTGCAATTGGTCGAGCAGTCATGGGACGCGCAATCACGCTTTGATATCGCGTTGCAATTGGCCCGTCAAACCGATCGTGACGTTTGGATCAGCTTCGTATCTATCCGTAATCCGGCGTCTATTGCATTGCTAAGATGGCAAGAGGAGAATCGAGAGCTACTAGAAAAGCACTTCGTTTTGGTACGGGCCGATTGGGTTCGCGACGAAAATGTTTTAGCTCTCGCGGATAGGTACAGCGTGGTGAACAGTGGTGAGACAGGGGCGGTCAGTGTTTTGGTGAACAATGACGGCTTGTTCTTGCACGACACGACGGGTGAATCGCCTTACAAACATATGAAATCCTTTCAGTTTCTTGATTGTGAACGGATTGGGGCCTTAATGAATGCCGCAACGCATCCGATCAGTCCATCGGAATGGAAAGCTCTTGTCGATTCACTGTAGACTGGATTTGACGATTCCGACTCTGGAAAAGTTCGATGTCTCGCATCCCTTCAGGATGCGGGAACTTCATGGTCCGCAATCCGGTGGTGTCGTCGCTTCGCTCCTCAAACACCGGCTAATGTCTTTCAAGCCTTCAGCTTGCTGCACTTTGGTTGTCATCGCGAAAGGCCCCATCTCCGATACTAAGTCACTCGAAAGATACGGCTTAAAGCAAAGGTTGGTATCGCTAACCCACACACCAAGATACCTGGTGCGTAACCGCCATACTGCAACGCAATCGCTGCGTCGAGGAAGATGATACTCAGAATGGCTTGTTTGATTGCGGGTACTAGAGTTCCAATTCCCGGCGAACGAACGGACACCACAGCCCGCCGAAGCCAAGGCATCGCAAGCATCGCCACAAAAACTGGGAACCAAGTGTGCGAATCCAATCGCAACGGACGATCTGCCGACCACATGGAACTCATCGCAATCGCGGCAACTCCTAAGCCGCTCACGGCCCAGCTCAAAGCAAGTCGAATCGACGATTGTTGCATGATCCCTTCACGTCGCGCCGCCAACGTGATTCCGATGACAAAACCAATGTGTCCAATCGTTGCCAAGCCGATGCTCGACCAATCCAACTGAACTGGCCAACTCGCGCATGTTCCGAGCGCCGCTCCCATCAGCATGTTGAGCCCTCGACACAGCCCCATTAGCAGCGGACCAAAAACAGAACCCTTGAACGAGCTATCGTAGGCAACGATGGTCGCGGCCAAAGCAACTGCCGTAACTGCGACGATCCAGTAGGGCACTACTTGGCCGGATGATGGCAACAAGTAAGGTGAAGCACTGGCTAATCCGATTCCGCCAACTAGCAGCCCCCATCCTGCCCTAGTCGCCGTTTTAACTCCTATCGTCCCGCGGACGAGCGGTCCATTGCGGCGTTGAGCTCTATCTTCCTCAATGTCATTAACATCATTCAGAACCATGCCGGCCCAGTACAAACACACCGATGCCAGCGACGCGAGTAACATCGATGAACCGATGTCGTCGACAAGCCACCAAGCACCCGTGGACAGCGTAAAGCCAGCGATGACATCGGCGCAAGCGGTCAGAGTGTTTGGAACTCGAACCAGCTGAGCCCAAGCACGTAATTGAGGGTGCATGCTCAGCTATTTCTTGCGTTGGTATTCCTTGATAAGCTCGGGGACGGAAATTCCGATTGCCCCGCGGCCTTCGAGCAATCGTGCGTCGACATCTTCTTGGAGCGAGTCGACATCGATTTCCCAAAACTTCTTGATGAGTTCGTTTGGTAGTGGTTTGGCAGAGCGAACCAATCGCATACCTACCATTCTGGCCGGGTCGGACGTGTACCACCATGGACTCAACGGAACATTCGGATCCTCCTCTTTCCAGTCGTCATCGACGGAACCCATTCTCGCCGCCGACCGAACTCGCTCAGCTGGATCCTGCCACCCTCCACCGCGAACACAGCGAGAATCGGCCGTAGATGGCCAATTGGTCCCTTCGAACTGAACCAAGGATTTGCCACCCAACTTCTCGAATCCCTTTGCATCAAACTGATCGATAGTCCATTCCCACACATTGCCGTGCATGTCGTGGAGTCCAAACGCGTTCGGAGCCTTGGTGCCAACTTTGGCGGCTCCATTGGTAGAGCCAAAAACGGCATACTTCTCAAGCTGTGCCGAATCATCGCCGAAACTGTAAGCTGCTTTGGAGCCAGCCCGAGCAGCGTATTCCCACTCAACTTCGGTCGGCAATCGATATTGAACTTCGGTCAAGCCGCTCAGCCACTTTGTATACTGTTTGGCAGAATACTGAGTCATCGTCACGGCGGGTTGGCTTTTGTCGTCGCCAAATTCATACGTCTTGCCCGGGTCATAGAGCGGTGTCGGCACGGTGAGCGCGTCCGACTTCACGTCCTCAGTGACTTGCCGAATTCCCTTGGATGTAAGTCTCTTGAAAACGTCATACGTTCGCATAAACGTGTTGTACTCACCCCATGTCAGTTCTGTCTTCGCCATCCAAAAGGGCTCCAACTTTACCGTAAATTGGGGCCCCTCGTCTTCGCTTCGACCGGCTTCCGCCTTGGGTGACCCTACCGTAACCTCACCACCAGGTATTGGAATCATCTCAAAGGAAACATTGGTCCGTTCAAAGGACTGCGTGTAGGGGACCATGTAACCTCCCTTGCCGCCATCAATGGGAACTGAGGGGCCTTTCTCGGGCTTGGTTGCACTGATTCCAGGCTGTGACTTGACGGTCGTATCCGCGGCTTGTGCGAATGTTTGCGCGGATAGACTTGTCGCTACGCAAGCGGCGATGGAAAACCATTTCATGGGTCGTGAATTCATAGGTGGAACTAATTCGAAGTAGACTGTGATTCAGAGGTTA
>JANMNR010000227.1:0-23844 GCA_031368325.1 Pirellula sp.
CACGACCATTCCTCAGCCTTAAAGTAGCGCCATGCCGCGCTGGTTTAACGCCAATCCAATGGCGCGGCTGGTCGTTTAGCACCGCGCCAACGGCGAGTGTGATCCGCCATCAACCAGTTCCATCAGCCGAACGTTTTCAACGGTTGCAAAAGGCAGGAAGTTGCAAAAAGGGCAACGCAGCTACTAGACTGATTCGAACCTTTGACGTGAGAGCTTCGTGAAGTTCGCAGCGTGTTCACTGCGAAGCGGCTTATCCAAACGCTCGGTATCCCACGGCCCCGCTTCGCTCTCGGGATAGATCGCACTACTTTATCGCAGGGATACAATGCTCTGGCCATTAGAACTACCAGTTAAAATTACGTTTTGGCTTCTGATCGCCCTAGTACTGTTGGCGACTCTGGGATCCGTTAGGTTGAACTGGGCGCCAAGGAAGGCTTTTGTAATCGCCTCACTAATGGCGTTTGTTGGATTCGTCCCGTCGTGCTCGATTGTAATGAAAATCGTCGATGCTCGACGATTCGGTATTTTCAACTATGCTTCCTACGACGAAGTGCAGGATTTTCGAATTGAGCGGTTCTTGCCACCAGCTGCCCGCAAAATCACTCTTGAAAAGACCTTTATTGGCCATCGAGCAAAATACACAATTCATGAATCAGACTTGAAATCCTATGTCGAGGGACTGTGGGATGTGTACGGAAAATACTCCGCTGTACCTCGCACCAGTCTCAACGATGGCGAACCAGTTCAGCAAGAAGAAGTAACGCAAAGATTCCAAGACCTGTCTTGGCCCCCGATGAACAATGCGATCAAGTACCACAGCCCGGTTGAAGGCGATGGAGGTGGAGCCACATACTACTTTGAGCCGTCGACAGGCATTGCTTATCATCGTGCAGGATACTGGTAAAGCTATGACCATCCCACGCCAAAAGGTGACGCAGCGGTTACAATCATGCGACGCTGTCACATGAGGACTTTGTAGAATTCGCACAAGGGGAACGGTGAAGCGGCTTATCCAAACGCTCGATCTACCCCGCGGCTCCGCTTCGCTACTCGCCGGACAGTTCGCAATACTGACATGAAAAATGTTTGAGTTTCAGGCCAACAAAATCAATCCTGAGCAATTGATGACCGTACTTGAACGCTTTACCCGTTGGTGGTTCATTGCGCCTCATGGAGAAGATACTGGAGTATCGCAAGAACGACTAGAAACACTTGTCATTCCGACTCCATTGAAGCGACTATACGCGTTCGCCGGCGAATGGCCAGGTGGAAAGTGGGAATCGATTTTCTCCAATCAAGACCACTTGGCACCCTTTGAGTTCTTACAGGAAAAAGATGGAAAGCTCGTCTTTGGATGGGAAAGCCAGGGCGTTTGGCTGATGGCCACTGACATGACCGGAGAAGATCCTCCGGTTTACATTGCTGTTGATGACGGACCGTTCCAACTTTTTTGCAAGTCGCTTTCGCAGTTCTTGATAACTTTTTGCCTACACGAATCGGTGTTTGGGGCCGCTAGTCTTTCGCCAGTTGATAGCCTGGCCTCGACGAACGAGGCGAATAACAAGATACCGATTCCACTCTGGCTGGACATGCCGTATCCAAGTGCGTCAGATGAACCTCACCTGGTTTCGTTTTATCTTGTGGATGGCTGTGTGCTCCAAATGGACCCATGGTGTGGCGGTAGCCAACCCAACATGGATGAGAGATATCCCTTTTACTTCCCTAAAAACGCGTCACACCGGCCAGATCCGAATCAACCTCGCCGCCACATTTGGGAAATCCCAGAGGTTCCCCAATTCATCAAAGAGAGTCACTTAGCAATGTTGATTCGCCGTCACCAGAACGTTTCTGCTTCGCATCTCCAAAAGGTTGAGTACTACAAAAGTGTACTTGCTCAGGTCGAGGGTGACACATAGTAAGCTACTGCGGTGGTGCTACAAAGTGTTGAAATCACTCGGACCAAACAGCGAACTCGTTGCCGCTTGGATCTAAGAATTGGAATCGGCGTCCGCCTGGAAAGGAAAAAATCGGCTTGACGATTACTCCGCCTGCCGACTCCACCGCCGCAAGCGTCGATTCGAGGGTGCTGCTATAGAGTACTACTAGCGCGCTTCCCGTATCCGTTTGCGCCTTTAGTTCCGACCGGTAAAAGCCGCCGTCGATCCCCGCGTTGAGAAAACTACAATAGTCTGGCCCGTAGTCTACGAATTGCCAACCGAAGACCGTTGTAAAAAATGCTTTCGATGATTCAAGGGCAGAGGCAGGAAGCTCGATGTAGTTGATTTGGTGATGGTGATTTGTCATTTGTCAGGGGCTTGCTTTAGCTGTGAACCGAGACCGGCACCGGCGTGCTTTTGGCTAGAGACTCTATGATCTGAATGGTGTCCACTCCATCCCCGATCGCTCTGTGGTTGACGATGATTCGGTGACGAAGCACCGGAATCGACACGGCCATTAGATCCTCTAGGATCGGGGCTGTTCTTCCCTCCAACAGAGCTCGAGCTTTGGCGGCCAAAACGAGATTTTGACTGCCGCGTGGCCCCGCTCCAAATGCAACGTAGTCGTCGACCATTTTGTTGCCGCTTCCAGGCCGCGTTCCTGAACATAAAGATACCGCGAAGTCCACAATGTGATCCGGTGCAGGCACGCTTCGAACCGCCAACCGCAACTCTAAAAACGCTTCACGCGTTAGCTTGCTGTCGGCTATCGAGGTTTCGTTGCCTGTGGTCTTGAGCACGATCTCTTTTTCTTGTGCATGGGTAGGGTAGCCTACGTGGATCTCCATCATGAAACGGTCCAGCTGTGCTTCGGGCAGCGGATAAGTTCCCTCCTGCTCAATTGGATTCTGCGTCGCGACGACCAGAAACGGCTCTTCCAATGGATGCGATTCACCCCCGACCGTAACGTGACGTTCCGCCATCGCCTCAAGCAATGCACTTTGCGTTTTTGGGGCGGCACGATTGATTTCGTCTGCCAGAACTAGATTCGCAAAGACGGGCCCTTTGCGAAAACGCATGCTCATTTCATTCGTCTGTGCGTCTCGTCCAAGCAGCTCGTAGCCGGTGATGTCGCTGGGCATCAAGTCTGGCGTGAATTGGATTCGAGAAAACCGCCATTGAAAGGCGCTCGCTAAACTTTTGACCATCAGCGTTTTTGCTAAACCCGGTGCGCCTACCAACAGCGCGTGCGATCCCGACAAGGCGCAAATCAATAACTGGTCCAATACCAAGTCTTGTCCAACGATCGATTGACTCAGTATCTTGCGAAGACTTGGGATTTGGGCGAGAAACGCATCGACAGACGATTCCGTGTTCAAGGGGGTTGCATGCTTTCTAGGATGATAGGGATCGGCGATTCCTTCGATGTGCTACCCAAACGGACTCAACCTCCAGACAAGCAAAATGGAGTCTCTAAAACACTTACGGGACAGCCGAATTCGTTACTATCGTGTTTTATTGATTAACACATCGACTTGCAATTGTAATCGCTCGGCGGCAACTTCGGTATCGCTCGGATCGATCGTAATCCAGACGGGAATAGATCGGAAATCCGATCGAGCCATAGGGTTTGGAGATCGCATTTGAGCTGCGCCAACCAGCCTGTCAATTCGTTGGACCCGCCCATGAATCGCCCGCCCGAGCGCGGAGGATCGAATTTCGACACGGTCATCGATCGCAATGCTTGCAACGTCCGATTCGTGTACTTCGGCAACACACACCATTTGCCTCAAGTCTGCTAATTCAAACAGTGGTAGCTGAGTTGTTCGCTCTCCTACCTCGACATTGACACTGACTACAACCCCATCCAGCGGTGAAACGACACTGGATTGTTCCACCTGCAGACGCAGGATTTCGATTTGCTTTTCCAGGCTTGCGATCGGCGTCGCTTGATCAACAATCCTTCGCGACTCTTTGGCAGCGTCAACTGTTCGTTCACTTTGCTGGAGTTGGAGTTTAGAGATTTCCACCGCCTGATCTGCTGCCAGCAGAGTCTGCTCGTTGAGCGACGTGAATTTCGTCAATTCATTTTTCTTGGATTCGATCTCGATAGAGCCGATCGCGGCGCGCGTTAGGGGTGACTCTCGCAATTTCTGAAGGGACGAAATCTGTCGGGCGATCGAGTCTATTTGTTCGCCACCTTTTTTCGCCATGGCAAGCTGTGCGTTCGCTTGCGCGAGCATTTGGGTTGCGGACTGCATTTTGAGCCGAGCGGCATCGATTCCCAGATCGGCCTCTTGTTGTTTGGCCTGGCGTGTTGCTTTAGCTTCTTCGAGCCGCAACTCGGCAGCTTCTAGTTCGAGAGCTCGCAACTTTTGGCTTTGCAAAACGATAAGAGGTTGCGAATGGCGAATCGAGTCTCCAGGACGCACCAGCACCTGTTCCACTCTATCACCAGGAATTGCAGCCACGCGGATTAGCCCTTTGGCAGGCTGTATACGTCCTTGTGCAACGACTTGGTTCGACTTGGCAGATTCGTTGAGTCGAACCCCCATGTGTTTTGATAGCGATATATCGGTGGAAGAATTGGAAGATATAGGCGAACTGCAACCAACCTGGAAAATCGTTAGAGCCGACACCAGACAGACTGTGTGACGTTTTGCAATCAGGGAAAAAGCAAAACGGTGAGTCATCATCATCCTTGGGAGTGGTAATGTCTGCCCAAACGGCAAACGGAAACGAGAACTGAGCTGCGAACCAACCTTAGAATAGGTTACACTGCAAACGGTGTAGGGGCGATTTGATCAAACCATTATTTTGGAATTCAAGGGGAGGAAATTGCCACGATGCTGCCGGGAAGCATTCAGCGAGCGACACTTTTTGACCCGAGCACGCGGATTCGAACTGCTCAAGACATTCAACCTTCGATTCGAGCAACTGATCTTAGGCACTATTTCGGATCTGGGGAGCTCCGTAAGCAGGTTCTATTTGATAACAACCTGACCGTTTTTCCTGGCGAAATCATAATTATGACGGGTCCGAGCGGGTCTGGTAAAACCACGCTGTTGACCTTGATCGGTGCACTTCGAGCGGTTCAGGAAGGCAAACTGTCCGTACTGGGGCAAGATTTACAGGGCGCTACCCGGAGCCAACTGGTCGCGTTTCGACGCCAAGTTGGCTTCATCTTTCAATCGCACAACCTGTTTGATTCGCTGAACGCCACACAAAACGTGCGAATGTCGCTGGAGCTGACTCGGCCGGGTAGCTCCATGCGAGAAAATACCAAAGCAGCCAAGGAGATGCTCGACAAGGTTGGGCTCTCTAACCGAACGGGACACAAGCCCAGGCAGTTATCAGGCGGACAGAAACAACGCGTTGCCATCGCGCGTGGGCTAGTGCATTGCCCCAAGCTGGTTCTGGCAGATGAACCAACTGCAGCCCTCGACGAGCAGAGCGGTAGGACTGTGGTCGAATTGTTGCAACGCATGGCCACCGAAAATCAAACCACCATCTTGATTGTGACGCATGACAATCGCATCCTGGATGTCGCAGATCGAATTGTCACTCTGGTTGACGGACAAATCCGTAGCGATGCACTTGTGAAAGAGGCTGGCATCATCACGCAGATGTTGGCCAAGTGCAGCGTGTTTGAACGTGTCACTCCGCGGACCTTAACGAGGATCGCGGACGAAATGACCATCGAAAGCGTGCCACCAGGGAAACAGATCATTCGTGAAAACGATCCAGGCGACCGGTTCTTCTTGATCCGAGAAGGCGCAGTTGTTGTCAAACGCGGAATGCCGGAGAAAGAGGTTGTGACTCTAAAAAGCGGTGACTTCTTTGGTGAGACTGCCCTGTTGACTGGTCAACCTAGAAACGCGAGTGTTTATACCATTGAGGAAACACTTCTGTGTTCCCTTAGCAAAGCTAGTTTTCAGTCTGCGATGGCGGAGTCGGCTACGCTCGAAACCGAAATCCGTGAAGCGTATTTCGAAAGAAAGTAGCTAGCGTGAAGTGGCTGCGAGCGAATTGCAAATGGAATTGCCCTAGCCCAATTGAATCGCGAACATCACTACTCGCAAGAAGGCACGGTGTACCAGGTCTATACTGTACCAGGTCTACACTGGACTGCCGAGTCATCTGCGAGCGTATCGATCGAACGGATGTTGACCAGTAATTTGCCACTCACCTGTTTTCGTGTTCTTAGTTCGAGCGCCGGGGCCCGCGTCACCTGATTCGGAGGGTGGTACTGGTTTCAAGGAAGCGGTGAAGCTGGATTTCGGACGACCGGTCGACCGGGTCCAGTCCATCAAGAGTCGGCAAGGGCTGCTCTGTTCTGGTACTTGAACGCGGTCTCCCTTTTGGATGACCAACTCATGTGCGCCCGTCCAACCAAACCAGTTGTAGCATGCTGGATGAACTGGAATCCAATGCCCTTTTTGCTCATGGTCCAAGAGATAGAACTCTGCCCAATTGTGATTGGGTACCCAAACAAGTCTCGCTGGGATTCCCGAGGCTCTGCAAAATGCAACAAAGAGTGCAGACATCTCTTCGCAATCGCCAACCTTTTTTTGGATGGCCGTTACAACACTGGTGTAAGTGCCAATCTGCGGTCGAATGCTCTCGCGAATCCACTTTACAAATGCTTGGGCCTTGTCCCATGGATGCGTATGCTCCTTGCTTAACTCGCTCGCGAGCCGTCGGACTGTTGAAGCGTTGGCCTGAATCCCAGGACTGTCCCCCATTGCAAGGGATCGGATCTCATTAGGAATAGTTTGCTTGGCCGGAAATTGCTCTTGATCGAACGCGTGAAACTGTTTGAACAGTGTCATTTTGTAATGCGCTATCGCCTTGACCACCTGTCCCGGGACAATATCCTTGGCGTGCAAAACAAGTTGGCCAGCGCCCGGAGCAAGTTCGCGAATAGTCGCTTCGCATCCGATTTTTTCAATGGTAACTTCGTGGACTTGTTGCTCGTGATGGCTCATTGGTACAGGAGTCGCAGCCATCGCTTCGCAACGGTTATCACGACCTTGCAACTCGACGCCGATACTTACTTCATACGATCTCGGCTCCAAGTAACCGCGTTCGGATTTCGGTGGTTCTCGCCAAATCCATCGCCCGTCGCCAACAACAGGTTCAAAACTGGAAATAGGTCCTTGCTGATAGCTCGACGACTGCGAGGCGGAACGTGATAGCAGTCGGTGTGTCGCGACGACTCCACCTGCGGCCAATAAGGTATGAGTAATAAATTGCCGTCGTTGCATGATTTGCTCCTGAGCCGCCAATTCTCATCAAGGCGCGGAACCTGACTTACGCCGAGAATTCAAATGTTGTTGAGTCCAATATACCGCGCCGCAGTTGAGATCGACAGTCAATCGCGGTTGCGATTGTGCAGGAAACCTAAACTCACAACCCGCTAAGATAGTATTCCCGACTGAAGTGCTGCTACAACTTCCTCGCCATGAATCAGAACATCGACGTCGGTAAACACTTTCTTGATGATGCCATCTTGGCCAATGATAAACGTCGTCCGTTTTGCGATAGGAATGTGGTTGTGTTCCGTTAACGCACCGTAGGCAGTAGTGACTTTCTTATCGGTGTCGGCAAGGATATCAAAGGTCAATTTATGCTGGTCGGAAAAGTCGTTGTGCGATTGTACATTGTCCACGCTAACTCCAAATAATTCCGCGCCAAGAGCAGCAATCTGAGCTTTGCGAACACTGAAGTCGTTGGCCTCAACCGTGCAACCCGGCGTGTTGTCCTTAGGGTAGAAATAAAGAACAACACCACGCTTCCCTACGAACGAGGACAAGTCCACCAATTCGCCATCTTGATTGGGTAATCGAACAGCAGGAGCTGCCGATCCGACATCGACTCGATTCAGCGAGTTGATCACGATCAACGCATCGAGCGGACTCATCACTCCGTCTCCGTTGACATCACACAACGGCCCTAAATAGCCCGAGGGTTTCGCTTGCAGAGTACGGGAACCGCTTAAATTGATGTCGTTAATGACTACGAGCGCGTCGAGCGGCTCGACGCTGCCAGACATATTGACGTCCAGCCTATTGACTGCATTTTGCCAATCGGCGGCGCATAACTCACGGCGTTCTAGCTTCTCGAACGATCTTGGAATTCGCTTTCCCATACCAATTCTATTGAATGAAGCCCTAGTTTCGAACGTATGCGCCGCATACGAAGTTTAAGTCACGGTTGGATTGGGGTCAAATTCCTTGGCACTTTGTGCGTCCTTTTAGAACCCGGAAAACAAGTTGTTGTTGAATTTGACAATATTGGTTTGTTCGGCGAGGTTGCCTTTTTCATTGTCTTGACCAATGAAAAGGAAATGGTGCCTTACTTCGCAATCGCTGAGCTTCGTCCGATCAACCGCGGTTTCTTACTTTGAGCAAATCCCACATTGGACTCTGTATCCAGGAGCAACTCATTTTCTTTGAATTGCATTTTCATGCTGAGGACAAAAGGAGTCTCAACGAGACAGAGTTCGATGTTGAGTTCGGAATCGGAGCTCCAAACGCCGCACGCGGCTACTTGCTGCTCCGGCAAAGAACCCATTTTGAGTTGACCGCGTTTCCATTCCCCGTACCCGCAATCAAGTTGCTGCGCAACTCCGTTGTAGGTCATGACTAATCGCAACAAACCGTTCGGCGTCTTTTCGAAAGCCACCTTCTCTAGCTCTTGCGTGTTCTTTTCGAATTCAAACGGAGTTGCAAGTAACTTGTCGACCCATGGCGAGGTCTTGGAACCTTTGGGAAAAGGAAGCATCAGGTTGGTCAATCGCACTTTGAGCTTTGATTCGGAAATGACATCCTGCGGCAACGCACTGGGGTGAAACGCAGGGAGGAGTTTGTCCCATACATGATTCAGTACCGACTGCATGTCCTTTGTACCACTCGTAATGGCAATGACTGCATCTTGCTCAGGCATCACAATACAGTATTGGCCAAATGCACCATCGCCTCGAATGCAACCGTTTCGGCATTGCCAAAACTGGTAACCGTACCCTTGGCCCCAATCGCCTTTGGAGTCACGACCCGTGGAGACCTGATTGGATGTAGCCTCGGAGACCCATTTCTCCGATATCAACTGTTGGCCATTCCATTTGCCTTTTTGCAGCAGTAACTGTCCAAACTTGGCAATGTCCTCCGTTCGAAGGTTCAATCCATAGCCGCCCAATGAAACACCCTGAGGGCTTAACCCCCAGGTTGGTTCCGCAATACCGAGTGGCTCGAACAACCGTGGTTTGAGATAGTCCAACACAGTCATTCCTGTTTGTTTTTGAACGATCGCAGACAGCATGTAGGTAGACGGTGTGTTGTACAGGAAATGTGAGCCTGGGGCTTTGCTCACCGGATGCGTTAAGAATGTCTTGGTCCACGTTTCCTTGAGACCTACTTTGGGCTCGGAAACGTGCCCTGTCGACATCGTCAACAAGTCGCGTACACTCATCGACTTGAGCGAATCGCTCGCATCCGTAGGAACGTCATCTGGAAAAAACTGCGTGACTTTGTCGGCGAGCTGAAGCTTTCCCTCCTCAATGGCTAACCCTACCGCAGTCGATGTAAAACTCTTGCTCAGCGAATAGAGTTCGTGTCGAGTTGACGCTTCATAAGGTCCCCACCACCCCTCGGTCACAACTTGGCCATGCCGGACCAGCATAAAACTATGCATCGAAACGACATTTCGATCCACCGTGTCCACAAAGTCAAGAAGTTTCGAAGACGATACCCCTTGAGCTTCGGGAGTACTACGTGGCAACGACTTTGTTGGCTCGATGGGCCCTGTTGCCAAAACGAAATGCAAGGGACAAAGGGAGAGTAATAAAGCGAGATACTTCATGGAAATTTGTCCGTGTCGCGAAAGTGGAGGAAGGAAAAACGGCAGGACTGCGTTTAACTTAGTGGACGTTTCGTGATCTTAATCTATGCGTGGCGCCAATGCGCGTCCCCCTTGTCCAAGAAAACGATGTGAGGCATATTGATGGGCGTTGACTCTGAATTCCTCCTTAACACTGAAGTGATAATGTCTGATCTCAAAACGATTTTCTCGGTCCTCGATTTTACTCGCGATCGTCTCCTCGGCTCACTCGATGGCATCGCCAAGTCGGGCCAAGATATCCCAACCGTTCTCGCATGGCGACCAGGCGTTGGTCGAGCTCATATAGCCTGGCAAGCGATGCATTGTGCAGCCACGCACGACAAGTACGTGAACGTGCGAATGAAGGGGGGGGAGCCTCTCGATCCATCGTTTTGCGATTCCTACGCGGGTGGATCAACTCCGTCGGACTCCGATATCCCAACGCTGGACGCAATCCGCGAAAAACTTGCCGTGAACTTAGAGGGTTTCAAGGCCTTTTTGAGTTCGGCAGATCTTGCGAAAGTTACAGATTTCCCGAACAACATTAAGCGAACCATCGCCGAGTCCGCCATTCTGCTAGCCTGGCACGAGGCCCATCACCAAGGACAAATCCACTTGACCTGGAACCTGTACAAAGCCGCGCATGGAGTCAGCTGATTGAGTGCAATCTGCGTCGCACCGCATTAGTCCGGTTGTACGGCTTAGCGAATAAAATCGTCGTACACCATGGATAGTCATTGAACCGATCGTGTCGTTCCGATCTTTCTTTTGTGCAGGTCATACCCATTTGCACAGGTCGGGGAACGCTAGCGATTGAAGCAGAAATGACGCAACAGCAAACTTCAACACGTTCGCAAGCACGACGAAAACCGCGTTCGTCGTCCGTGTGGGCTGCTGCGTTCTGCGTGCTATGGTCATTTGAGGTGGGTTGCAAGGCTCCACAACCGTGTTGCAATCCTCGCTACGTTGCAAATGAGATTGTCTGCCGAACCTCGGTGAACGTCCAAAAAGTCGCCCCGTGTCGTGAAGTTATCCCGCCGGGAGTTATTCTTGAAGACGGACTGGATGAGGTCGAAGCGGTCGCGACAGGATTAGCGAACAACTCCCTTTTTCAAGCCGCGTTAGCTCAGTTGGGGATGGCGGGCGGTGACGCTGTGCAAGCGAGCTTGATTGCAAATCCGCAATTCCTGATGTACTTTCCCTCTGGAGCCAAAGAAGGCCAATATACGATCTACGCGCCAATCGAGTCGTACTTTCTGAGACCGACACGAGTCAAGGTTGCGAATCGTGAGTACCGCCGCATCGGCGACCAACTCGTACAAAACGGATTAAACGTCGCCCGTGATATTCGATTGGCCTATATCGATCTCGCTTTGGTCACCGAACAGTCACGTTTGGCCACCGAAGCTGTCGAAATCCGCCAGGGCATCGCTGATCTGACTCGCGATCGGTTCAAGGATGGAGAAATTAGCGAACTAGAAACGATCGCTTCAAAAGTCGACGCCTTGAATGCCAAAGCCATGGATGGTGTTCAACTTCAGAACATCTCCATCAGTCGAGCAAGGCTCGCCTCGCTACTGGGAATTCCAACGGTCGACACTCCACTTGTGCCAACACCACTCGAAACCGTCAGAGCACCGGATCTAGACGAACAGCAACTGATCGAAACCGCTTTGGCATGTCGGCCCGACTATCATGCAGCCCGTTGGGCTGTGGCGGCAGCTAGCGAGCGTTCGCATTTATCACGTTGGGTCTTTTGGCGAGCGGATAGCATCCTCGATGTGCGTCACGGCCCTAATTTTAATGGAACGGGTACCGGTCTTCGGTTTGATCTGCCGATTTTCAATCGCAATCAAGGCGGAATCCTCCGCGCCAATTGGGAGCTGAATGCTTCCATGCATGCCTGTGATGCCATTCGAGATCAGATTTATCAAGATGTGCGTGTTGCGTGTCGGCAGCTTAGCCAAACCCAAGCGAACCTGATGATTCTTGAGAACGACGTTTTGCCCAATCTTTCGGAAGCGGTGGGAATCGCAGAGAAAGGCTTCGCGGATGGTGGAACAGATTATTTGCTTGTCCTGCAAACAACGACTCTGTATTTAGATGCGAGAGCCCGAATTCTTGATCAGCGGGCCATGCTTAGGCGTGCGGTTGCGGAGCTCGAACGAAGCGTGGGTAGAAGCCTGGATGCTGCTCCGCTTGACGTCTCGAAAATGCTCTCGGAGACGGCTCCGGCTAATTAGCCATCTGTGTAGTCCAATAAAATCTCCCTACTTTCGGCAGGACAATGAAACGGGACGATCGCAAATTTCTGCGGTCACATATATTTCCGATTACAATCGTTTGATGATGTTTCACGCAGTCCTTCCAAAGCATGATTTTTCTACATGAGCAAAAAGAGCATTAGGCTAATTCGTCTGTGGCTTGGCGTGCTGGGGCTACTGCTTGCCACGTGTGGATGCCGGCCTAAAACCGCTTCAACAGCAAAAGCGGCTGCACCATCGAAGGTCGAGATGGTTCCACACGAAAGCGACCTTGCAACCATTTCGCTGACCAACGAAGCGGCTGAACGCCTTGGCATAACCACGAAAGCCACCGAAAGGCGTCAAGTGCAACAGCACCGAACGTTTGGTGGCGAGGTCATGATTCCATCCGGTCGGTCGATCGTGATTTCAGCGCCTGTCGCCGGCGTCGTGTCTCCATCCGGAAACGCAAAGATCCCTGCCCCTGGCTCGAAAGTGAAGGCAGGCGAAATCGTTTTGGCGCTTTCGCCAATTCTCTCTCCTGAACGCGACGTGCCCACGCCTGCCGAACAGGTTCAAATGACCGGTGCCAAAGCAACCTTGGTCGCAGCGCAGGTCACCGCGCTTGGCGACGTGCAACGCGGAAAAGCTGACATCGTCGCAACGAAGATCAATCTTGAGCGAGCAAAAAAGCTTTTCGCAGATCGGGCAGGAAGCCAACGGGCTGTCGACGATGCACAGGCCTTTGCTAATGTGGCCTCTGCCGTCTTGGAGGCAGCAGAAGATCGCTATGCGCAGCTCACCAAACTGATTGCATCGCTCGAGGGCTCCGGCAATCATGACGTGGCAATGGAGATGACCCTTAGAGCACCCGTGGACGGAGTCATTCGCAGCCTCAACATCTCGGCCGGTCAGCAAGTGGTTGGCGGTGCATCGCTGTTTGAAGTTCTCGATATGAGTGCCGTTTGGGTTCGCGTTCCAATCTTTGTCGATTTACTCCCGTTGATTCAACCCGGAGCTTACGGTCGAGTCGTTTCTCTCGATGGCAAGTCGACGGGTCGGACTACGGGAGGGGGCGACTCCAGTTCGGTACATGCCTTACCTATCGACGCACCGCCGACGGCAGATGCGTCAAGCTCATCCGCAGATCTCTACTTCGAAGTCTTGAATCAAGAGTTTAACTTTCGACCAGGTCAACGCATTGGGATTGAACTGCCCATGAGTAGCGAAGTCGAAGCCACCATCGTGCCGGCCGCCTCCATACTCTACGACATCCATGGAGGGACTTGGGTTTACACGCTCAAGGAACCACGGAAGTACATTAGGCAGCGAGTAACGGTGCTTTGGTTTGATGGTACGCAAGCCATTCTCCAAAAAGGGCCCACGGAAGGGACTTTGGTTGTGGCCGACGGTGCGGCGGAGTTGTTTGGCACTGAGTTTGGGCCAGGGAAATAGGCGAACTTAATTATGAGTTGGCTTATTCGTGCTTCCCTCCAATTCCGCGCGATCGTTTTAATGATCGCGTTGGGACTGATGGTCGTCGGGTTTCGAACGATGGACTCGATTCCACTCGACGTGTTTCCCGAATTTGCGCCACCCTTGGTTGAAATCCAAACGGAAGCGCCTGGAATTTCAACCGCGGATGTGGAGAGCCTGATTAGCGTCCCCATCGAAAATGCGGTCAACGGTATTCCATTTGTCAAAGCCGTTCGTTCCAAGTCGGTCTTGGGTCTTTCCAGTGTGCGACTGATCTTTGCTAATGGAACGGATTTGTTAATGGCACGGCAGCTTGTGCAAGAGCGACTCACGTTGGTCGCTGCCCAGTTACCGTTGGTCGCTCGGCCACCAGTCATATTGCCACCACTTTCCTCGCTCAGTCGATGCATGAAGATCGGGCTTTGGTCGGACACAAAGAATCAGATGGATATGACGGTGCTGACGAAGTGGACGATCCGGCCAAGATTGATGTCGGTCAGCGGCGTGGCAAACGTGGCTGTCTGGGGCGAGAAGGACCCCCAGTTGCAAGTCATTGCCGATCCAGACCGATTGCGAGCTAACGGGGTAACGCTGGATCTACTCATGCAAGCGGTTCGCGATGCAACTGCGGTGGGAGCGGGTGGCTTTGTAGACACACCAAACCAACGACTCGCATTGCGGCATGTCCCTGCCGTGTACACTCCAGAGCAACTTGGCGAGATGGTGTTGGCTTTTCGGGGCAATGGTTCCGCAATGGCTACGCCGGCTACAGTTGCGAATGTACCTAATGCAACAGCCAATTCCTTGCGTCCAGGTATCCTCTCGAGTGCTGCCGGTAGCCCAATACGCATTCGCGATGTAGCCGACGTCGTAGTCGATTACGCGCCACCCATCGGAAATGCCATCATCAACAATCAACCCGGCCTGCTACTGATCATTGAGAAGCAACCCTGGGCAAACACCCTCGATGTCACGCGCGGCGTGGAAAAGGCTATGGAATCGCTCAGGCCAGCCATGGGTGAGGTGCAGTTCGATACGACCATCTTCCGACCCGCTACGTTTATCGAACGCTCGTTGGCCAACCTCAGCCATTCGATGATGTTAGGTTGCATTTTAGTGATTGTCGTCTTGCTCGTATTTCTTTACGACTGGCGTTGTGCATTGATCAGTGCCATTGCCATCCCGCTTTCGCTGATCGCAGCGATCATGGTGCTGTATTGGCGAGGTGGGACCGTCAATACGATGGTGCTAGCTGGCTTGGTTATCGCACTCGGCGAGGTCGTCGACGATGCCATCATTGATGTCGAAAACATCATGCGGCGTCTAAGATTGAATGCGGTTGCTGAGAATCCGCAATCGGCCTTCCAAGTTGTTTTGGATGCGTCGATGGAAGTGAGAAGTGCCGTTGTCTACGCCACAATCATCGTTGTCCTCGCTTTCTTACCGGTATTCTTTTTAGAAGGACTCTCCGGCTCGTTTTTTAGACCTTTGGCCGCCTCGTATATTCTGGCGATCTTGGCTTCACTGGTCGTGGCCCTCACGGTTACACCCGCAATGTCGTTGTTGCTGCTTCCGGCCACAGCTCGCATGCGGCATCGAGACGGTCCACTGGTTCGCATTCTGAAACCTTGGTATCGAGCCGTCCTCCAGGCACTTCTTAATTTTCGAATTCCCACACTGAGTGGCTTTGCGGTCGTATTCGTTGGAATTGCCTGTACGATTCCTTGGTTGGGAGAGGAATTGATGCCCAACTTTCGCGAAACCGATTTCTTGATGCACTGGGTCGAAAAACCTGGAATCGGAATCGATGCGATGGATCGGATCACAACGCGTGCGAGCAAAGAACTCATGGCGTTGCCAGGAGTACGCAATTTTGGTTCGCACATAGGACGAGCCACCGTGGCCGACGAAGTTGTAGGCCCGAACTTTACCGAGCTTTGGATCAGCATCGATGACTCGCAGGACTATGACCAAACAGTTGCAAAAGTGCAAAGCGTGGTCGATGGCTATCCCGGTTTGTACCGCGACCTGCTGACGTACCTGAAAGAACGCATCAAGGAAGTACTCACCGGAACAAGTGCTGCCATCGTTGTTCGCATTTATGGTCCTGATATGGATCGTTTGAGAGCCATCGCAGCCGATGTTTCGGCGCAGATCAAACCGATCGAGGGGGTGACGACCCTCAAGATTGAACCGCAGGTGCTGGTTCCGCAAATATCGATCGAAATGCGTCCCGAGGCTGCTTCCCTGTTTGGTCTGACACCTGCAGCATTGATGCGGAGCGTTTCTACCTTGGTCAATGGAACGCAAGTAGGCGAGATTTATCGCGATCAAGGAATCTTTGGTGTCTTTGTACGAGGCAAGGACCAGGCCCATCGCGACCCGAGTTCGATTCAACACTTAATGATAGATACGCCCTCGGGGGCTCAAGTCCCATTGAGCAGTGTTGCTGAGGTGATCATCGTCCCGGCTCCGAACGAAATCAAACGCGAGGGGGCATCACGCCGATTGGATGTGACCTGCAACGTGGCTGGACGGGATTTGGGGGCCGTAGCCAATGAGATCGAAGCGGCCGTAAAGAGCAACGTGACGTTTGGTACCGGCTATCATCCCGAGTTTCTGGGAGAGTATGCGGAAGCGCGCGCGTCGAGGCAAAGACTATTGTTTCTGTCCGTTGCTGCAATACTCATGATCGCTGTCATCTTGTACGTCGATTTTCTGTCTTGGAAACTGGTATTGCTTATGCTCGGTATGTTACCTCTCGCGGTCCTGGGTGGCGTACTCGGGGTTTTCGCAAGCGGCGGCGTCATGTCGCTCGGCTCGCTCGTCGGGTTCGTGACGGTCATCGGCATTTCAGCTCGGAACGCAATCATGCTCATTAGCCACTACCGTCATTTGCTCGAGGTGGAGTGCGTCCCAGTTGGCCGCGAGCTCATCCTGCGTGGAGCGGAAGAGCGCCTTGCTCCTATCCTCATGACGGCTCTGACTGCCGCACTCGCATTGTCCCCGCTGGTTTACACAGGCAATCTACCCGGCCAGGAAATTGAGTATCCGATGGCAATTGTCATTCTCTTTGGGCTGGGAGCAGCAACCATCGTCAATCTGCTGGTTCTACCGCTGCTTTTTGTAGGTAACCCTTTTAAGCGAAACGCGTCACTCGCTTGAACCCACCTCAAGAACCTTTGGCAAAGGGGCGGTTAGCAAGAGCTCTTGGCCGGTAACTGGATGTGCCAGCCTCAGCCGCTTGGCATGCAACCAATATCCCGCATCACCAGGCAAGCCGGGCTGTTCCGCTTTCGGTTGGCCACCCATTGCGTAAAGCGGATCGCCGACCAACGGGTGACCAACGAAGGCCAGATGGATCCGAATTTGATGCGGACGACCGGTGTGCAAGTCCACTTCGAACAGGGTTGAATTGGATCGACGCTCGAGTGTCCTTGCAACGCTGCGCGCAGGCTTGCCCACGGGACTCGCTGCATGCACTTTTCCCAGGCGTGGATGGTCCAGTTTGCCGATGGGCGATCGGATATCGTAGCTCTCCTGCGATGCGATGAGACTGCCTAACGCTTGATACTGCTTTTCAATCTTGGGCCAATCGCGCGAGATCACCGAAGCGGTCGCCGCATCACGAGCCAGCAGCACCAAACCCGAGGTCGCTCGCCCCAAACGATGCAATGGAGACGCTTCCGGAAAATCCTTTCTCACTAGACTCAAGAGTGTATTGAGGTAATAGCCAGCGCCTGGGAGCGTCGGCAATCCGCTTGGTTTATCGATTGCCAGAAGCTGTTTGTCTTCGTACAGCAACGAATAGTACTGTGGCGTTTCGTGTTCAATCCAGCTCGGACGATTCCAAATCAGAATTCCGCCAGGGCGCAAGGTTTCAAGGCCAGTAGCCACGTCTCCATTGAGTAAAATCTCGCCGGCAGCCAAGCGTTCTCGCCATTCTTCTTCGCTTGAATGATCGAAATGACTCGTCAGATAGGCCAAAGCAGTGGAGGTTGCCGAATCACTCCCCAATATGCAACGATAGCTGTAGCCTTCGTTACGAGTCATGCGCATCCTGTCTTTACTCAATTAGCTCTTCAGCATTCGTTTGGCATTCAGGTACCACTGCTGTTCATGTTTGCGCATCAACGCGTTTCCGTTCCGGTAGGTCGCAATAATTTTCTGAAGATCTGCATGGGCTTCGTCGTTTTTTCCTGCTGCCGACTTTGCCTGAGCAAGATAAAATCTTGGAGCAAGTCCTGACTTACGCATGGATAACTCCTCGAGACCCGCGATCGCGATATCCGATTTGCCGACGGCAGATTGGCTGCGGTGCAATACTAGTTTGCGATCTTCATCCAACTTGAAGTCGCGTTGCTCGGGAATACTGGCTGCGATTTCGTACGCGCGTTCGAATTCACGATTCTCAAGCAATGCGGACGCTAGGCAAATGAGCAATCGAGGATCATTGTCAAAAACGCCCGTTAGGCATTCTCGGTAAGTGTTTGCCGCTTCTGGCCATTGCGATTGCGACTCATACTCACGCGCCAGACGCATTCGATTCTTTACCGTGGGCGAACCGTCCACCAATTCGCTAAGTACGGCCAGACGTGTTTGTGGACCAGCGAAACGCCACCGAAGCTCCTTCCAGTCAATAGGTCGAACGCTTGGACGCAGCTCGATGATGAAGTATGCAAGGGCACCAAGCACCGGCATGACAAAGATAATCCAAACCCAATAGTATGGTCGCCCCGTTTTGATTGCATGAACAATGAAGAACAGGTTTACGGCCATCAACACAAAACTAAGCAATGGGTACGCCCAAAAAACCCACATCCATTGCGATGGATCAGCAATTGGTCCCGAAGGATTCGTAAAAGCGTCGGAGTGAGTCTCTTCGTCCATCGATTTGCCTGCCTATTCCAATCCAACGCGCATTTTAAGACTACTTTTTTTTCAAAAAAGGCACCGGCTTCAATTCGATTTGTTTGACCGATTGAAGATAATCCAAAGTAGCTGTAGCTGGTTCGCCGCCAACTTGCGCGTGAAAATGAAGACTGAACCCATGCGGGCCACGGGCGTCAATGAGAGTCGGCTGCAGGGTGAGAAACGACTTTACGACTTCCAAAAGTCCCATCATGGTGGCGCAGAAAAGATCAATTCTCGCACCGCGAGACAGCAAATATTCGACGATGTCCTTTCGGCCCATGTGGGATGCACCGCCAAGAGCTGTCTCCCAATCGCCATCACCCCAATCGATCGATCCATTCAACAGGCCTGGTTCTCGATCAAGTAGCTTCTTGACCATCTCGAGATCGGAATGGGCGTAAATGACGAAGTCCTGTACCATCACGCGATTGATCTGCTGCTTTTTCCACGACGGAGGGAAAGAGGGGGCATCGTAATCGCGTTCGAAAGCGGCCTCGACTGGGCCGGTCCTCTTTACAGCCGGCTCATCCTTAGCAAATGTTTTGCCGCTGATCGAGCCAACGACCGCTGCTCCAGTTGCGAATCCAAAACTACGCCGTGTCACGTATTCACGCATCTGTAGAGCCCTTTGTCAAAGTTATTTCAGTAACCTAGTGCGTCGTCAAAGCTAGTTTTGAGTGCGATGGACCTCCTGTCCTTATCGTTGGCACCGACGAACTAGAAGTCCGTCATACAGGTTCAATTCAACCCTGGTTTTAGGGTGTGAAGAAGCAATGATCAAGCTGCCGAAAAGGTTGACACCGATTTCACAATCGCACAATCGTCAGGAAAAGTGTGAAACGCTTGAATCAGCAATTGTTTATCTCGCTGCTCGACGTGGACAAAACTGACTGCACCAAACGCAATCCGTCCACTGGAATCAAACGAGTGGACCAATTCGTTTTCGCATTGGCTGGACTGCAACTGGTTGTGCAACATCCAAAACATATCCGTCGACACATGCTCCAGTTCAAACTGAGTGTGGTAAGTGACGCCCAGCTTGCGATCGACCTGCTCTACATTCTTGCCTTTCAGGTTCGAACCTATCAATCGACGCTTCTGCGGCAATAGCTGTTTCGAGGAGCAAACAACTTCGGTCATCACAATAGACCGCGAGTTGAAGGTCACGAGATGGCCGTCGCTGGTGATGTCAATCTTGGCGGAGTACTTGCTGCGTTCAATCGATCGGCTGCAGTAGATACTAAACAATTCGGGGTGGAGGGTTCGTCCAAAAACGTAAAAAGCATGCTCGGCAACTGTCGGTCGGATCGAAAGCACGAGGGGAACCTTGCGTTGTTAGGAATGGACTGATTGAGTGGATGAGGGGGCGGGATTATAGACCGTGAATTATGTCCCAACCAAGATCAACTTGGCAATAATTTCTTATTTGAATTTTTTAGGCCGATTGGCTAACAGTGGAGTTGACAAGCAATCAACCTTCGTTCTTCGCGAGCGTCGAGGCTGGATGCGATTAACACCACGCGATTAACACGATGCGAGAGTGTGCGAGCTTATATGCACGGCAATTGGCCTCCTTTGCGTGTTTCTTGCTCCGATCTGTTATGATACGAGGACAATTCGCCAATTCCATTCAAAAACGATGGCAATTCGGGTAGTTTAGAGATCGACGACCTCCAACGATGAAGACAGTAAACCATGCATGTGGTGATGGCAGCTGCGGAAGCGATTCCGTTTGCGAAAACGGGCGGGCTTGCGGACGTATGCGGTACTCTTCCGCTCAAGTTAGCAGAGCAAGGGCATCATTGCAGCGTCTTTATCCCTGCGTATAAACGTGCGCTGGCGTGTGGTTTACCCATGGTCGATACGCATGTGACATTTGTTGTTGACATGGCGGGGCGGCCGATGGCCCCACGAATCCTCAAAACGACCTTGGGCGCCGGAAACGTGGACGTCTATCTGGTTGATCAGCCACTGTACTTTGATCGTGATCAGCTCTATGGCGACGATCATGGCGACTTTCGAGATAATTGCGAGAGGTTCAGTTTCTTTTCTCGATGCGTTGTCGAAGCGATCGAACGGCTGAAGTTGCCTGTCGATATCATCCATTGCCATGATTGGCAGGCCGGCCTCATTCCTGCCTACCACAAGACCAATTTTCGCGACTTCCAGTGGTATCGTAACGCGGCATCGGTGATGACCATACACAACTTGGCTTACCAGGGCCGCTATTGGCAACACGACATGGCGTTAACGGCGTTAGACTGGAAGTACTTTAATTGGCAGCAGATGGAGTTCTTCGGCGACCTTAACCTACTCAAGACGGGGGTTGCGTTCGCCGATTTTGTCACCACGGTCAGCCCATCCTATGCCATGGAAATCCAAACTCCAGCCCACGGATGTGGCTTGGACGGCTCCTTGCGAGTTCGCGGAAATCGCGTCGCAGGCATCGTCAATGGCGTGGACTATTGCGTTTGGGATCCCCGTGTCGATAGCCACATCGCGCAAAAATTTAGCAATGAGGATTGGCAAGCTGGAAAAAAGATTTGCAAAGCGGATCTACAACAAGAACTAGGGCTTCCGAAACGAGCAGAAGTTCCGTTGATAGGTCTGATTGGCCGTTTGGCAGAACAAAAAGGCTGGGACTTGGTCAAGCCGCTAATCGAACAAATGGTGGATTCAATGGATGTCCAATGGGTCATCTTGGGAAATGGCGAGCAACGGTACGCGAACGCTCTGTCGGAATTGGCAGGTCGCCGTCCCGATCGCGTAGCCGTTCGGTTGGAGTTTTCGGACCCGTTGGCACACAAAATTGAGGCGGCAAGTGATATGTTTCTAATGCCTAGCCGTTACGAACCATGCGGATTGAATCAACTTTACAGTTTGCGATACGGAACGGTTCCAATCGTTCACGCCACAGGCGGCCTGATCGACACCGTCAACAACTTAAACGAAGCCAGTTTTTCCGCTGGGACGGCCACGGGTTTTTCATTTCAAAACTATGACTTTGATTCGCTCAAGGATTGCGTTCGGCGTGCCGTTGATACTTATTCGCGTGAGCCCAAAGTTTGGGATACACTAGTAACAAGGGGAATGACGCAGGATTGGTCGTGGACCAACAGTGCGATCGCCTATGAATCGGTCTACCGCCGAGCTCGCGAGTTAGCAGCGATAGAGGGTAGACTCTAGAGAGCTACGATGCAATGAACGAAACGCGTTACGATTGGTTGTCGGACCGCTGGGTTATCTTTGCCCCCAATCGCGAAGAGCGTCCCGACCAGTATCGGCAAATGAGCTCCTCCGCCGCGAACACTTTGATCGAATGCCCATTTTGCACCGGTCGCGAAAATGAAACTCCCAAGCCAACACTGGTGCTTCCCGAAAATGACTTTGACGAAACATCATCGAACCGAAGATCCAGCGCCGCAAAGATAGTTCGGCAATCTTGGCAAGTCCGAGTCGTCCCTAATAAATTCCCGGCAGTGCCCCAGCATGATACGTTTTCGGAATCAATGAATGGCCCGTTGCTCGGTGCCTCGGTTCTCGGTGGGTCGGTAAGCTCGATAGCCGGTTCGACATCCCAACAGCTGCAAACTGAAACCGCGGAGCATCTCTTTCAGCGAAACATTCCACGCGGCGCGCACGAGGTGATCATCGAATCACCCATCCATTTGGATAGTATTACAGCGCTTCCCGTAGAACATGTAGCTCTGATTATCGAGGCGTACCGACGTCGCCTCAACCATTGGCGTGCGCAGCGTGACCTAAAGTACGGGGTTGTCTTCAAAAATTTCGGGGCGGATGCAGGTGCGTCTTTGTTCCATTCGCATAGCCAGCTGATCAGCTTGGACTTTGTGCCACGCGATGTCGAAAAGACAAATCAGCGATTGGTGCAGCATTACCGTGAGTATGGCTGCTGTTACATCTGCCAGTTGATGAACGAAGAGGAAGAGCGACAAGAGCGAATCTTCCTTAGCTCAGAGCACTTTGTTGCTTTGTGTCCTTTTGCATCACGGTTCCCGTACAGCTTTTCCATTATCCCGAGAGCGCACAAATGCAGGTTTGAGGAAATAAGCAACGAAGAACGCGGGGATTTGGCAGTGGTTGTCAAAAAGACGCTTGGAGCACTTGAGGCGGCGCATCCCTTGGCAGCATACAACTTCGTTCTTCAAACGAGTCCGTTCGGTGGCGGAAATGAGGAGTCCTATCACTGGCGGTTACGTGTCATTCCCCGCCTAAGCAAAGTCGCTGGATTCGAGTGGGGCTCGGACTGTTTTATCAACACGGTCACGCCCGAGCAGGCATCCAAATCGCTTCGGATGCACCTCTAAAACTGTCCCATAACGCGACGTGCAAGTTCGTGGCACAATGCGAATCCTGCCCAAGCCAAGGCCGTGTTACGTGACGGTCATACAAGATCACTTTGCTGCTTGTTTGAGCACCTGAAATCGGGTTCGCATCGCGGCTAGTCGCATTTGATATTCCGGTTGACTGACCACGTCAATTTCTTCGTGCAGATCCTGAGCCAGATGGAACAACTGCTCCACGTTGAAGTCAGGCCAATAGATGTATTTCCAATCCAATTGTACCAGTGCCTCGGATGCCGGAATAAAGTCCTTGTCCCTGATAATGGCGTGCTCGTAAAAGTAATCCTTTCGCCAATCGGCATTCGCTTTTTCAGCATCCCCGCCGTACAGTACCGAAAGATCCTTTCCCTGCATTCCGGCCGGAATCTGCCCGCCAGATGCGCCGATGATCGTTGGAGCCAAATCGACGTTCAACGTCATCTTGTCGTTGACCGATCCTCGTGCTTTGGAAGGCATACGAGGGTCGCGAATGACTAATGGAACGCGAATGCTCTCCTCGTATGGATACCACTTGTCGGCCAATCCATGTTCAGCATGAAAGTACCCGTTGTCTGTGGTGAAGACGATCAGCGTCTTCTCATACTCGCCGCTGGTTTTTAGTTGTTCTATAATGCGACCGCATGCTGTATCCACTTCGGTAACGAGTCGGTAGTAGTTTTTCATGTACTCTTGATACCTCTCCGGGGTATCAAATCGCCAATGCCATCGATTGCGCCCCTCATTCTTTTCATTGGCAATAAACGATGGGAGTTTCTTGAAGGAATCGTCATTCGCCGTTTTTGGAACGGGGATTGTAACGTCTGAGTAAAGGGATGCGCTTTCCGATTGAGGAAGGTACTGCTTTGGGTTGGAATCTTCTGCATGGGTAGCAAAGAAGGAGACGTTGAGGCAAAAGGGTTTTTGGTTAGGCTTCGTCCGCAAAAACTCCATTGCATCTTTCTCGTTCTTGACGGTGACGTGAATCTGCGATCCGTCGTCTTGCTTAATCCAGTGTACACCAGAATAAGAACGTCCAAAATCGAATTTGTCGGC
>JANMNR010000255.1:0-3866 GCA_031368325.1 Pirellula sp.
TCGATCGCCAGGATCGAGCTGAACACGGTTGGTTGATCGCTGCCTGTCCGGAACCACCAGACCGACATTCGGAAACTTGGCATCGGTCTCGACTGTCGCAGTGAATCGCCAAGGTCCGGATGCGATAACGATTGCCTTATCCTGGAACCCGACCGAAACGTCGTTGAGCTTTACGAAGTCCTTAAGTGCAAACAGCCGACCTTTTCGGACTAGAACCGCCTCTGACTTCCACGGGAAATCAAAACCGTCGAATAGCACCATGTGACTGCCGTCCGTTGCAGCCATTGTCCCATCGCGACCGTCTAACTGGACGCAACCCAGCGCGTATCGTGTCGAAATCTCATCTGCCACCTCCACGGCGCTGGCCAAATAGGGCAGGAACCGATCGTCGATATTGGTCAAGGGAATGCTGCCGCCGACAAGTGCTGGGGGCTCGCGTGAGTCAAGTTCAGCATGCCGAATCGCCAAGCCAGTTTGCCAGCGAACGATGAAGCGACTGCCATTCTCGGTCGATACAACCGCACCGAATTCGATGTCGCCCGTTGACTGGGCTAACTCTTCAAACAAATCGGATGAAATGCTTACCGACTCGGCCAACGGTTCGTCGCCATCTTTACAGGCAACCGAGCAGCTTATGGACTTCCCTGCGTCGGAAACTTGAAGGGTACAGCCGTTTGCGGTGGCGTGAAGCCCGATGTCAGAAGCGAGCTTCCGAATCGGTCTGTCTAAAAAGGCGTTCGCAAACTTGCGAAAAGCCTGGATTACTGTTTTGGGGATAAACATGATCTTGATTTCGTTTTTTGGAGGGTTTTGGAATGGACGAGCGGGCATGGTTTGCGTCGCTCCGAAGTTCGTTGTCACATGTGGTGGGCTCTGCAGTCCGTGACCCAGCTAAGAAGCCCGCAGGTCGTCTGGCAATGATTCGGCAAAGCTAAATCGCTTGCCATTTGCCCCGATGATAAGATGGTCATGTAGCGGAACACCCAAGACTTTGCCGGCGTTGGCCAGAGATCGTGTTACAGCCCTGTCCTGGATACTTGGCTGTATGTCACCCGATGGATGGTTGTGGCCGATGATGATGGACGCAACCCCTTGCATGATCGCGAAGCGGAAAACTTCACGGGGATGAACAAGGCTTGCGTCGAGGGTGCCAATCGTGACCACCTCGACATACTTAACGACCATCTTGATATCTAAACCAATGGACCAGAAGTGCTCTTTGTCTCGGTCAGTTTTGCATCGTCGCCTGAGCCAGAATTGTAATGCACTCGCTACCTTTTCAACGCCGTCGAGTGGTCCTTCTATATTGGATCGAACAAGCATGTTTCGTTTCAATCGTTGTTGGAGTATTAGAGGAACGTAAAGAACGCATAAGAATGAACAGACAAGCGGGCAGTGACTTGAAGCCACCGCCCGCGAGTCATTTCATAAATCCGGCACAGCCTGTTAGTCGGTCAGCTCGTCGATAAAGCGAGCCAAGAGATACGGTTCGGCACTGTCCCAATCGATGACCTGGGGCGGACGCAAATCATCAGGCTCTAACTCGAACGGAATTCGAGTTAACATCGAAAAGCCGCAACGACGAATCGTGCTGACTGAATCACCCGTAGCGGCTGCAATTTCTGCGTCAAATTCAGAAATGGACATGGAAAACCTCTTCCTTAGAGTTGGAGTTAAATACCTGATGAACTTGCCCTCGCATGGCACACAACCAATGCGAAAACGAAAAAAGCCCAGGTGTTTGCCTGGGCTAGTTAATGATTAATTGCGTCTGGGGTTGGCCGGCCTAAACAACGGTTGGCTCTAACCAGTATTCTTTCAGCCATGCAATTTCGGCTTCGATGGCATTAGATCGCATGTGGTATGGTCCCAATCGCGGTCCGTTGACAGGAGTGAGATCGGCCCACCAAAATCCGTTCTGGTCGGGCTCGACGTGGGAACCACGCTCGATCGTCGGTTCACCGAACGCATGCGGTTCTACGAGATCCGAATAGATCATGCGTACGTTTCCACCAAGCCCAATGATCAGCTCAGCAGTTTCACCCACTTGGCTCAAGATACCGGCCTCCGGATAATGTTCCGTCGTGGTCGGTCGGTCATGTAGCCGTCAAGACTGGCCTCGATCCGAGTCAGTCCGTTGGAAATCTGTTGTCGTAGCGATTCTCTTTGACGCAGATCCTCTGGAACGACACCAGCAACAAGGCTTCGTGCCTGGCCCACCAGTTGCTCCAACGATTCATCCGTGCCTATGCTGAGCCGTCGGAACCGTTCCAGGAACTCGTTCAGGTTCGTGACCGCCGTGTCACGAAAGACCTTCGGCTTGCCATCCGATTCCCCGCTAAGCCGTTCAGCTAAGTGGGAAACAAGACTTCCAAGCTCTTCCGCAAACGCAGACTCGGCGATTTTGACCGCTTCGGTGAAACGCGCACGTACCCGGTTGCATTCCGATTCGAATATCTCGGGTGCTACGCTCCGCAAGTAATCAGGCGGCGTGGTCGCATGATAGTCCCAGGTGATCTCAAACTCGTCCGCAATGCTTGGTGAATAATCCGTGACATCGAACAGATCCCCCAAGCGTTTGCGTGCTTGATCAACCAGTTCGCCCCAGCAGCGATCCAGGTTCCTTACCGTTTCGCGAAGCTCGATTTGAGCTTCGCGCAACTGAGACTCCAGCGTTGACACTGTGTTTCTGCGCACAAGCCGAATGCCTGGCTCAACATAGGGCAGTGTTTGATCACGCCAGCAGGCTACCGCTTTTGATTTCACGGCAGACACAGTTCGAAAAACCGGGTGGGTCGTGTCAAATAGCTTCTTGCCAGCAGAGAGCACTTTGGCATCGGCGCTAAATGCACCAGCAGCTAGTTGTCGTTGGCCCTGGCTAAGCGTCTTGCGAACACCAGGCCATCGCACATGTAGACGGATGGCGGTCGTCGCGGACTGCAATTGCTCTCCAACGGTGCTCCGCTGCAAAGTCTCGCGGTCCTGGGTTGGTAGTTCTAAAACCGTGGACATACTTGAATTCCTTGATAGTAAAGAGGTTGGTAAACGAAAAACGGCGGACAAAGTTGGCCGCCGCTTTTCGGAATGATTAGTAGCAAAGTGTTTAGGTGTCGTGTGACCAAGCGTCGTCAGCCAACACTTCAGGCAAGTACCGGCCATTTGCGATGGAGACGGGCTTTAAGTTCTGCCAAATCTCAGTCGTCGATACAGTAGGCGGAAGTGGTGATGCCCCAGCAGACATCACTATCATTTCGTCAATGTCTGGCACCGAATCCGTTTGCCAGAATCGATGCATCAGCCAGCCGAGTAACAAGAGCGGGACCAACACTGCGACTACCGTTCCGATAGCTTCGATGGAGCCCGACAGCAGCAAATCCGTTGCCCGCTGCGTTGCGATGGATTTGCGTTCTGCTTCAAGTCGATCTAGCCCCGATTGGATATCGGTCTGTTGTTGCACGATCGATTTGCGGGTCTGCTCGAAGGATTGCTGAGCCGCGACCCAACCTTTGCGAGCTTCTGCGTCGGCGGTGACGAGCCCCTTTGAAGCGTCGGTTACCTGCCTTTGCATGGCATTGACGTGCTCTCGCTCGCGACGTGCGGCCTCGTCTTCGTCGCAGCCGACCATGATTGGGGAGAGCAAGAGCAGGAGTATGCCCAATCGCTTGAGCACTTTCCGGATGATAGTTTCTAATACCACCAAGATTTGTTTGAGGCGAATCATAAGAACCATAATCATCCCTTCGTAAAAGTCGTTGTGTAAATTTGAGTAGTTGTTCAAAACGGCGTTGGCGATGAAATGCCAACGCCAATGCAGCGGCCGCAACGAGCGTGCTGCACAGAAGTAAAACGGTGAACATGATCAACCC
>JANMNR010000397.1:0-9315 GCA_031368325.1 Pirellula sp.
TTCATTCTAATGTGAATGCTGCTGACGAACTCAATCCATCCAACCCCGATCGCAGTGTGCAGGCAGGCGTTCCGAAAGGGAAGATAACCACGGGTGTTTTCGCGGAGAGCAAGATCTTTCCAGGGACGCGACGCGACTACAGTGTTTATGTGCCTGAACAGTACTCGCCGGACACGCCTGCCGCGTTGATGGTGTTTCAAGATGGCCCAGGGTACTCCAAGCCAGATGGCGCCTTTCGCGTTCCGATCGTATTCGACAATCTGATTCACCAAAAAGCGATGCCCGTTACCATCGCGGTCTTTGTTAGTCCCGGAACGATCCCGGCAACCAAGCCCGGTGCAAAGGACCGAAGCAATCGATCCTTTGAATACGACTCGATGGGGGACCGTTATGCTCGCTTCTTGGTTGAAGAGTTTCTACCTGTCGCACTCAAAGGACTCAACGTCTCACGTGACCCAAGACAGCGTGCCATTAGCGGTATCTCGTCGGGCGGGATTTGTGCATTTACTGTCGCTTGGGAGAAACCAGATCAATTCGGAAAAGTACTAAGCCACATCGGAAGCTTCACCAACATCCGTGGCGGGTACGACTATCCTGCCTTGGTTCGCAAAACCAAATCGAAACCGAAAGCCATCAAGGTCTACTTGCAAGATGGCAAGGACGATCTCAACAATCTTTTCGGCGACTGGCCACTTGGAAATCAAGATCTGGCGTCGGCCCTGCAATTCGCAGGTTACGAAAACCAGTTCGTCATGACCGACGGTGGACACAGTGGGAACTGGGGAGGCGACCAAATCCCCAAAGCACTCCGCTGGCTTTGGTCTGATCAAACAGCAACGCCCGCAACGCCGGCTCCCGCTCAAGACAAAAAAGATTGGAAACCACATGCCGATGCGCAGGTACGTGATAGCGTGCCCCGCGGAAAAGTGGAGTCGATGCCCGTATGGGAATCCAAGATTTTTGAGAATACTGTGCGAGACTGGTCCGTCTATGTTCCAGCCCAATACAACAAAGAGAAACCAGCAGCGTTGATGATTTTTCAGGATGGGCATTCGTACGTCGACCTAAAAGGTCGCTTTCGTGTCCCAATCGTGTTCGACAACCTGATTGCAAGTGGCGAAATGCCTCCAACGATCGCCGTCTTTATCAATCCGGGTCATGACAATTCCAAAGGAAAACCAGAGAACGCGTGGAAGAGTTCCAATCGTAGCTTCGAGTACGATAGCCTCGGCGATCGGTATGCTCGTTTCCTAACTGAAGAGATCATTCCCGAAGTGGAAAAGCAATTTTCCATTTCCAAAGCTCCTGAGATGCGAGCAATATGCGGAGCCAGCTCTGGAGGTATCTGCTCCTTTACGGTCGCTTGGGAGCGCCCAGATGCGTTTCGCAAAGTGCTATCAAGCATCGGCAGTTTCACCAACCTGCGAGGTGGCAATCTCTATCCGTCGCACATTCGCAAAACCGAACCTAAACCTATTCGCGTTTACTTGGCCGACACCAGCGGTGACCTAGATAACCCGTTTGGCAACTGGCCGCTATCGAACAGACTGATGTACTCATCGTTGAAGTACATGGGGTATGATGTTCGATTTGATTGGGACGAAGGGTACGGACACAATGCCGACCACGCTGGAGCACGGTTTCCCGAGGCACTCAAGTGGCTATGGCGAACAGAAAAGCAGCAAGCTGTATTGGACACCAAGGGGGATCTCAAAGGGGACATGACCTTGCTCAATCTGCTGCTTCCGGATCAATCCTGGGAGCTGGTCAGTGAGAAACTAGGCTTTGCCGATGCGCCATGCCCAGGCAGCGATGGCAGCTTTTACTACTCCGACATGAAGGCTCCGGCGATCTACAAAGTAAACGTCGCCGACGGCCAGCGAAGCGAGCTCGCCAAAGAAGCAGTCAGCGGACTCAAGTTTGGCCCGGATGGCTTGTTGTACGGTTGTCAGGGTGCAAAGAAACGCGTTGTCTCCATCGACCCTGCTTCTGGCGCAGTCAACGAAGTCGCAACCAATGTTATTCCGAATGATCTCGCGGTTAGCTCCGATGGCTTTATCTACATTACCGAAACCAAGGATCAACGCGTTACGCGTATCAACATCAAAACAAAGGAAGTTACTCCCGTAGACACCGGCATAACGCGGCCCAACGGCATTGCACTTTCGCTCGATGGAGGAACTCTGGCTGTATCGGATTCGGGTGGTGAAAATGTTTGGACGTTTCGAGTGAATGCGGACGGTACGCTGGATGCTAAAATGCCGACCATGACGATGCGGCTTGCAATCGATCCCAAGGGTGACTTCAAGTTCAATGAACCGCCGCCGTACCTGTCTGCTTCTAAAGGAGACGGAATGGCCGTCGACAAGTCTGGTCGCTACTACGTTACCTCCGAGCTCGGCATTCAGATTTTTGATCCAACAGGTCGCCAATGTGGAGTGTTGCCAAAGCCAACGTTCACGCAGCCGTTGACAAGCTGCTCGTTGGCGGGCGCAAATCATGAGTATCTCTACGTTACCAATGGCGACAAAGTGTTTCGCCGAAAACTCGAAGTCGAATAATGAGTGCGAGCATGTCGATGGCAGCGCAAGAAATCTTGGATGAAATCAAACCGCTTGGAAGCGAAAGCTACAAGCGAGTGATCTTTAAGCATGGCGTTAAAGATCCTTGTTTCGGCGTGAAGATCGGCGATATACAAAAGATCGTAAAGCGCATCAAGAAGGACTATCAGCTCGCATTGGATCTGTACGACACGGGCATCTACGACGCGATGTATCTGGCGGGATTGATTGCGGACGACGCGAAAATGACAAAGAAGGATCTGAAGCATTGGGCTGCCAAGGCGTACTGTCGACCGCTCTGTGGTTGGACAGTCGCATGGGTAGCAGCTGGGAGTATGCACGGTTGGGATTTGGGAATTGAGTGGATCGACGCCAAGCGGTCGCTTACATCGGTTGCTGGCTGGGCAACGTTGGGAAGCCTAGTCGCGATTGTCCAAGACGATAAGCTCGACCTCGTTGCATTGAAGAAGCTGTGCCAGCGAGTTCAGAAGTCGATTCACAAGGAGCCCGATGAAGTTCGATACCACATGAATGCTTTTCTCATTGCAGTCGGCTGTTATGTGAAGCCGTTTACCGATGTTGCAATTGAGATTGGAGCTAAGATCGGTCCTGTCACTGCAGACTTAGGAGACAACAGTTGCACGGTACCTTATGCACCTGAGTACATCGAGAAAGTGCGGACAAGAGGCTCGATCGGGAAGAAACGCAAATCGGCAAAATGCTGACCTTTGTGATCGACGCCCTACCGCGATTAAAGAATGGCTAACGGATTTCTTGGATGTTCGAGTGTTCCTCGAGTTACGCCAACTCGATTTTCGGCTTTAAGCGACTTCCAAACAGTTGGGCCATCGATCCGTCCAGCAAGAAGGTCCGTGTAGAGCCCCAGTAATCGTGCCGTTTCACTGGCAGGGGCATCGCGAAGTAGCTCAATGCGAAAGTGCTCAACGCCCATTCGTTGTAGCTTTGGGGCTGCTTCGGCTCCGCTTTGCGCATGTCCATTGTAGAGTGTATTTCTACATCCAATATCTGCGTGCAATACGTGCTCGACTCCAAGACGGTCTCGAAGCTTTACTTCATGGCGATCGCAGGGACGTCCGCAGTTTGATTTGTTTGTACCAGGCGATAAGACGGTGCAAAAAACGCAATGCTCCATGTGAAACATGGGCATGTGCTGGTGAATAACGACTTCCAGCCAGGATGTTGGCAATCCGTCTACCAGTTCCGTCAATTGGTCTCGATTCAAATCGTAAGAGGCGGTGATACGCTGAAGTCCTCTGGACATCAACCAGTCAGCTGTGATCGGATTGGTTACGTTCAGCGAAAAGTCGCCCACGGCTGGAATCTCGTGTTCGCGAGCAAAGTCTAGAGCTGCCAGATTGCGAACCAGCCAGCCATCTGCGGGATGCTTTGCAATCGCTTTAAAGAGCCCTAGCTCACCTGGTTTTTGAATGCGAAGGGTTGCAATGATAATCTTTGCACCCGATGCGTGGGCTACGCTAACAGCCTCTCGGTATTCCCGAATGTCTTGAAACTCAACGTAGATGGTTTTCTGACCAAGTTCAAGCACTTGAAGCAACTGTTGCATCGAACGTACCAACACATGCAACTGAGGACCTGCGTTGGAAACGACAGGAGCTTGCTCAAGTGTAGATAACATGCGTTGCGAAACGCCTTGGTCGGAAATCGAACGTTGCGGCGGTTGCATTCGATGTGCATCCAATTCAGCCACCATGCTCTTCCGAAGCTCCCCCAGCACACTCAACGGCACCATCGGATTTCCAATGAAGCTCGCATTGAGGTTCCGCAATTCATAGGGTGTGTTGCCCAACCGAGACATCTGTTGCCGAAGCTCAGCCTCGGTGATGGAGTGCTTTCGTGCTTCGGCGGGGATGTGGTCAACGGTTAACTTGATTGCCCCATTCACAAGTGAGTGGCTGGATGGCCACTGGACTTCCACTTGAATGGGACTGCCGACCTCGATTCTCAGTGACAGGTCAATTGGCACTTTGCGTTTGTACTGTTCCGTGGCGAAGCTTGCCCGTAATCGCTTGGTCAGTTGTGGAGAATCCGTTTGCCAAATCGCTTGACCTGGTTTGACCTCGATGTTTTTGAACAGCCCGTTTTGAAATGCTAGTTCTACGCGGCCGGTAGCAGGCAAATCGGTAGGGTTCCCGTTGACAAACACTTGAAAGATCCGTCCACCAATTTCGGTTCCCGAAATGCGGTCACCTTGCAAAACTATTCCGTCCCCTTTGATCAAGGGGGATTCTAGATCAGCTAGCAATCGTTCGCCTCGCATTGCAATCACCTTTCCAACTCGAACACCCTGCTTAGCGCTAGTGATTCCGGGTACCAGTCTTTTGTGGTCGCAGCCCTCAAGCC
Organism: Pirellula sp.; assembly: GCA_031368325.1. Classification (GTDB taxonomy): domain Bacteria; phylum Planctomycetota; class Planctomycetia; order Pirellulales; family Pirellulaceae; genus JBKCUI01. Next base: position 4,944 of record JANMNR010000397.1, read on the forward strand.
AACCTGGCGAAAATCCTCGTGAAAAACTCATTTCCATTTCGCGCTTGGCTTGGTTTGTCCATTGGATTTCGTTACCAGCCATGGCAGCATCGATAGCACGACGATAGTGTCCTACGATATTCGCAACGTACTCAGGTGTCTTGAGCCGGCCTTCGATTTTGAGCGAACAGACCCCGGCGGCAATCAAATCGGGAATGTGCGCGTAGCCTGCTAAGTCTTGAGGTGAAAGCAAATAGCGATTGTCGCCCAAATCTCGGTGTACACCGTCGCATAGCAAATCGTAATTCAGACGACACGCCTGTGCGCATTGGCCACGATTAGCGCTTCGTCCGCCAAGCGACTCGCTCGTTAAACATTGACCGCTATAGGACACACAAAGAGCACCATGCACAAAAGTTTCCACGGGCATGCTCGTGGCAGCGGTGATCTTTCGAATCTCAGCAATAGAAAGTTCTCGAGCGAGCACAAAACGATCTACCTGCAGAGACTCAATTGCCCGAATGGTCTCGGCCGAGACCATCGTCATCTGGGTGCTCGCATGTACGCTCAATTGCGGGCAGATCTCGTGGATCAGACGCACCGCGCCAAGATCTTGTACCAAAACCGCATCTACCCCAGCCGCAGCAATTTGGGCCACGTGCTTTTCAAACTCGGCAAGTTCATCGGTGAAGATGAGGGTATTTAAAGTGACGAAGCCAATCAGGCCGCGATGGTGCAGCAACTGCATTAGACTCGGCAAGTCCTCGAGCGAAAAATTGACAGCCCGCGCTCGTGCGTTGAACCCCGACTCAAGTCCAAAATAGACAGCGTCCGCCCCGTTCTCGATTGCCGCGTGAATACATTCCCAATTTCCTGCCGGGGCTAGCAGCTCGGGCGCCAGCCTCGCGGAGGAGGATAAGTCTGTCATGTCAAAGATCTTTGTTTTTGTGTCTATCTATCAATAGCGAATGAAGCCACTAGTAGTCTACTTCGAAACCTACCCCTAGTCGAGCGTCTAGGTGTGCCTCGCATCGCTTCGATACGCACTCGGTGCCAACGGCTAGACGCCCGCAGGTTGCGCATTGGAGAACTTACTATCAAGTTGCTTGCACGTTTTCGCGATGCCAATCGCATCCAATCCTAGGTCGGCAAGCAACTCATTGCGATCTCCATGCTCGATGAATTTGTCCGGAATACCTAGCGTTCTTAACATGCGCGTATCCCAACCGTTGGCGCACGCAGTTTCCAAAACAGCAGAACCAAACCCACCCATCAGGGCTCCCTCCTCGACTGTTACGACGAACCGGCATTCCTCGAAAACTTGGGTCAACATGGCTATATCAAGCGGCTTGATAAAGCGTGCGTTGATAACCGCTACGTCCAGGCCCTCTTTCTTCAGCATTTCGGCGGCTGCAATCGCTTGCTGCAACATGGCTCCGCAAGCGATAATGGCCCCATCGGTGCCCCAATGAAGGATCTCGGACTTGCCAAGTTGGATCGGCTGACTGGTCCGTTCAAAAGTCTGTGCTGTAGTTTTCGGATAACGGATGGAAGTCGGTCCGGGATGCGATAATGCGAATTGCAGCATAGGCTCAACTTCGGTTGCATCCCCTGGTGCCATCATCACCATGTTTGGAAACACTCGCATATATCCAATATCGTAAAGCCCGTGATGGGTTGGACCATCAGGGCCAGTCAAGCCACCACGATCGATCATGAAGGTGACGGGCAGATTCTGCAAAGCCACCTCCTGAAAAATCTGATCATACGAGCGTTGCAGAAAGGTCGAATAGATGGCTACGATGGGACGCAAGCCGACTTTGGCATGACCGGCAGCAAAAGCAACCGCGTGCGACTCGCAGATTCCAACATCGAAAAATCGATCGCTAAAAGCGTCTCGGACTGGCTCCAATTTATTCCCTTGGCACATGGCCGCCGTCATGACGGTAACCGTCTTATTGGACTTCATCTGGCTCAGGATTGCGTCGCGAGCGTAGTTTGTGAACGCCGGTTTGTCACCCGCACTGAGTGGCTTTGGACATCCGTCTTCGTCCTCAAACGCTGGAGGGGTATGGAAGTAGACTGGGTCTTTTTCGGCCGGCTTGTAGCCTCGTCCTTTTTCGGTGACCACATGCAACAGAGTTGGCCCCTTTTGATCTTTCACCATTTCGAGATACTTGCGAAGCAGATGGATGTCATGGCCATCGATGGGGCCGATGTACCGGAACCCGAATTCCTCGAATAGCATGCCACCAACCATTCCGGCTTTCACGCCCTCTTTGATCTGTGCGAGCAGTCTCTCGGTAGGATCGCCGAACAGCGGAAGTTTGTTGAGCACACGAACTACTTCGCTTTTGAACCCTGTGTAGAACGGGTTGGTGCGAAGTCGATCGAGGTAACTTGCAACCGCACCGACCCGAGGACAAATCGACATTTTGTTATCATTCAAAACGACGATCATATCGGCGTTCAATTCGCCGGCATTGTTCATGGCTTCGAAAACGATACCAGAAGGAAAGGCACCGTCCCCGATGACAGCAACGCTTTTGCGACCTGCTTGTCCGATCAGGTCGTCACCACTCTTGAGTCCGAGGGCGGTTGAAACGCTGCAGCCAGCGTGCCCCGTCATAAACAAATCGTATTCGCTTTCGGCGGGGTTCGGGTAACCCATTAGTCCGCCGCGTTCGCGAATCGTTTTGAATTCGTGGTAACGCCCGGTGATCAACTTATGCGGATAGATTTGGTGTCCCGTATCCCAAATCAATCGGTCTTTTCGGAAATCAAAAACACTATGCAATGCCAAGCAAAGCTCAACGACTCCGAGATTCGAGGCGAAGTGCGCGGTTCGAGTCGCGAGCAGATTACAAAGCACGTCCCGGATCTCAACACCAAGCTTCTCCAAATCCGGGGTGGACATTCCTCGAAGCGGTTCAGCAGACTCTAATTTTGCGAGCATTTCGTGCATAGAGTTTCTAGTTGCTCCTATCCATGATGTATCGTGCAAGTTGTTTCAAAGGCATCGAGGCTGGACCAAAGGCATCCACAATCGCAATCGCTTGTTCAATGTACTCATCAGCTCGTTGCCGACTCGCCTGAACACCATAGATCCCTGGGAAGGTCAGCTTTCCGCGCTGACTGTCCTTTCCGGTCCTTTTTCCAGTGTTTTCGCAAGTGCTCTCCACGTCCAGTAGGTCGTCCACGATTTGGAAAGCAATTCCGATGCAATCTCCATAAAGCGCCAGTTTTTCCAGTTCATCTGGCATCGCTTGGGCTGCCAGACCACCCAGTACAACCGACGCTTGGATCATGGCTCCTGTTTTTCTGGCATGGATCCTATGAAGCATCTCAACACCCGCATCCGTTTTTTTGGCCAATAGCCCGGTTTTTTCCGCTAGCAGGTCGTCACTTTGGCCCCCTACCATTCCCTCGGCACCGGCTGCTTTAGCCAAAGTCAAACAGCTTTGTACCGCAACCGATGACACCGCATTGCCTGTAAGTATGGTTTCAAAGGCCAATGCCTGGAGACCATCGCCAGCTAAAATAGCCGTTGCCTCGTCAAACTGGATGTGGCAAGTCGGCCGTCCACGGCGTAAGTCGTCATCGTCCATCGCAGGCAAATCATCGTGAATCAGAGAATAGCTGTGGATCATTTCCACGGCCGCCGCATTGGAAATTGCGCCCGAAATTGTGCCTCCGACGGCTTCTGCACCCAGCAAACAAAGAACGGGACGCAGTCTTTTGCCTGGGGAAAGAAGAGAATAACGCATCGCTTCTCGCAAATTGTCTGGACAGCTTGCGGAAAGCGTCGCGATGCAACTTTCCAGTTTTTCGTCAACAACCGCAGCAAGTGTTTTCCATCTGCTTACTACGCTGTCAGAAGTGATTTTTGGTTCGTTCGAAATTTGCACAATAGGAGTAGTGGTTTTCTGAGTGTGCTCAATAAAGCGGTGGGTTCGAATGTACCCTACGCAAAGTGCAATCTACTGGAGCCGGCAGAAAATCACTAGCTTGCGCTTCGCGTTCGCTAGAGGATTATGGCTTGCCGCTCGTCTAACTGTGGATGGCATCCTTGAAGCAAAACACCACACTCACAGGCGTATTGTAAGCACTTGCCGCAAAAAATGTAGTCTACTGCCCCTATTTACTTTGCATTGCAAAGCTTTTACCCGTTGGCATCATCCTCCCACGTCTCGGTGATTGGCTCGCCACGCCCAGTTAGGCCTCGGAGCTTTTCTATTTTTCTACGAGCTGTCGTGAGTTGCTGCTGGCAAAATCGCACATACTCGACCGCTTTGGCGTACTCTGCCAGCGAAGCCTCCAATCCCAGCGAATTGGCCTCCAGTTTTCCCCTTCCACCACGGGATTCACCGCTTCCAAATGCGAAGGATTCGGC
>JANMNR010000401.1:0-6195 GCA_031368325.1 Pirellula sp.
GATGGAAAAGCGTCATGGCGGCGAGCTGAGGCAAGTACTGAGGATTGAGTGGACTTTGCGTGCGAACAAGTCCACCTGTCACCCAGAGCACGCAGAGACTTGCGGCGATGCAAAGCGGTTTCGAAGGGAGAATTTCTAGCCTCTGGGTAAAGTCAAACGTTGGCAACCAACTTTTCGGTTTGGATGTGATTCAACAAAGATTAGCAATCCGGCAAGTCATGGGAAATACCGCGATCCTAATCGATGGGTGCGGATTAACGACTGGGCAGACGAATGGGGTTGGGCGAATTCTCGGGATCAGCAAACGCATTTGAATTGGCTGGGAAAGTTGACTTGGCTGGAACGGGCAAGGATGTGTGCAAGTTCGGCGAGCAAGAAGCGTTCGAAAGGGCAGGGCGGGGCTAAACCTTTTTCCGGACCTTGAGCCACATGTACGGGCGTCAGAATAATGGGACGCATCGGAGGCCTTTCAGATCCGCGGTCGATGCGATCGGCAATCTCAGCGGTAGGAAAAATCCGCTCAACTTCGGTTTTGGCAGAAAGGTGGCAGAAAGATGACGCGACAAATCAAGTTTTGCAGCCAAAGAAACAGAACCCATTGGGTAACTTTCTCGAGCCCCTTAATCGAGGCGTGCTCGGCACCCTGCTCGCGATCGACAGAAATTGATCGGCAAGAATTAACGTGCTCCTAGATACTCGAAATAGGCAACAAAATTGGGGCAAGAAAATCGTAGGCGGAACCGAGTCATTTTTCTGTATCAATGCATGATGAAATCAAATCGTCCCTTTGTCGCCTTTGCAGGTTTGTGTCTTGCAAAAGAGCCGCCCTCGTCGATTTGCGAGGAACAGGGCAAAACGCAGCCGCCAATGAAAAACCAGGGCGAAATCCAACAAGAACCGAACATAAGAAACATTATCGGACGTTGCGGAGCGGTGTTTTTGTCATGCCCTGCATGCGGTCTGACATGTGTTTTGATAAATCGCTGCTGTTAAATCGGGATTCGAGAAGGCTGGGAAATGGCAGGAGGGGTAATTAGGGACGGATCATTCTGTCACTGTCGAACGAGCGTCGTAAAAGCATTGCCAGTGGAAATGTTTCTAGGATTCGCAATCGTAAAGCGGGCTTCATCCTCCCCGTCATCGCCAATATTTAACCTGCTCTCATGCCTTCCCGTTCCGGAGAATAAATGGTGGCGTGAGAATGGCTGGCGGTGAGCCCGAGTCATTATCGAGTCATTATTCGGCCTCAAAGGACTCCGAAAGAGTGTTTCGACTAACCGTTGCGGTAGGCAATCTCCGCATCACCCCGTGATCGCTAAAATTTATCCGGATCATTATTAGGCGGGCAATGCACAAGATTGGGGTATTCGATGCTGCTAGACAATGCTTCTTTTGGGCGGAAAATGGGGACGGAAAGTTAGATTCCGTAACCGCAACGCAGTCGGGAATCCTCCCGCTATCGCTAAGATCTAGCTAAGCCATTTTTGCCCTCATTTTCCAAATCAACGAACCACCCCGAAGCTTTGCCTCACAACCATGCGAACAAAACCAAGCTTGCCCCCCTGCCCCTCCCTTTTCTTCGTGCTCGCACTTGGTTTCATGCAGCTCAGCCTTGCCCTGAACGCACAAGCCCAATCGATCCAGGGCGAGATTCCGACTCTCGGACAAAAGCTAAATGATGCGCAGGCTGCCCAGCTCGCAAAGCTTGCCATCAGCGGTTTGCAACGCGAATTCCCCAACAAGCCAAACAATGTTGTTACCAGCCCAGAAACCGTGCTTGGCCCGAAGCAATTGCACCCAGCCTTCTTTGGTTGCTTCGATTGGCATAGCAGTGTCCACGGACATTGGATGCTGATTCGACTCCTAAAGCTGAATCCGTCCCACGAGTGGGCCGACGCGTCGAGACAATCGCTTGCTATCAGCCTGACGAAAAACAACCTGATCGCCGAGACCAAATATTTTGACGAAAAGGAAAACAAGTCCTTCGAACGCATGTACGGCTGGGCTTGGCTGCTTCGGCTCGTCGCTGAATTGCATTCCTGGCAAGATCCAATGGGGCAGCAGTGGAGAGCCGCCTTGAAGCCTCTCGAAGATAAGGTCGTAGAGCTAACCATCATCTACTTACCCAAGCTCAAGCAACCGATCCGAACCGGCGTCCACCCCGATGCCGCCTTCGCCCTGGGACAGTTTCTCGATTACGCACGCATCGTTGGAAACAAAGAACTCGAAAACCTGGTCATCGCTCGCGGGCGCGACTACTATTCTAAAGACGAAAACTACAACTCCGAGTACGAACCCTCCGGCGAAGACTTCTTTTCCCCAAGCCTCAACGAAGCCGACTTGATGCGACGCATTTTGCTTCAAAACGAATTCGCGCGATGGCTGACTCTTTTCTTGCCAGACCTAAAAGCGAATTCGCAAAGCAAACTCCTTCAGCCAGTAATCGTGAGCGATGTGACAGACGGCAAGCTTGTGCATCTGGCGGGCCTCGACCTATCCAGAGCATGGTGCATGCAAGGTATAGCAAAGGGACTTCCCGCCAACGACCCACGCGTCCCACTGCTGAAACAATCGGCACGCGCACATGCCAAGGTTGGCTTCGGTTATGTCTTCAGCGGTCATTACGAAGGCGAGCACTGGCTCGGAACATTCGCGGTTTACGCACTTACTATGGACTGATTTTTGAACTTGCTAGTCCCCTGCCCTGCACCGTATTGCTAAGACAAAAGCAGAGGACTTTCGAAAGTTCTTGTCCTTCCTTTGATTTCGCAAATCGCATCTCGCCAAATCTAACGCTGCATGACGAAGGAAAAGAGCATAGCCCCCTGCCCTGCCCTCAATGATAAAACGTGTCAGTCCGAAAACTTAAATCAAATCGCGATCTCGAACTCCCAGCAGATAGAGTACCGCATCGAGTCCCATCGTGGAAACTTGATACTCCGCTGCCAATCGCACTACAGGCTTCGCATGAAACGCGATCCCAAGGCCGGCTCGGGCTAGCATCGGCAAGTCATTGGCTCCGTCCCCAATTGCGATGCATTGCTTGCGATCGACTCCTTCTTCGGCGGCAAGTTGGTCCAATAGCGCGGCCTTGCGTTGTGCGTTGACAATTGGCCCGATCACTTTCCCCGTTAATTTGCCGTCGACGATTTCTAGTTCGTTGGCGTACACATGGTCAATTGCCAACCGTTTTTGCAAGTAATTGCCAAAGTACGTGAATCCGCCGGATAGGATGGCGGTGCGATAGCCAAAGCGTCGCAAGGTTGTCAGCAATCGCTCCGCTCCCTCGGTGAGCACTAGCCTCGCAGCGATTTTGGGTAAGACGCTCTCCGGAAGTCCCGCCAGCGATGCAACTCGTTTGCGAAGTGATTCGTCGAAATCCAATTCGCCACGCATTGCTGCTTCGGTGATGGCGCTGACTTCTTCGCCGACACCGGCCTCCTTGGCTAGCTCGTCGATGACTTCGGCTTGTAATAAAGTAGAGTCCATGTCCAACGCAACCACGCGACGACTGCGACGAAACGCATCGTCCCGTTGCCAAGCGAGATCGAGACTCAGCCTGCTCGAGAGGTCCAATAAACAAGCTTTCAATTGCGATGAGTCTCGCGGTTCACCTCGCAGCGAGAACTCGACACATGCTCGCGTCAACGTGTCCGTTGCAATGCGAGGCGGACGACCCGAGAGACGCGTGATAACGTCTATGTTGAGGCCTTGATCTGCCAGCATGCTGCTCACCGCATGAAACTGCACTGCGGTGATAGACCGAGCCAGGAGTGTCAAGATGAACCGCGATTTGCCTTGGCGATTGACCCACGCATCGTAGTCCTGGTCCTCTATGCGTTTTGGATTGCATTTCAGCCCGAGCGAACTACCGCATTCTTGCATCTCTTGAATGATACGATCACCATGTGCACTAGGCGGGGTCTGGACCAAAATACCGAGCAGCAACGATTGGTGGATGACAGCTTGGTTTACATCGATGATCGAACAGCCGAATTTTGCAAGCAGCTCCGAAAGCGATGCGGTCAATCCTGGGCGGTCTTCACCTGTAAATCGAAATAAAATCAGCGATGCGGTACTTGTTGTGTCGTAATTCATGTCGGCTATGTTAGCCGAAAAGCGGCGTTTGTCCGAGACCATGTGTGTTTGCATGCTAGCCGTTGCGCGGAGGAGATATACTGTCGTGAAGCTGATGTTTAACCGTTCGAGGCCCTCATGCTTCGAACGCGGATCTCACGGACGTTTCCCTTCAAAATTCTGGCGAACTGCGGCTAGCTGAGATCGCTGGCAAGCTTGTCGCATCGCGGGTTAAACATCTGGGCGCTAACGAGGTAAAATTGGATTGTCTTGCCAGTTCCCGAACGGCTGTTGCGGCTGCGGTTGTGACACAGGCCATCCGCCAGGTTGTGGTTGCATGTTTCCCCAGCCTTGGTTGGCCGGAACACCGATTTGCCCCCCCTGCCCTGCCCCAAAAAATCCATTGTTGCCCTGATTTGGCTGCACCCCGCCCTGCCCCGGCATAAAATTGTTGGGCATCTGACCGTTTTTGACTTCGTTGCCAAACTGATTGACTTGCTGTTGAACCATGTTGCCTAGTCCATCCAGAAAACCATCGCCCTGCGATGGAACCAGCCCGTTTTGATTCTGCTGCAATCTTCGCTCAACGTTGTCGATGTACGGTCCAACTATTTGTTTAATCTCCGCAGGTAGGATACCGCCAGCGTTCGCCAAAATGCGACTGATGTAAAGTCCACTTCTGGAGTTGGCAATCCGCTGTTGTTGTGCAGCGCCGAGCAACGTCATCGCAAACATGGTGATGAGCAAACAGAGTGCAACACCCTTGAGCAATCCAAAGCCAGCACCCAGTTGCCGGTCAAAGTCTTTGAGTTTGACTTTGTCGATCGAGGTGCTCACTAAGCGGAATAACATCCAAATGATAAGGCTCGAGCCAAAGTACAGAAGCAACATGGCGAGAAATAGATTCCATGGCGGCTGAGCATTGATCATTTTGGCGACGTCGTTGCGAAAGAGATACGCGACGAAGTAGCTAGCAACGATCGATGCGAGCGAAGCGAGTTGCCATGCAAAGCCTTTGATCGCGCCGAAGATGGTGGTTGCGGCCAAAACGATCAACATGATCAAATCATAACCTTGCATTGCTAGCAATTCCTTCCCTGGTTCCAGATGCATGTGCCTGCAGCGAGACAGACTTTTCCGTGTCTATCGACTATAGCGATTACGGACCTGAAGTGCGAAGCCCAAAATAGCCCCCCTGCCCTGCCCCGCCCCGCTATTTGGTTTGCTAGCCCTTTTCGGAGCGCGGGCTTGTAGGGCCGTTTGGACTGCCAGTCGCTACGCGGGGCGAACGTCAGAGCCGAACCCCGCTGGGCTGGACTTTTGTTGTAGCAGAATGCTAGAAGGTTGATGATCGTTGTTCCAAAACAATCCCCCCTACCCTGCCCTTTTTCGTTTTGTTTATCCATGGCCGATTTCAAAACCCATATTTCTGTTAGTACGGTTGCCGGTGCTTTTTATGGGGTCGCTGGCTTTCAAGCCGGCCTGCCCTGGGAAAGTTGCGTGATCGGCGGTGCTTTATGCAGCGTGAGCGGAATGTTGCCAGATCTCGATAGCGACTCTGGAATTCCGTTGCGGGAAGCGGTTGCATTTTCCGCTGCGTTTGTGCCGATGCTCATGGTCGATCGACTCCAGCGACTCGGCTACAACCATGAGATGATGCTTCTGGTAACGATCGCGGTCTATTTCTTTTTGCGATTCGCTTTGGCAGAGCTCTTTAGACGTTACACAGTCCATCGCGGTATGTGGCATAGCGTGCCGGCTGGCCTTTCTGCCGCCTTGTTTGCATTTGTGGTATGTTCCTGCGAAAACATGAATTTGCGATTGTTTAAGACGATCGCCATCTTTGTGGGCTTCATGTCGCATATTTTGCTGGATGAAATTTGGTCGGTCGAGTACCGTCGTGGCCGCTACATGTTCAAACATAGTTTTGGTACCGCACTCAAGTTTTGGAGCGGAAACCGGTTTGCTAACATCTTCAGCTATACGCTTCTCATTGCGCTTTGCATCTTGGCTTACAAGGACGAAGGGTTTATGAACAAAGTCGGTCCGCACTCATCCGATGCGCCGCACACGGCAGTCCAATGGCTCCATAACCTGCGGTCAAAGTGGTGAGCCACT
>JANMNR010000409.1:0-3198 GCA_031368325.1 Pirellula sp.
CCATGATGATCGAAGCTTGCTTTGCATCTTCCTCTTGAATACGCTCGTACACGTCCATACTGGAGTGGTGAGTACGAGTGTCGTACTCGAGAGGATCCTGAATGAACTGAAATCCTGGAAGTCCCACGCCGTCAAAGGACTGGTGGTCCGTACCGCCCGTATTCGACGATGTGATCGTTGTCGCACCCATATCCGCAAACGGCGCCAACCAAGAGCGGAAGATTGGCCTAACGGCTTCGTTTCCTTGCAGATAGATCCCGCGAATCTTTCCCGTGCCGTTATCCAAGTTGAAGTAAGCAGAAAATTTTTCGTGTTCCGCCTTGAGTTCGTAGGTAGCCTTGGGACGTTCTCGGCTTGCATCGCCACCTTCAACACGCGTTGGAGCTTTGAGGCTGCCAAAATGGTCAGCAACATAGGCCCGAGATCCAAACAGACCTTGCTCTTCACCGGTCCATAACGCAATTCGAATGGTTCGTCGCGGTTTCGCGTCAATGGCTTTGAGAATACGAACTGCTTCCAAAGCTACGCCGCAGCCAATCGCATTGTCCGTGGCTCCTGTCCCGGCATGCCATGAGTCGAAGTGTCCGCCTAGCATAACAACCTCATCTTTGAGATCGGTACCCGGAATCTCAGCGATAATGTTGAAGCAGTTTGGGTCGCCGTCATGATAGCGCGTTTCAATGTCGATCGCCATTTTAGGGTGCGCTCCTTTTTGAATCATGCGAACAATTCGATTGTAGTGTTCCGCAGCTAAAACCACCTGCGGAAGTATAGTCGGTGGATCTGTCGCCCATGGTCGAGGCCCCCGACTAAACGGATTCGATCCCTCCCGACCTGCCGGATCAGCTCGTCTGGGCATCGTGGCATCTTGAACAAAGACAGTTCCTCCATCACCACGGCCCGGTTCAAGTACAACGGCTGCACCCTCTTCATAAGCCAACTGCCATTTGTCTGCTTGAATTCCAACTCGCCCCCCACGTATTCCAGGACCGGGCGCTCCGGCAGTTGCAGGCGCCGCCGCGGTTCCGGGCGCGACAGCGCCAGGCGCAGATGCAGTGCCAGGCGGGCTTGCAGCGCCTGGGCCACTCGGCCCAGAGCTTGCGACACCACCTCGTCGTCGCGGTGTTGATGGGTCTGCATTCGCCATCGCTAAAAGATCGGCGTCCGTTTGCCGCGTCGCTGGGGGATCAAACAGTGCCTTGATATCGCGAGGTGGGCTGATCAGAACAATGGCTCGACCCAGTTTTCCACGATACTTTTCGAGTTCCTCAGGAGTCGATGCATCCAAGTAAATAGGCTCACTTTGAATCGTCTTTGGCGTGCTGGGGGTCCAAGCTTTTGGGTGAGCAATAAGTGCAGTGAAGTGCGGCTCCACTAGATTCACCGAGCAGGATTCCAACGTCCATCCGCGACCGAACGGCCCCCAGTTTTCAAGATGAGCGTTTTCAAGTCCCCATTGAGACAGCCGCTCCTTGGTCCATTCACCAGCAATTTTCGTCAATGGTGAGCCCGTCAGACGAGGGCCATGAACATCGGTCAGATAACTGATAGAGTCCATCACTTTCGAGCGTTGTAACCCTTCTTCCTTAATCTTGTCGATCATCGCCGAGTCGACCTTCTCGACGGACGTTTGCGCGAACACCGACGCGCTCATGGTTAGACTAAGAACGGCAAATACATTGCATACTCGATTTCTTTTCCACATTTTCGACTCAACTTGGCTGGAATAATCAAATGAACGTCCATTGCGACAATCGGCGTCAATCTTTGGTTTGGGACTACGGGACGATTTCGAGCTGCAGCGAATAAGCCACAGTGCTCTAGCCCTCGGTTTTCGGCCAATGACCAATTAAATCAACGCACGACATTCAATCCGATACTCGCCATCGGAATGACCTGTTACGGTATTATGCCTCGTAGCGAATCAATAAGATACAGGATTGAAACGCATTTTGTTCCCGTCGATCAGGAACCTGAACGCCTTGCCAATCTCAACCGAATCGGCCCCTTGAGCGTCTCAATTTTTCTTTCGTCAATATCGACAACTTCTCCGTTTAGTGTGATCTCGATTGCGCCGTCGCGAACCATATCCGTAGCCACCTCGCGAACGGTCGGCATCAACTCGCGCCACTTCGAGCCAAAAGTCCGACCGATATCGGATGGGCAGATGCTTTCCCCAGGCTTCATCATCAACAAAAACCTTAGAATCTCATCGCGAATATCCTTGCTGCTCGGTTCCTCGTGTTCGTTCCATCGCGTCTTCATTTTGAATCACTCAATCAACTTTCAGGTTTACTTTTTGGGGTTCCAACGCATTACTCAGCTCACTAAACGACCAAAACGAAACGGTCGCCCGCCTACTGACGGATCGCTCAGCAAGTAATGAGCCTCGCAAGGGGGAGTCTAGGATAACAACTCGATTCAATCGCGGAAGTACATTTTTGGGGCCACCACTCCGTGGCTATTTGCCAATTGCTCGTCGGCAACAAACAATGCAACGTCAGACTGCAAAGTCGTTTTGTCCTGTGGCGCAAATACAAACGCCGTCCCAAAAATAGTAGAAGGCAAGTGATCATGGTCCCATGCCATCCATCCGATGATCAATAACGACATAGTAAAACTTATTCCGGAACCCGCGCAATTTGCCTTGTTTCTCTTCTCTTGTCCTTCAAAAACTTCCAAAGAGTTTCATTGACTCCAAGTTCGTGGTTCCAGCCGTGCCCCCCCGGATGTTTCATGAAATCTACCGGATGGCCTTCCTTTTCAAAGCATTGCGATGCCGCAAGAACAACTTCAAAAGGAACTTGTTTGTCCTGAGAACCAGCTATGAAAAGAATCGGACACTTGTTGACTGTTTTCAGAACGTTCACATCGAGAGGCTTCGGCATCCAACCGCAGTTGCAGACCGCTGCTGCTATCCGTTCACTTCGCAATGCGACGACTAGATTGCACATCCCCCCTCCTTGCGAGACACCAGTCAAATAAACCCTGTTCGCGTCAATCTGATAGGTGTCGATGAAATAGTCACAGATCGCGTCGAAAAATTCGAGGTCAGGAACGAATGGCACTTAGATAGTCGTAAGTGATTGTCAGGGAATGATCTATACAAAATGGCCTCGCATGCCTAGATGGAGTTATCACAGTTCCGTCATTAGGCAAGGAGGCCAGATTATGAATATTCTGTACCACGGACGGTTT
>JANMNR010000471.1:0-2900 GCA_031368325.1 Pirellula sp.
GCAGGGCCCGGAACATCGTCGTCATGATAGTGCCATGCGAGGATGGTGATGCGTTTATCGGATCGTGCGGCCAACGCCGAGACATCCGCTTGCTCACGAACACCGGATCTCAATAGCTCAACGAGCGGTACGGCGTGGTCGCTTTGCACAGCTAGTCGTTGCCCTTCCATGCGAGAAAGCATACGGAACACGTTCAACACTGGTTTGTCGATACCGTTTGTAGCCAACTCACGGAAGCCAGCAAAGAACGGCTGACCTTCGAACTCGAAAGCCCAAGTGAGCGCACCTTCGAGGTTGACACCGTGCTTCTCCGCCAAGTCGAGCTTCCGTGGGAAACTCACCGCAGTATAACTGGAATACATGGTGCCATTGCGATAGTCGCGATCCGGTCCTTTACAGGCGGCACAACCTTCAGGATCCGACTCGCCGATTACGATCGGTGTGTTTTTCAGTTCCGGAAACTTGGCGATCACAGCAAACGCTTCATCGATATCTTTGAGGTGCGTTGACAAACCCATCCGCACATGTCCATCGACTTGAGTAGGGGTCCCTTTAGCATGGAATGAGACGAAATCGAGCGGAGTACCGCGATCACCGCAGGCAAGATTTTTACCTTGCAAACAGTGATTGAGAAAGGCTTCGAGGTAATCACCACCTTTGCCGCCAGCGATATCTGGCCCACCGACTTTGGCTTGCGGAATCGCGCGGCGCACAGCACGTATGGCATGATCATGGAGCTTGAAGAACTGCTCCCGCGTGCCGCGCCAATAAGGAATGTTCGGATCGTTCCAGGTTTGCCAATACCATCGCAGAACCTCTTCCTGGCCATATCGTTCGCCACAATGCTTTGCCCACTGATAGACCAGCTCTTCCCATTTGGAGAAGTCTTTCGGTGGCTGAGCCCAACCGACGAAGAAGTCCTCGAACCCTCCGTCACCAAAATCTCGACGATAAGGCTCGGGCTTGATCGAAAGGGCCTTGGGCATAAATCCGATCTGCACATACGGCCGCACACTATGGTTGCGATAAGTATCGAAAATGCGGTCCACAATGCTCCAATCGTAAACTGGGTTTCCCGCTGCATCTTGTCCCGAATTCAGCGTCGATACTACCACAGTCTTCAAGCGATGTTTAACCACACCGAGCTGAACAGCAATTCTGCACCATGTCGCTTTGGACCGGCTACTGGCCTTCGACATTTTGCAAACGATCTAATCGGCGGCTACCGCACGCTTGCGAACTGCTTTTTGAAGAACTCGACCAGTTCGGTGTTGACGCTGCGGCCTTTGGCGTCCGGCGAGTTGACGAATACGTTTTCAATTTGTAATTCGTCCATTTTCTTTTTGAGGTGCCGACCAAAATTGGGGTGGTGGATTCCCTGGCCTGGACGGGCGTCGGCAGGAAGGGGGCCGTCCGCTTCATTGTAGACCATGTAGAGCGGTGGATCGTCTTTGGTAAGATGCGTGAAGGCCGCCGACTCATCGTAGAGCTTTTGCATTTCGGGAGACGGACGCAATGCTTCTTCGGCCGAACCTACGCCGTAGACTTTGAAAATCGACGGGTGTTCCCATGCTCGCCCTCCGATTAGTTCTTTTATCTTAGCAGGGTCGTAGGTGCTTTGACCGCCGAAAGTGCCGATGGCTTGGATTCGCGTCGACTCGCGTTGGATTGGATCGTTGCTCTTGAGATCGGCGAGGTCTTCGTGAAATCCAATCCACATCGAGATGCCTGCTCCGGCGGATCCGCCGTAACAAGCGACACGCTTCGGATCTATGTTCCATTCGTTGGCTTTGCTGCGAAGGAATTGCACCGCCCGCGCTCCGTCATGTTGCGGCATAGGAAAGATCACATCCTTTCCGTCTACAAAACGGTAGTGTATTGACGCGAGACTCATACCGGCATCTAGAAAGCCCTTTAATTGTGCTGGGGCGACCGTTTTGTTACCGCCAACGAATCCCCCGCCATGGATATAGATAACCAGCGGTGTCGGTTTGTCCGACGAAGCTTGATAGAAATCGAGTACATTCCGAGGATGCTCGTCGTACTTTACGTCGGCACGCGTAGGTGTGTCCTCAGCCTTCGATGCCGATCCAAACACTAAAAGGAACGAACACCATCCTAGTTTTTGAAAAAGACGGGACATGTGAAATCTCCTTCGAAAAACCAACGGAATAATGGAATGCAATCAGTCGCGTTTTGAAATCAATGCCGCCCAAAGATGGACTATTGCATCTCTTTTGGGGGGGCAATCCTCACAATGCAATACTCTATCAAATGTGGTTGATAAACTTGCAATTTTGAGACTTTTCGTTCTTTTCTTCAAACAGTTACAGCAATGTTGACCGCTTTGATTCGGATAACCAACCGATGAACCTCTAACTATCATAGCAAAATGTAGCGATCGGCCTTCAGAACACGTGTATTTGAAACCCCTATATTCCACGAAAGTCGCCAAAAACAGGCCTAGCAAACCTTCGCGGAATCGATTGAGGAAGCCTAGGGGAATTCGACCTGCGAGGTAATTAATGAACTGCCTTGCAGTAGCTCCCTCTGCCAAAACTGCGATTTTACGAATTGCTGGAGCATTGGGGAGCAGCAACCTAACAGTTCGCAGCAACCAACAGCTGCCGCTTCCACAGGTTGGATTGAAGCAGGATTCCGGCTACCTCAACAACTGTGAAAGCGTCGTATGTGAAAGCGTCGTACTTCTGCAGGATCAGCCTGGGTTGTGCGACAAATAGCAGCGTCTGTCGGAGCCTATGGTGTCTATCGACCGTCGATTCATTACGCGTACAAAGGTCCTTACGACCGCGCGGACTGTCGCCATTCGTCTTGGCGAAGTTCGTTGTTGCGGTAGAGTTCGATCAGGCGTTCGAGCATGGCGATGTCACAGCGGAATT
>JANMNR010000509.1:0-2381 GCA_031368325.1 Pirellula sp.
ATTCAAGGGACGGAAAACCCTGACGAAGCGAGAAAAATTTATGCAAGATGGATCGGCGGCTAGTGGTTTTCTGGTATTTTAAAAGCCCTTGAAGGGTAGAGTTTCGCTAGGCGGTCGTGAAACTGCTCACCTGAGGCACACGTTACTATTATTGCGGCGAATGCTGGATCAACTCACGCTAAAGCGTCGTAGAAAGTGAAGCAAAGAACAAGATGCGATATGCTTTTCGACTTGCAGAGTTATTGGGACACACGCCTGACCGGCGAAAGCGTCCTGGGACCATTAAGGCCATCGTTGAGTACACGGGCTTGGATCGTCATCAGGTTGCAGCCCTTCTCAAGAATGAGGCAAAGTACATACCGATCGAGGCACTCTCTCGGTTGTGCGACTATTTGATTGAACATGGGTACGCTCGTGCCGAGGAACTGCCGGGCGCTCTGTTTGCGATTACTCCCGAGAATTTCTGGGAGATGTTGGCTCGTCGTTCTCGGTTAGAGATCTGCGTGGGCGTACGCCGTCCGCCGGATGACGAGTCTGCTGACACGGCTTGGATTGTAGCCTCGGACAGCGTTCTAGCTGGCGAAGTGTTGAACGGAGTATCGACACTCGGCGGAACTGCCAAAGCGATATCGGCGAAGAAGGGTGGTGGCAAAGAGATGCCGCATATCGAGCACCTTCGACAAACGTTGGTTTGGAGCCCGGGCACAATGAACGTCGAGCAAGTTCAGACGCGAGCTCAAAGTGTATACGACGACTTCTCCGAAATGGGGGGCGATAAGGCTATGGTGTGCTTGGGCTCGGTGAAGAGCAATCCGACCGTTGAGCTCGTATTGGCGAACGCGTTTGGTTGCGACGCGTTCGTAACGCAGGACAACGTTGCCAAGGCGTCGGATCGCGCATGTCCGTTCTTCTTGCGATACCGTGATCATGATCCGCATCCACCGGCATGCTCAGCGGGTATGCAATTGAGCAAAAGCGAAAAGGCGGAAGAAGCAGGACTCTACTATGAAACCGCAGATGGTACATGGGCATTTGCCGGCGGTGCGACTCCAGGTCGCGATGCGGCGTTGGTGTTTTATATTTTCCGAGAGTCGCTAGGCCGACTAGAGATGGTGTTAAGCGGATTTTCGGGCCGCGCGACTCGACTCTTGGCAAGAACATTAGCACATCGGGCCGAAGACTTTTGGCCACCTATTTTTCATGAGAACTACCTCCAAGTTGGCGCGTACCTGGTGCAGTACGAGGCTGCCGAAGGGGGCGATGACTCCTTGGACATCCTATCGACCGATACGATGGCTAACGCCACCGTGATCGCTCTGCCCACCGAAGCGATTGTCAAGCGATTGGGTAAAGGTTCTCACCCTGGATGATCGACGCAACACAATCGCAAACCGCTACGGCACATGAGCTGGATCTACGCGTCCAGCTCGGTCGGCTCGCTTTAAAAAATCCGGTCCTGGTTGCCTCTGGTACGTTTGGTTACGCGAAAGAAATGGCTGGAGTGATTCCGCTGCCTGAGTTGGGCGGAATCTTGCCAAAGACGATTACGCAGAGCCCTCGGCCAGGGAATGCGCCGTGGCGAACCGTTGAAACGAGTTCTGGGCTCCTCAACGCAATTGGTTTAGACAACGATGGAATCGATTATTTTCTAGCCAACCACTGGCCTTATCTACGGTCGACAGGGGCGACCATCATCGTCAGCATTGCGGGTAAATCATTGGATGACTTTGTGTTGCTCGCAAAGCGGCTTAGCGAAGCAGAGGGCTTGGAAGCGGTAGAGCTCAACGTATCGTGTCCCAATGTGTCGGGGGGCGTAGATTTCGGAACGGATGCCAAGTTGTGTTTCGAAGTGGTTAGCAGTGTTCGCAAAGTTCTCGACTGTGCGATCGTAACGAAGCTGACGCCGAACGTGACGCGAATTGTCGACATTGCTCGTGCCGCCAAAGACGCTGGCACCGATGCGGTGACTTGTATCAATACGGTGCTTGGAATGGCAGTGGATTGGCGCAAGCGAAAGCCTATGCTTGCCAACGTCGTCGGTGGACTAAGCGGCCCGGCCATCAAACCGATCGCACTGAGGTGTGTCTATCAAGTTGCATCCCAGGTGGGGGTACCGGTCATCGGTGTCGGCGGAATCGCGAGTGTTGATGATATGATGGAATTTTTGGTTGCAGGTGCTTCGGCAATCCAAATTGGAACAGCCAACTACTACGATCCGATGGTTAGCATGAAGCTGATTCGTGGCTTGTCTGACGCATTGGTTTCGATTGGGGTTAGTTCGGTTCGCGAAATTGTTGGGACATTGAAATCGTAACATCGACGGATGTTGCAAACACTCACTTGATTGAATTGAAAATGCGAGTTTTGAGCGGGATCCAGCC
>JANMNR010000599.1:0-12922 GCA_031368325.1 Pirellula sp.
GATTCAAGAACCTTCCGAACCGAGAACGACCGCGATGCATGCAAGCAAGTTTCTCGATTTCTGATGCTGCCGATTCTGGGGTAGACCTAGCAATCGTTTCTGCAAACGCGATGGCGAGCGGAAAAGAGTAACCGGTGGCCGCGTGGAACCATCCCCCCGCGTATCCTCCCGAAATAGCTGGCGTGCTATTACCGCTTCCTGGAAGAAGTTCCCAACTGATCGGCATCGGCAAGATACCATGCTCTTCTCTGACGATAGACCAATCTTCTACCCCGATCGCGGTAAGATACCTTCGAACTTGAGCAAGACATTCTTCTCTATCGATTTCAGGTTCATTTGAGAAGCGTGTGTCCTCGACGAGTACTCGCCGACGTTCGAAGGGGAGGCTGTAGATGAATCGAAATCCATCCAATTGATCCACGTTATCATCCATCACAATAGGTCCATTGAAGGGCCAATCGGTTTTCAGGCCGATCTCAAAGCCCCAGAATTTTTGGTAGCCGCTTTGTGAATACAACGGTGCACCGGACCGACTCGGGCCACGACAGTCGAGTACTAGACGCCCTGTGTAACTGTGTCCGTCGATAGTCGTGATCGCGTTGGAACGGACCTGCGTAACTTCGGTGTTGGTACGAACGACTCCGCGCTCGCCGATCTCCATCGATTGCAGAATCGCCCTTGAAAAATGCTGCGATGAAATGGATGCGTAGGAAAGTTCAATTTCCTTTTTGAATCGGTTCAACCGTACTTGGTAACTAGGCCATTTGTACTCGACAACCGAATTCAACCACTCGTTCGCTGTCGCTGAGACATCTTTGGGATGGAATGACCAAGTATGATTTCCGCCGAGACGGTCGCCACGTTCAACGATCAGGATTTTTGCATGCGACTGGTAGTGTTTGAGTGCCAAAGCGATCAGCCCGCTTTGCAATCCACCTCCAACGAGAATGTAGTCAAAGTTCGTTGGCGTCATAATGCGTTCCGCATCTGGAGCTCAACCTTGGAGGTTGTGTATCGAATCGCCAATGGCATGAAATCGTGTAAGACCAAATGAGGTACCGCCATCCCCGCCAGCCCCAGGAACAACGTGCGAGTCAGTTCTGCATTCAAATCGCGACCTCCGCACCAAAACCACATCCCCAGGCAGCACAAGCCAATCGCCCCCAAGGACATTGGTAGCGAGGCCAACGCCAGTTCCTTGAGCGACATGCGATGGTACTGCATCAATTGCGCCAAGCCTCGGACCGAATGCCACCCACAAAAAAACAGACAGAATGAAAACGGGATCGGGGTGACTGCGAAAATGCAAATTAAGCTGACTTGCCGGAGTGCTCGCATGATCCCCCCATGCAATCTCTCATCCGGGGAGAGTACCGACCGGCCTATGTTGGCAGCCGCAATCGGGAGAAAAAAAGCTGCGAGTGTTTGGGTCCAGAGAACAACCAACTCACTCGAAGAACCGATCGCTGTCGGGATAATGGCCTGCAGAATTCTCTGCATTTCCAGTGGTCTGGCGATCGCCGGAATCCAAATCACTAGGCCGCCCGAACCGATGGCAGACAGTGAGCCTACGAGCGACACCGGCGTATCGATCTCTTCGTCGCGTCCGAAGTGGTGTGAGGAAATCATGTAAAAGCCGATCGCCGACCAAAGGGGATACAATAGCCATCCGAGAATCGTCACCACGGCAATCGCTAGGTACGCTGCGAAAAACGGAACGAACCACAAATTGCGCCAGCGACCTTTGAACCTTTGCCTGCCTGCCAGATGGTCCAGGCCACCATGCGGCACCCCAATCAAACAGACTGCCAGCAGATTCACGACCATGAGTCCTGGCGAGTCGAACGCTACTCCGAGGAAACTCAAAAGAATCGCTCCAATGCAGCCTGCTATGAAAAGGTTGTTGTGCATCGTCTGCCTTTTAACACGACCGCTTACTAGTCTTCAAGTCTGTGATCATTGTTCTTCACCGACTAACAGACTTTTGTTTCCTTCGACGACTCCGTCCAGGCCCTAATTTGCAGAGGCGATTGACGGATGTGCGGAGTCCGAAGTGCGTGTGCTTTTCGCTCGAGCTATGAAGTAAATCAAGACGCCAAAACCGGCTTTGGCAGTCATGTCGGCGATCGCGTATCCAACCTGCAGCCCAACAATACCGCCACCGTCAACGGTTCCGCCCGCCTTGGCTGTCAAAGCTTCGACTGTGCCACCCATTGCATAGGCAATCGGGTATACAGCCCATGTAACCAATAAAACAAGTCTTGCTACTTCAATCAATTTACGGGCCGCCACCGGTTGTGTGGCCAATGAGTTCGTCAGCTCAACCCAAAGAACGTAGAGGATGTAGAAAAACGGTATTGAGGAGAGAGCGCCCCAAATCACTCGCATTGTCCAACCCTCTGGATTCGATATGACTTCGCCAGGATACCCCAAGGCGATCATCAGCGCGGCCGCAATGACTAACCGCGTGAGCAGTGAGGTTGCTTTTGCCTTTTGAAGTCGAAGCACGGCTACCAACTCCACCATCAACAAGGGAACGGTGAGTATCCAGTCCGCGTACCGATAGAAATCGTTGAACGCAGCACCGCTTCCTTTGTAACTGTCGCCCGTGAGTGCGTATGCTCCCTGCCACGAGTGGCGGATCATAAAATAGTGGTAACAAGCGATCGTTACCACTAAGCCGGAGATCATTAAAGCTGGTCGATACTCTTCGTCTACCGAAGACCGGGACATAAAGAGAAACAGGGCAGCAGCCCCCATCGTGGCAACCGTCATCGAGAAGATGTTATCCACGATGTTAAACTGAAAGACAGACAGGTCAGGCATGGAGCCTAACAACGTTGGAACCAAGTGAAACATGGAAATGCTCCGTTGAGAGATGGGTAAAGTAGTTTCGGGGGAAACCGTAATCGATTACAGCAAATAACTGGCTGTCGAGGTTTTTGAAATTATCCAACATGGTCAAGGGGGAGAGTCATCTCAAACCCTTCTTGCGTCCCGAAGGGCATGTTGTTGCCCCCAGAACCGAATGTTGCCACCCAGCCATTTCAGCTGCGTTATTTTGGTTAACCTAACCCTGTCACGCGGACAGTTGCCCCATGCTTTCAGTCCCCGGTTAAGGAGCGTGTCTCCAATCAAACGTAGGGAACAACGACATAACATGGGCTCCGCAATGATTTCACCCGTCGTCTACAGGCTAGCTACGCTTTACGACAAGTGTAGTTCTGGGCATCAAAAGCGACGAATCGAGACATGGACTCTTTGGCTAGCCGTCTTAGGCTTCCTAACTCATCTGACTTTAATCGCACTTGCAAGTGCAGTTCCAAGCCTTCGAACCGGTGTTCTTTCTGGCGTTGATCGGAACTATCTCCACGCAATTTATACTCCTTTTAGTTTCATCTTGTTTTACGAAGTGCTACTCATGGTTTTTGCGCTTCCGCGTTCACATACGAAGTCTATTGCCATGCAATACGAAATCCTTTCCTTGATTGTGATACGTCGGGTTTTCAAGGACATTGGCGAGTTTCGCGACCCGTCAACGTGGCTCGATCAAAAGGATGCTGCATTGATTGTCGTTTTGGATATGCTCGCGGCTTTGGTCATGTTTGGACTCATTGCTGTTTTTCGTCGAGTTCGGCGCAGCGTTCAACACGCCCCGGAGAATAAGCAGTTGGAGTATTTTGTTGGGATCAAAAAATCGGTCGCTTTGGTGCTTTTCGGGACCCTGCTTTCATTGGCTGCATTAAATCTCGTTCAATGGCTTTGCGAAGTTTGGTCGCCATGGGGTCACTCTACTCATACGGTCAAAGATCTAGACTATTTTTTCTTTCCGATTTTTTTTGAGTTCATGATCTTTACGGACATTTTCTTGTTGATCGTTTCCATTCCCTTTTTTGAACGGTACGACTACGTTGTACGAAACGCGGGATTTGTTATTTCGACGGTTCTGCTGAGGTTTTCGCTCTCAACTCCAAAGCCATACGATTTGTTGGTCGGACTCACCGCAATCTTGTATGGCTTAGGCGTTTTAAGCGTCTTCTCGTTTAGCACACGGGTTCAGCAACATGGGGACGACTAGTGCCCTCCATGACTGCAAGACTTGGAGAGAGTCCTTTCCATCTACCCAACGTAATTCCGTTTCCAAGTCTGTAATCCATTACTCGTGAGGCAACTTCAGTTCTTGATAATCGCCTTTTGTCCATTCAAGCGATGCACGCATACGAGAGAAGATCCTTTCGTCGGATCGAGGTTTGTCAGCTCGTCGACGATTGCTCTTTGGCGATAAGTAAAAAATGTACTTCCCTGAGTGGGATCGACTATGAGTGAATGGACTTCGGTTTCGGAGTCAACGAGCGACAGTACGAATGTTAGAGCGGTTTTGTGAGCAGGCGAATTGCCAACTTAGCGAAGCATAAAGAATCTCTGTCACCTTTTATTCCCAAATGACAACTATCCTTTGTGTGAACCAATTCAAGGAGAACAATTGACTGTCAGGGCAGGCATTTCCAATATTGGGACCTGGGTTCCGAATTGGATTCCAACCGACGTGGAGCGACACGCCGGTCTGTGTTTTCATTGTTCCCGCTCACATTTAAGTCCATTCTCAGAAAGCCACAAAAACCCAAAACCATGAGAACGAATTCACGTTGTCGGCTCCTTGCCGGAACTCTAGGCCTTTGCTGCGTTACTAATTGTATGGCCCAGGAATCGATCCTTTTTGAAAATGTTACCGTCTTTGATGGCCAGCGCAGAATCGAACCAACTCAAGTTCTGATTGAGGGCGGGGTGATCAAAGCCGTCGGAAAAGACGTCATGGCTCAGGGCAACGTCAAGAGAATCAGCGGAACGGGAAAAACGCTGATGCCAGGGATGATTGACTCCCACACCCACGTTTGGACCGAATCTCAGCTGCAACAAGCCGCCATCTTTGGAGTGACCACAGAACTCGACATGATGTCGGTTCCAGAGACCGTAGCCATTTTTCGAAAACAGCAAGCAGATGGCAAAGCGAACAATCGAGCAGATGTTTATTCGGCAGGTGCAGCTGTCACGGTCAAGGGGGGGCATGGCACGCAATTCGGTTTTGCAGTCCCGACGGTTGAGGGTTCGCCCGAAGTTGCTCAATTCGTTCATGAGCGAGTGCGCGAAGGATCGGACTACATCAAGCTGATTCTTGAGGACGGAAGTGCTTACGGTCGAACGATTCCAACCATTGACCGAGAGACGTTCGCTATTGCGGTGCGAACCGCACATGAAAAACGCAAGCTGGCAGTCGCCCACGTCAGTACGGCAGCCAAAGCTCAACTGGCTTTGGAGAGCGGTATCGACGGCCTTGTGCATTTGTTCGCAGACCAAAGCGTTGCACCGGAGTGGGTTGCATTGGCGAAAGCAAAGAAGCTGTTCGTCGTCCCGACAGCGACCGTGATCGCAAACACGACGGGTGCCAATTTGTCGAAGCTGGCGATCGATGACGCATTCTTGAAGCCATTGCTAAATCAGGAATCCATTGCAAATCTGACTCGCGCGTTCCCGGCCCGCGATGGCCAGGAGAAAGCTTGGTTGATTTTTAAAGAGAACATCAACCAATTAAATCAAGCTGGCGTTCCAATTTTAGCGGGAACCGATGCTGCCAATCCTGGCACGGACCATGGCGTTAGTATGCATCAAGAGATTCGCATTTTGGTCTCCGCCGGCTTGACGAACGAACAGGCGTTGGCGGCCGCAACTTCGGTTCCAGCGAAGCATTTTCAGTTGGCGGACCGTGGCCAGATTGTTCCTGGATTGAGAGCCGACATCATTTTGGTCGATGGAGATCCAACTAAAGACGTGGCCAATCTTTCGCGTATCGAAGGTGTTTGGAAAGGGGGCTTTCCAATCGATCGGAAAACTCGCTTCGAGTCGGTGAAAGCAGAACAAGTTGCTGCGGTGAATCGACCAACCGCCGACCAAAACAAACGCATCAGCAACTTTGAGGAAGAGAACGTAAGTGCCGATTTTGGGGCTGGTTGGAATTCCAGCACCGATGCAATCATGGGTGGTACTTCGACCAGTCAATTATCCATAGCCATGAATGGAGCAAACGGTTCCAAGTCCTGTATGGAGGTCGTTGGTAAAGTTCGCTCGCAACAACCCGCATTCGCCGGTGCGATGTTTACACCTGGGGCAGCGGAAATGCAGCCAGCAAACCTCAACGCCTATAGAACGATCTCGTTTTGGGCCAAAGGCAACGACGAAGATTTGCAAGTGATGTTGTTTACGCAAAAGCGAGGATTCCAACCATCCGTCCAAGTTCTCAAGGCCGGAAAAGAGTGGAAGCGATTTGTGTTCAAGATTTCCGATTTCGATGGTTCCGATGGGACCGATGTGCTCGGGTTGTGGTTTGGAAAGAGCGTAAAGGGGGAGTTTCGATTCTGGATTGATGAAGTTCAGTTGGAGCGATAAACGTGTTTGCGATGCCGACGGATGGCTACTCCATTCGTGAGACGCCGATCGTCGAACGCTGTTGGAGGCACTATAGAGCTGCGATTGGTGATTAAATCTGTAAGGAGTGCGTCGTCAAAGCTAATTTTTTGAGGTGGGACGGACTTCCGGTCCGCAGGTGCCTATGTTTGGAGTCGGATTGGAAGACCGTCGTACAGGTTCAATTCAACCCGTATTTTAAGGTGCGAAGAAGCACTAGGCGTTGAATTGCGGTATTCTAGTCTTGTGGAGCACTTCGATTGTCATGCTTGGACTTGTCCTATAGTATAATTCGCATGGATGCATCCCCTCCGCAACTCTCTCCACACCTATGCTTGATCGAACATTGCGTAACGCGCCATTGACCACGTTTTTGACTTCAATCGTCGGACTGATTTACATCGCATCGCCGACAATATTGGCTCAGGGACCGATCGATTTCTCGCATGAAATCGTCCCGATTCTTCGCAAGCACTGTGCGGAATGCCACGCGGGCGCAAATCTCAAAGGAGGTTTTTCGATCAATACAAAATCGGACATATTGAGGGGTAGCGAGAATGGCGTGGTTATTGTGTCGGGAAAGTCTTCTGCAAGTCGAATGATGGAGCTCCTCACGTCGGAAACTGAGGGAGAACGCATGCCGCCCGAGGGAGCTAGATTGACGACAAACGAAGTCGAACTGCTCAAGCGATGGATCGATGCGGGGCTACCTTGGGACGACGGGTTCGCTTTCAAAGCGCCTGCTTACGAACCACCTCTCAAACCTCGGAAACCAGAATTGCCAGCGGCTCGCAACGGTAGGACTCACCCAATCGACAGAATCATCGACAACTATCTTGCTGCGTCCGATGCTCCCGTTCCCGGTCCTATCTCGCAACAGGCTTTTGCTCGTCGGGCTTCTTTGGATTTAACGGGCTTACTCCCCGAAACGGATGAACAGGTCGGATTTTTCAAAGACAGATCGACCACTGCGAGAGCTTCCTACATTGACATGCTCCTTGCTGGCGATGAGGCGTATGCAGAACATTGGTTAACCTTCTGGAACGATCTTTTGCGGAATGATTACGGTGGGACAGGTTTCATAACCGGTGGTCGCAAACAGATCAGTGGCTGGTTGTACGAATCGCTGCTCACAAACAAACCGTACGATCGATTCGTGCGTGAGTTGATCGCCCCGCCAACCGAGGAGAGTCGAGGGTTTATCGATGGTATCAAGTGGCGAGGCGAAGTCAGCGCTGGCCAGACCGTTGAAATTCAATTCGCGCAAAGCATCTCGCAATCGCTGCTTGGCATCAACTTGAAGTGTGCTTCATGCCACGATAGTTTTGTTGATCGTTGGAAACTGGACGAGGCTTATGGATTGGCTGCGATTTACTCGTCCAAGGATTTGGAAATTCACCGCTGTGATAAGGCGATTGGACGAACGGCCAAGGCGAAATGGCTATTTCCTGAATTGGGCGATGTCGATGCCGCCGCGAAACCGCAGGAGCGATTGCGGCAACTAGCTGATCTGATGACCCACCCTGAGAATGGTAGGTTTACACGCACCATCGTGAATCGACTGTGGCACCGCATGATGGGACGCGGCATTGTTCATCCAACCGATTCGATGCAAACGGAGCCTTGGAGTTCGGATTTGCTCGACATGCTGGCGAGCGATTTCGCAGAGAACGGTTATGACCTAAAGCACACGTTGCGATTCATCGCCAATTCGGCAGCTTATCAAAGCCAAGCCGAAGTACTTTCGGCGGATGCTGAGACGCGGGCTTTCCGATTCAACGGTCCGAGGGCCAAGCGGATGACGGCTGAGCAGTTCATCGATAGCGTATGGCAACTGACCGATGCGGCCCCGACCCGCATGGATGCGACGTTCGTGCGCGGCAAGGTTAGCACGTCGTCCGCTAACTCACATACGTTGACGGCAAGTTGGATATGGTCGAGCGATGGCAAAAACATCCCGCATGCGGCTGGAGAAAAACGTTCTTTTCGAAAGCAATTCGAATTGCAGAAGGGCTTTGGCCAAGCCGGGGCGGTCATCACGTGCGACAATCGGTTCACCTTGTTTGTCAATGGAAAGAAGTTAGCCAGCGGTGACAACTGGGAAATGCCTGTAGCGGTGCGATTGCAAGGGCTGGTTGAGGGCAAGAATGAACTGCTGATTGTTGCCGAAAATCAAGGGAACGCTCCGAACCCTGCGGGGTTATTCTTCGAGGCAAAGATCTGGGCTGAAGGTGCGGTTGCCGAGAGAGACGCACCACTGCTAACCATTCCCAGCGATAGGAGCTGGGTGTTCACTCTGAAAGCACCAAACGACAAAGGCAAATTTAGTAAGGAACCCACCGATTGGCAGGAGGCTGTTGCGGTGGCATCGCAAGGGACTTGGGCACGCGTTATTCCGCAATTGCAAGCGGAACTTGCGAGATCGACGATTGTCAGCAGAGCGATGGTTCGGGCCGCGTTGCTTAAGAGCGACCCTATGATGCGAGCTCTCGGTCGTCCTAATCGTGACCAGATTGTTAGCATGCGTCCCAATGATTTGACCACATTGGAAGCGATGGAGTTGGCCAATGGCTCGATCCTTGCGAAGACACTATCCACAGGTGCAGATAATTTGTTAAAACGAATGGGACCAAACAAAGAAGCCATCATCGAGTGGCTCTATCGGTATTCGTTTTCGCGATCTCCGAACAACGAGGAATTGGCGGTTGCCAAGGAGTTGTTGGGGAATGAGTTGACAGCGATCGGTATCGAGGATTTGCTGTGGGTTGTCATCATGCAGCCAGAATTTCAATGGGTTAGGTAATCTTGAATGATGAGAATAGAAAACAGCTTGAGTGGCAGTCCAAGTGAGATTCGTCGAGACTTTTTGAAGAAACTAGCCGTCGCTGGAACGACGGCATGGATGACAGGTCAGCCGCAGTTTGTACGAGCAACTGATTCGGCCTCCGTTAATCCTCCCGCCAAGGCGGATGCGTGCATTTTGCTTTGGATGGCGGGAGGGATGGCAGCGCCTGACACCTTTGATCCGAAACGCTACTCGCCCTACAAAGAGGGGCTCGAGATCAGTTCGATGCTCAGCACTTTCCCGGCGATCAATACTTCCGTCGACAACATCAAGATCTGCGATGGGCTCAAGAACATCGCCGGGGTGATGGACCGCGCGACTCTGATTCGGAGTGCGGTGCAACCTGACTTAGGCAGCATCTTGCACTCACGCCACCAGTATCACTGGCACACTGGTTACGTTCCACCGCAGACGGTCGCCTGCCCGCATATCGGATCGTGGATGGCCAAGGTGCTCGGGCCACGCAATCCCGTCATACCGGCCTTTATCAATATCGGCCAACGGCTCGAGGGTATTGGAGAGGTGGAGGAGCTAAAGGCCTTTACGACTGCGGGTTTCTTTGGCAGTGAGTTTGGCCCAATGAATCTACCCTTTCCGGAGGAGGCTGCCCAATCGGTTCGTCCGCCAAAGGGGATGGATGCGGAGAGATTCGCAAACCGCGACCGGATGTTTCGGCGAATGCTGGACAGAAATCCGAATCGAGAGCTGATGAGCGACTACCAACAAGAGTCGATGCTCCGCAGTTTCGATAATGCCTATCGACTCTTGAGTTCGAAAGAGCGCGCAGCGTTCGACATTTCGCTTGAGCCCAAAGAGGTCTTGGAAAAGTACGATACTGGTCGATTTGGTCGAGGCTGTTTGTTGGCTCGCCGGCTCATCGAGGCGGGGGCTCGGTTTGTCGAGGTTACGACGGAGTACGTACCATTTTTGTATTGGGACACACATGCCAATGGTCACGAAACACTTGCTGGCTTGCACAAAGAAATCGATAGTCCAATCGCGACGTTGGTTCTCGACCTTGAGCAGCGTGGTCTATTGGATAGGACACTGGTGGTGCTTGCAAGTGAGTTTAGTCGAGACGCAATCGTGGAAGGAAGGCCTGGATCAAATGCCAACGATCAAGCGACGTTTAAAGTGGATACCGTTTCTGAGATGAAGCACTACGGACTGCATCGACACTTTACAGGCGGCACGAGCGTGTTGATGTTTGGGGGTG
The DNA here is from genome assembly GCA_031368325.1 of Pirellula sp. Lineage (GTDB taxonomy): Bacteria > Planctomycetota > Planctomycetia > Pirellulales > Pirellulaceae > JBKCUI01. Next base: position 10,521 of record JANMNR010000599.1, read on the forward strand.
GTACCAAAAAAGGATTTCTTTATGGCGAGACCGCAGAGGAGCGTCCGTTGCTGGCCATCAAGAATCCAGTGAGCGTCATGGACTTGCATGCAACGATCATGACCGCCATGGGAATTAGTCCAAAGACTCAGTACTTGGTCGAAAACCGCCCGTTCTACGTAACCGAAGACGGCAAGGGACAAGCGGTGATGGACGTTTTTGCATAGTCCTTTGTGAATGCCCCGTGTTGTCGTCGGGGGATCGCTACCATTGCGTATAGCCCGCATGGTCAAGGCGCTCGCGTAAAAGCCGTAGCCTGCAAATCTGCAAACATTAACAGAACGTGGTCGATTGTGTATACTTGTGTGTAACGATCGCCCTCGTCTGACTTATCCTAAACCGTCTTTTACTTGTCCATCATGACCACTCCCGTCCCAATGCAACTCTCTCGCATCATCATCAGCGAGATTAGCGATAATCAAGTCATCTATCTAAAGGAGGTTGATGGCGATAGGCAGTTTCCAATCCTGATCGGGATTTTTGAAGCGACCAGCATTGATAGACGCGTCAAGGCGAAAGCGAATCCTCCGAGGCCATTAACGCATGATTTAATCGTGAATATTGCGGAAGCGTTGGGGGCTTTTGTGGAAAGCATTGTTATTTCGGATCTGCAGGACCAAACGTACTTTGCTCATTTGAGACTGGTGCGAGGCGACGAGGTCTTTGAGATCGACTCGCGGCCCTCGGATGCGATTGCTGTTGCCGTGACTTTTCAGCCACCTTTGCCGATCTACGTCACCGAGGAAGTCTTGGAAAAGGTGATGGGCAAGTCGTAATGGAATCGGAGCCCAGTTCGCCCCGCAATGCAAAGCGGATTCCATTTAAAGTCGATATCGCAGGCGTTATCGAAATCATGGGGACCTCGCTTTATAGCCATCCCAATACCCCTGTTAGGGAACTATTGCAAAACGCACACGATGCCATCATGCGGCGACGCGCACGCGATTTGTCTTATCAGGGGCGCATAGATGTGGTGCAGGATGCGGTCGCACGCACGCTGACGTTTAGCGATGATGGGATTGGTTTGTCGATGAACGAGGCGGAGGACTACCTGGGCACACTCGGGATAGGCATCACGGGATTAATAAAAAAGGGAGGGACCGACTCGTTCGATATCTCGATGCATTCCAATAAACGAGATGGCAGCAATCTCATTGGCCAGTTTGGAATTGGACTTTTCTCGGCATTTATGTTGGCGGATAAAATCGTCGTGGACAGTCTGCGATTCGAGGGGGAAGAGGCTGTGCGGTGGGAAGCCGGCGCTGGAACCGACATCGAGCTTTCGGCCTCGGATCGAACATCGGTCGGAACATCGGTCACATTGTTCCTCAAGACCAATTACGCCGTCTTTGCGGACGACGCAGAATTGCTTGAATCTGGCGTGAAACAGTATGCAGACTTTTTGCCGATCCCTATCCATCTTAACCGTTCTACCGCTCGCACGAATTTGATCCAGGCGTCGTGGCTCGAGGCGACTCCCGATAACGAAGCGGTCGAGGAACAAATCTCATCGTACTTCGGCGAAACCCCGTTGGACGTGATTCTGATTGCGGTCGAGGCCCCGGTTGCAATCAAGGGCGCTCTCTACGTTTCGCCGCAGCGAACGCCGGGCTTTGCGGACGATGCCACTATTGCCGTCAGTGTTCGGCGCATGGTCATTTCGCGGCACATACGTGAGTTGGTGCCGGTTTGGGCGCCGTTCTTGCGAGGCGTTCTTGAGCTTCCTAATTGCTCACCGACGTCCAATCGCGAAGATTTGGTTCGCGACGCCATTTTTGACTCGGTTTGTGATTCGATTGCCGATGAAATCTATTTGCACTTTGATGCATTGACTCGAAACCATCCGCACCGATGGCAATCAATTCTTCATTGGCATCGTTATACCTTTGCGGGCATGGCAATCCATGATGAAAAGCTTCGAATGCTGCTGCAATCGACGTACAAGTTTATTACTTCGCATGGCGAACTAACGGTCGAGCAAATTCTTGCACGAAGCCGATCGGACGCCCTCATTGAGGACGAAGCCGATTACGTCGTTTGGTATAACGCAGATAGGCGTCAGGAATCGTGGCTAAACGAGTTTTTTGCCAACGGCTCAACGCCATGCATCCATACGTTGCGGAGTTTCGAGGAAACCCTGTTGGCGGCGATGTTGAGTGAAATCACTTTGGAACAAGTTGATTTGCGATCTGCGAGTCCTTCGTCCGATAAATTCTGTGAGTCCATCCTAGGACTGGAGGAACGAACGGATGCTTCCGAGGAATGGCATTCTTTTTTCGAGTCGTTGGATTCCAATATTTTTATCGCGTCGACGGCTAACAATCAGCCTGTGATGGCTTTTGTAAACGAGCGTTACGAGTTAT
>JANMNR010000623.1:0-12116 GCA_031368325.1 Pirellula sp.
TCACCCGAATCGGCTTTCGAATCCGAGTCGCTGCTGTCCCTTCCAGCCAGCAGCGATCAAGATGTTGTGACCCTAGACCTGCTGGGCTAAAAAAAGGGGCTCCAATCCCCGAGAGGATTTCAACTCATGCCGGTTCTCTCAGTGAGTCGCAATGCCCATGTTCGAGTTCCATTGATGTGCAGTGAGTGGATGTAATGTGGAATTGACGAGCGACCAATGATCGGGTGATTGCACAAGACGCGGCCCCTTAAAAAAGTGCGAAGCCGATTTTTTGAGTGCTTCTCTCTAGCTAACCAGTGACATCGTTCCTGCAACAACGGCAGCTATAGACTCATACGCTCATCAATGGTTGATTGATGAGCGTCACAAAGTCTTTCGAAAGCACTATAGAGAAGAGACACAAACATTACGAACTTCGGATCGCGTGGAACCTCAGGTTGCATGACAAGCGTGATTGGAACTGGAACGGGAACTAGACTCGACTAGAACAATCTGGACTGCTGTTTTCCACCGTATTAATGTTTGGTTTTTCTACGTATTATTCTGACGGATTGGAACTAAACTCTAACCTTGCCTTAACAGTCGTCTACTCTTTCAGGGTAGACCGTGACGCAGGGAAACGCTCGTATTTTTGACAATCAATTTGAAGTGCGCAACAACAAGATCGAGACCTCCTGAAAGCTCCCGGTCATCGTTTTCGGAACGGAATCTCAGAAGTCCCACATTCAATTCTTTATAGGCGACGCGTTCGTATGGTACACAACACACTTGATCGGGTAATCAACTCCATCTCGGTAACCACTAGATACCCACTACATTTGTTGACCGCCCAAGCCGACCTGGAGAACGATTTGGGAATTGACTCGGTCAAGCGTTTAGAGATCGTCTTGGACTTAGGCGAGGAGTTTAAAATACCGCTGGACCGCGAACCTCGCGATACGTCGATTCGCACAATTCAAGACGTGGCAGATTGGGTCGATGCATTAACGTCTCAGCCGAGCCCCGCGACCTTGCCGCGTTTCGACCAACCGTCCGTGACCTCCGTACCTGCACCATTGGGTTCGATGACTTCGGACATCGATACGAGCAACAACCATTCGCATTCGCGTACCGAAGTGATCGCGAATGCGCAAACTACAGCTAGAATGGAGTCGAGGATTCCGTTACCGAAAAGGGAGAATTCCCAAGCAAACGGTCAGTTTCTTCCGCTTCCGCAATTGGTTAAATCACAGGGACCGAGCATCCGTTTAGAACCCTCGATCGGCGCTCCAAGCACATCGGTTGGGAGACCGCTCAATGGAAGGGTGGCGTTAGTGACTGGGTCGGGGCATGGTGTCGGCCAAACGACAGCTCGTCTACTCGCGTCACGCGGTGCGACCGTCATTGTCAATTCCTTTCATTCACGCGAACTTGGCGAACGGACTGCTGCGGAGATCAATGAGAGCGGGAATTCGGCCTGTCATATGTGGGGCTCCATTGCCAATACTCAGCATGTAGACGAGATGTTTAACCAAATCCAAGCTCGATTTGGCCGCCTAGATATATTGATTTGTAACGCTTCGGACGGTCGCATCGGAAACTTCTTGGAACTCAAGAGCGACGATTGGGATCGTGCGTTTCGCACCAATGTGATCGGACACCATCAGTGCTCGGTGCGAGCAGCTTCGCTGATGCGCACGCATGGCGGAGGTTCTATCGTGACGATGTCGGCTGTAGGTTCGCACGGTTATATCGAGGGGCTGGGCAGTCAAGGCGTTGTGAAAGCAGCCGTCGAAACAATGACACGTTATCTTGCATGTGAACTCGGGCAATATGGAATTCGCGTGAACTGTGTCGTGGGCGGTCCCGTCTACGGAGAGTTGCTTTCGAAGTTTCCGAACTCGCGATCAACACAACACCATTGGGAGTCGATGACGCCCGATGGATCGCTTTGCAGTCCCATGGACCTCGCCAACGCCGTCGGTTTTTTAGTAAGCGACGAATCCAGCGGGGTGAACGGCTCAATCTGGAACGTGGATCACGGTTTTTCGGCAATTGCCGATGGACGGCCTCTTCGCTACACCGCCGCAAATCAAACGGTCCGCTAATTGGGTTCAAATGAGTATGCAATTCTGTAAGATGAGAACGCGATGACATCCTATTTCGCGATTGACTACACGATTCACTTCGATGACACGATGGTTTACGGTGGTCATCATTTCCTAACGGCATTCAAGCTGCAATGTGCCTCGCGTGAATCTTTTTTGTTCGGCGAGCTCATCTTCGATCAGCCAGGCGTTAAGGAGGCATTAGAAGGGGTCCATCTACTGACTTCCGATGCGTATGCCCGGAACCTCCAATCGATGCGACTCGGCGATCGTGTTGCCATCTTGTTGACGCTGGAGCAATGGGGGCGAGCGAGCGCTAGGTTCTGCTACCGGATTCTGGACCATCGCGGCGAACGTGTTTGTGCGGGCTTTCAAACGCTCATTTGTGCGGATGCCCGAACTGGTGACCCGCAGCCATTGCCGACGGCTCTTAGCGACGCCATGAACCGACTGCGCGACATTGAAGAGAATCGCTCGCATCGATCCTTTCGCGATATCGTCCTGGCGGGTGGACAGGGGCTCGACGAGCTTTTTGGCGAAGCGGAACGGACAATTGCCATCAAGTTTCTATCGGATCGCTATCCACGCCCCGCTGTCGTCCAGATTGATGCGAACTTGGAAACGAGCAGCTCGTCGTCGACCGTGACATTCAATCCGTCGTCAACCCTGGGCGACGCAGGAGTTTCAAAAGCGCCTGTTGGGAGTGATTCCGTTGCACAAGCTTGGGCGTTTTCAGGGCAAGGAGCTTTCGACGAAAAACTCTTTTGTCAACGACTTCGTCGCGTTTCTGAAGCGATTGAATCTAGCTCCAAGCTTCTTGACGAGTGCGAGCAAGCTACTCGGGAATACTTTGGCCCTGCGGCTAGCGACCTTTTCTCCGCCAACATTGAACGGTGTCTGTCCGCTGTTCGAAAAGAGCCCGGACTGTCGCAGGTTGCGATCCTCCTACAGAATATCTTCGGTGCACAACTATGGAGACTTCATGGTCGCAGTCCATCGCTGATGATGGGGCATAGTTTTGGGGAAATTGCAGCCTTTCAGGTCGCGGGATGTTTTGATCTGGTGACTGCCGTTCGCATCGTTTGTCTCCGCCATCAAGCCATCGAGCGTTTCGCTCCGGCTCAGTGCGGTTTGCTTGCAGTGTTCACAGAACGATACCGCGTTTCGAGTGAATTGAGTTTTCTCGGTTTGTCCAAAGTTTGCATCGCGGGGCGCAACCATGACAAGCAGACCATCGCATCCGGTCCACGAGATCAGCTCGAAAGACTTCAGGGGCATTTAAACAAGCTTGGCATTCAGGCCACACGTATCCAAAGCCCAACGTCGTTTCACCATCCCGATCTAAAAGATGCGGCGAGGCATTGGTATGAGTCGATGAGCCAATTCTCCATGCTCGCTCCAGAGACGAGAATCTACTCACCGATCGGTCGTCGATTTGTGGGACCGAACGATAATCTCGCAGGGACCCTAGCCAGTCAACTGTTGCGACCATTTGATTTGCAAGGCGCTCTTCTCGACTTGGCGGCGATGGGACTTGCGCAAGTTGTGGATTGCGGGTCGACGGGTTCGCTTGCGAATTTGATGACGACAGCTGGCCAAGGCAAGATTGACGTCTGCTGCGTCGCATCGTTGCAAAAAGATACCGATGTGAGCAGTGAACTGAACCCGAGGAAAGCCGGACCTGCCGCCGTGAAAGGCCACCCACATGAAATGCCACGTGAGGTCGTTGCCAACCGGATTCCGGTCGTGACCATTGAGGTCCCTGTGCCTCGCTCGACTTACCTTGACGAAGATTCGCAACGACTGCCGCTGACCGTTATTGTCGGTTGCGGATGCATCTTGCCAGCGGGTGCAACATCTCCGGAACAACTATTTGAATCTGTGACGCAACAACGCATTGGCTTGATTGACCAACGGACTCTGGACTCGCACTGGACCGAGGATTTTTATTCGGAAAAGCTGGTTCCCGATCGGTCAACTTCGCATCTATCGGGCTTGGTGAACAATATCGACATCGTATGTCCGTCGAGAGTCGATCCAGAGTTCTTTCATTCGCTCACCCGAACGCAGAAGCTATTTTGCATTGCGATTGCCCCCTGCCTTCACGGATTGCGAGATGCCGCACGTATCGTTTGCTTAGTGGGCGCGACAGCAGATGGTTTCGAAGACCAGGACGCGGCAACTTCGCTTGTTTTCGCCGGTATTGATCCGCTCGCACGCGACGTCGATCGCTTGATGAACACCGCTCGTTCCGGCTATCGAACTCCGCATCAAGCGATCCAATTTGTTTTAGATCACATGGTTGTGCCGGGCGTGCAGCTTATCCTGGTCGATGCGGCCTGCGCGTCTTCGCTCTATACCACAGCACTCGGCATGCGACTTTTGGAGACCGATCGAGCGGACGCGGTGATCGTTGGAGGCGTCTTCTGTCCTGGACCGGGAAATAGTTGCTTGTTCTCTCAATTTCGCGGAACGACATCGACCGGATGCCGACCTTTTGACGCGAACGCGGATGGGGTCGTCTTTTCAGAGGGGGCAGCAATATTGACGCTGAGGCGCGCAACCGACGCATCGCGTTTGGGACTGAAGGTGGATGCCGTCGTTCGCGGAGCGGGGTTATCCAGTGATGGCCGAAGCTCCTCGGCAAACGTTCCGCAATCGCACGGACAAATCCTGTCGTTGCAGCGATGCTATCGTCGTTACTCAATCGATCCTGCCTCTATCGCGGGTATCGAGGGACATGGAACTTCGACACCCGTTGGGGACTCGACGGAAGTGGAGACGTTGTCGCAGTTTTTTGCTCAACATGTTACTTCGCCAATCCCACTACATAGCTTGAAGGGATCGATTGGTCATGCTGGGTGGGCAGCAGGTACAGCATCGATAATCGCCGCATGCGAATACTTGCATCGTCAAACTTTTCCAGCGCAAGGATTCTTCCGCAAACCGTCTGTAGCGTTGGAGAACGCCAAGTCAGTTCTAGCCGTGGCTACCCTGCCGACGTCGCTTCGGTTCGATCAAACGCGAATCGCTGTCGACGGTTTCGGCTTTGGAGGTGCTAACGCGCACTTGGTAATCGAAAAGCCTGCCTACGACGCAGCGGGTTTGTTGATGGCACCAGAAATATCTGGCTCGACGAGCGTGCAGCGTGAGACCAAGGCGGAGGACATCGTGCTCATTGCACTACATGAGATCAAGCCGTCCAGTATGCCGTCGTTTGGCAATCGCTTTGTTCGAGATGCTATCAAGCTTCCTAAGGACTTTATAGTCTTGCCCGAGTTAGCGGAAGATATGGACATCAGCCAAACGCTGACCGTTCTGCTAGTGCATCAAATCATCCAAGACCTTCCGGGTTTCGATGCGAATCTTCGCAACGAAACGTGTGTCGTATTGGCAATGAATGGAAAGACGGAAAGAGGAGTGGAAGCGACCACACGTGTCCTCAACAAAAGACTAAAGCGAAACCTTGCTTCAAATCCGCAACACGTCGAATCGGTTGAACGGGCCTACAATCGCTCGCGTCCGTCGAAAGCGTATACGCTGCAATGCATGATGCCCAATGTTGCATCGGGTCGAGCGGCGCTGTTGCACAATCTGCGGGGTGCCAATTTTGTGGTGGACTCGGGAGATCAGTCTCTCGATGCTGCATTGCTCGCCGCATCGCTATTGCTGGAAGACGGGGGCGTAAGTGCGAAAATCGCTGTTGTGGCTGCCGTGTCCGCTTGCAGCGGCAGCAACCCGAACAATTTGGGCCAGCAGAAATTTGACGAGCATGCAGCCGCGTTTGCCTTGACAACAAAGGCGATCGCTGATCAGTACGGTTGGAAACCCTTAATCGGATTGGGACAAGTTAGGCAACATCTGCAAGAGACTTGCGCAGGCGGTCGCGATCAAACGAGTTCTTCATCGCAACTTCGTTCCCTGATCGAACGAATTCGGGGCGAAGAGTCGAAGGAAAAGTCTTCGTTCGAGGCCCGACCCACCGCAGTATTGCCTGTTGACGAAACGCCACCGGAAACTTGTCCGATACATACACCCGTATGGGTCGAGAAATCGCTTCCTGAGCATGTGCCGGTTGCGAGGGAATTAACGCGAGCAGAATTGCCCGCAGCCCTTTTCGTAGTCCAGAACGATACCGATTTGGTTTTTGAACTGCTAAACGCAATACCCCAGCGATTTTCTCGCTCACGAGTCATCGTGATCGGTGGCGATGCAACTCGCATGATCTCCCAGCATGCGGGGCACGATTTGAATTGGGTTGAGACACTGGATTCCTCCGAAAAATTCCTGGACTTGGTTCAAGGCTACTCTGCTGATTTAATCGTTGCTGTGCAACGACCTAGGGGGAAAGACTTTCGCTCAACGCTCAAGGAACTAGCGCGCGATAACACTGCGTGCGAGGCCCTTTTTTTAACGGCGAAACAGGAAATTGCGAGACTGAATGCGGGCGAGGTCGAGTTGTGGAGTCTCGTGATCGACGGCTGGTCGGGAGAAGTTCATCCATGCAGTGGGGCGACTGCCGGTTTGCTTAAATCGATCTGTCGCGAGATCCCATTTGCTCGGATGGCGACGCTCTGTACTAGGGGAATGAACGCGGCTCAGTCGCTCGATGGACTGCTAAAAGAAATAGCGCATCGCGATTTAGAAACCGAGGTCGTTCTCGATTATAAAAAGAGATTGGTCCGTCGACTGATGCCGGTTGGGTACCAAGCACTACCGCAACCCCAGGTCTCAATCGACGCTCATAGCGTCGTTATTGCATCAGGTGGCGCGCGTGGGGTAACGGCAGTGATGCTTGAGGCCATCATTCGTGACTTTGGTTGCACGGTCATCGCTCTGGGGCGTAGCGCCTTGGAAACGGGTCCGGAAGAAATAGATAGCGCTGATGCAGAAAGGGAATTCTATCATCGGTTCTCCGTCGATCATCCGCATACTTCGCCGATCGAAATGCGCCGCGAGTTCGAATCGACTCGTGCGAGATGGGAAGCCGCACGGAACATCCAGTTTTTGCGATCCATTGGTGGAAGAGTCGAGTATCACGTCGTCGACGTGACCGATTCGGGACAGGTATCGAGTTTCGTCGCAGACATCGCGAAACGCTACGGACGAGTCGACTTATTGATACATGGTGCTGGAGTTCAGTTCTCGAAGAAACTGCAGCATCGTTCACTGTCCGAGTTTCGCAAGACCTATCAAGTCAAGGTCCGAGGACTGCACTTGTTGGCGGACTCCTGTTGCGAACAATTCGGTAAAATGGTCGCGACGCACGTACTGACTTCGGCCTACAGCATTTTTGGGAATGACGGACAACACGACTATTGTGCCGCAAACGAAACGATGGACCGATTGTGTGCTGCGAGTCGTCAAACGATTGCAAGTCTATGGAGTAGTCTGGCTTGGTTGGCATGGGAAGGGGTAGGCATGACACGGGGCAGTGAGTACCGTGCTCTCGCAAAACAACGCAGTCTGTCTGGCGTCGATGAAGCGACGGGACAGAGACTTTTCCGAGCGGTCATTTCAGGACGCACCGGCGTTGCGATCAACGTGCCTTTGTCGCCTGCCGAGCATTCCGAATACAGAGTCTCCACACTTCCCAACACCGGAGACGCGTTGCCTGGGCGATGGATCGAGGTTCCAATTGACCTAAACGAGATCGCTTGCCTCCCGTACCACCAAGTACGCGAGGCCCCCACACTTCCGGGTGCTTGGATTCTTCATTATTTCGTTGAAGCCGCACAAATGCTCTGTCCTGAATCCAAGCGGTTCAATGAAGTATGCATTCAACAGATTGCATTTCAGCGATTCGTAAAGTGTCAGAATGGACAGAGTCCAAATCTGCGAGTGATCGCTCGCAAGACGGACGAATCCATTGATGTCTGGATGATTGCCGATCTTTTACATTCCTCGGGTCAGTTGTTGGCCAAAGATGTGCGATGTGCCAGTGCGAAGTTGATGTTTCGTTCTGCAGCGTCCCAAAGCCGTACACTTGAAGATCCGGGATTCGATATGCAGGCCAAGCCACTGGACGATCCCTATTGTCGCCTCAACTCGATTGTCAAGCTTTCGGGACCGTTTCGCTGTTTGACTGAAATCTCAATAGGTCATGCAAGTCGACGTGCCGTATTTGATGACGATTGCATTGGCCATTGGACGATGGCGACACCTTCGTTAGCTCTAGATGCCGCCTGGCGGGTCGGTGCGATGTACGCCGATGCCTGCAAGAATACTTTGTTTGTGCCTGTAAGTATTGGAGAAGTGATACTTCCCATCAGATCAATCGTAGCCCCTACGCATCCAAAGAGATGGACAATCGTTTCAACGTGCCCTCGCGTCGAACAGGACAGTACCCGTTGGACTCGCACCGAGGTCTGCGACGAAAACGGACAAATAGTCATTCTTGTCAAGAACGCCTATGCCAAGCCGATCCAATGATGGGTTCAATTTACTGTCGCATAGTCCGGTTGTCTCAATGTGAAGTGCTTTTGCACCTCTTCGGCGGAAACAGGTTTACTGAATAGGTACCCTTGATACTCGTCGCAATCGTGATGCTGCAGGAACTTCAACTGCTCGACCGTTTCTACTCCCTCGGCGAGGACACTCATTCCTAGTGCTTTCGCAAGAACAATAATGCTAGAGGCAATCACGCCATCGTCCTTGTCTGGAATGTTCATCACAAACGAGCGATCGATTTTGAGCCGATCTATAGGGAATTGGCGGAGGTACGCTAACGATGAATAGCCAGTACCGAAGTCGTCAATACTCAAGCTCGAACCGAGTGCTTTAATCTGATTCAGCTTCGCGACGGCTGCGGAGACGTCGTCGATCAACAGTCCCTCCGTGATCTCAAAGTCGAGTTGACTAGGATCGATTTTGAATTCGTCAACGCTATCCACAATGCGATCATAAAATTGCTCATCATTAAACTGAAGTGCGCTGACGTTGACTGAAATTTTGACACGAAAGCCTTCTGCGTTCCACTCAGCCAGTTGACGGCAGGACTCATGGATGATCCACGCTCCCACTGGCAGGATTTCTCGGCTACGTTCCAGAAGATGGATGAATCGGATGGGCGGGACGATAACTCCTTCGCTTCGCCAGCGTATCAAAGCTTCCACTCCGACGACTTGTTTCGTTTCCAAGGAGACTTGAGGTTGATAGACCAAGAAAAATTCGTTTCGTTCTAGCGCGAGTGACAGTTTGGCTTGCACTGTTCGGTACTCAACCAACTTTTCGGTCATCGCAGGATCATAACACGCATAGCCAAGTCGATGCTCTTTTGCATGGAACATGGCGGTATCAGCGAACGCCAACGTTTCCTTTGCCGTTTTCGCATGTAGAGGGCAAAAACAGTACCCAACACTCCCACCGAGGGGTAGCTCGGTGTCACCCAATTTCTGTCGTTGACTGAGAAGTTCGCAAACCTCCTTGGCCAAAGCTTCTGCTTCACCGGCGTCGCTCATCCCACTGGCGAGAATACAGAATTCGTCGCCGCCTAAACGAGCAACCTCAGCTCGCTTTCCAAACCTGTTCGACAGTCTTGTAGCGATAGCGACCAGCGCTTCGTCTCCTATCGAGTGACCAAGGGTGTCATTGATCTCTTTGAACCCGTCCAGGTCGATAAGGAAAAGTATCATCGGCGAATTCGATTGCACGGCATCTTTGACCAACTCGCCGAGTCGTTCTTGAAACTGGTAACGATTGATTAAGCCAGTCAACGCATCCGTTGTCGCCAGCACCTGCAAACGCTCACTCTTCTTCTCAAGATCTTGGCTCAATTGTATTAGGTCTGCCGTTCGTCGCAGATAGAACGCTTCCCCTTGATGACAGCAAAAATAGACGCACGCCGCTACGCCCACCATGATAATAAGCTGATCAAAACGCGACGTAAGAAGCGATTGGTCAAATCCATAGACGAATCCAAAGAAAGCAAGGAAGGCTAGAAAGTTAACGAAGAGCCATTGAAGCGCCGCGCGAACGCCAAGCAATTGCGAAGCAACCAAAATCGAAACTGGATAGAACAGCATCACGCCATATAGTGCAGGATCACTGATGGATACTGCAAACAAGCCGCCAGCACTGGCGGCCAAATTGATGTTCATGATCCGTCGAATATCCAATTTCGAATAATAAACGCGGTTCAAGATCGCGATTATCGGCAATTCTGCCATACAAATCGTCGAGGCTTCGTAATAGCCACGAGCCCACAAAAAGATTGCAAAGAATAGCCAAGTGATCCAAATCACAGCAACGAACCTCCAAATTCGTTGTGCACGAAGCTCAGACGAATCTTTGGTTTGGACGAATAGCCCGTCACATCTAGTTGGTTTTCCCCAATCATTCATATTGAAATCCCTCGGCACTTCGGTTGAATCTGCGAAATCGTATATTGCGAAATGCGGAACTTTCGATGGGAGCTACAAGGACTCTTCAAAATTGTGATCTATTAGGGCTATCGGTTTTGATTATTCCGAATCTTCTACGTTTATCATCGGAAGCATGGAACCCGCGATTGAAACTCGACACAATAGAGGGGGGAGATGGCTTATGTCACCCGTATGTCCAACGGTGCAATCACAATCCACATTCTCGACATATTCGATTCAACCCGACCTGAGTTCAAAAAATCGCGTCGGTTACGAATTGTCCAAGTAGGGAAAGGTTTGTCCTCGCGTCGATCCAAGGGCAGGTAGTAGTGGACTGCTATCGAAGTAAGGATACGCAAGCATTATTTGCAAGAGGCAATTTCATGATCCACCATGCCGCTCGTCTGGGTTTAATCGTACTACTGGCAGCGATGAACTGCCAATCAAGTTATGGGCAAGGCGCAATCTTATCGGCAGCCGGTCCGGTTCATCGTTCGATGGGTGGGGCATCGACAGCCGCCCCGGTAAGCGCGATCAGCGGAATCTATTGGAACCCAGCCACGATTAGCGGGATGGCCAACTCGGAACTGGAAGTCGGGCTTGATCTTCTATCTATTGACCATGAGGTCGATTCAACTTTCGGTCCTTTCTCAGGATCGACGTCGGGCGACGCCGGAACTTTTCCGATTCCGAACTTTGGCTGGGTACATCGAAGAAGCGATTCGGCAGTCACCATTGGTTTGGGAGTGAATTCTGTCGCTGGCTTTAAAACGACTTTGCCGGTTGATCCTACAAATCCGGTGCTTTCACCTCAACCTATGGGATTGGGTGCGGTCAGTTCAGAAGCATCGTTTCTGCAGATTTCGCCGGTACTTTCTTACGCAATTAGCGATTGCCTCTCTATCGCGGCTGGGCCAAATATTTCACTTGGGCAAATCGGTGTCGAACCGTTTGTGTTTAATTCACTTAATGCAAATGGCGCTTATCCGTCGGGTCGTGCGAGCCAATATCATTTTGGTGGCGGCGTCCAGTCTGGGGTTTACTACATTGGAGATCGCGGATGGAATTGGGGAGCCTCGATCAAGAGCCCTACTTGGATGGAACGATTTAAATTCGTTGGCCAAGATGAAAACGGCCTTGCGCGAAATCTTACAGCTGACATAGATCTTCCGATGATATTGTCCATCGGAACTGCTTACACCGCGTTTGAGGATTGGGTCTTTGCGCTGGATACTCGATTCATTGACTATGCCAACGCCGATGGATTTGGAGGACTTGCTCAATTTCGCCCCGATGGCAGCCTACCCGGTCTTGGTTGGAGAAGCGTTTATGCAACAGCTTTTGGTATTCAGCGCCGAGTCAACGATCGAGTCACGCTTCGAACAGGCTATTCATTCAATCAGAGTCCAATTCGATCCGACAATACTTCAGTGAACACTCCTGCACCGCTGTTATACGAACACATCGGTAACGTTGGCGGTTCCTACAATGTTTGCAATCATGTATCGCTTAACGTCGCATACTCGCACTACTTTGAGGCTGAACGGCAGGGCGCGATTGTCTCACCCATCTTTGGCGCCATTCCCGGTTCTTCGGTCACCAATCGTGTCAGCGCCGATTTGTTAAGCTTCGGCATCTCGATGCAACACTAGCGTTCGCAAAAGAT
>JANMNR010000624.1:0-8188 GCA_031368325.1 Pirellula sp.
CCTACAATAATGACGTCCCAACGCGTTTGCATGAATGATTCGCTATTCGTTCTGCACGATTTTGGATTCGAGGTTACACTATGTCCGAAGGTTTTGGCGACTTTCGTGACCCGACGCCGATCAAAAGCTACCACCCAATCGTATCTATGTCGACAGAAGTAAAAAAAACAGAAGTCGGAAGTTACTTTATTTCCAACTATCCTCCCTTTTCCCAGTGGACAGGGGACGCCTTGCCGAGCATTCATTCTGCGATGGCAAACCCACCTCGCAAACAGGTGTCGGCTGCTGGCGACGAGGTGGAAACACCGCTCGGCTTGTATCTGCATATTCCATTCTGCCGCAAGCGATGCAAATTCTGTTATTTCAAGGTTTTCACGGACGTGAACGCGGGCGAAATCGAACGCTACGTTTCCGCGCTAACGAAGGAGATCGAACTGGTCTCGCAACAACCGGTCATGGGTGGCCGACCGTTTCGGTTTGTCTATTTTGGCGGTGGCACTCCTAGTTTTCTGTCCGTCAAACAACTGCAGTCGCTGTTCGACCGATTGCACAAAAGTATTTCATGGGAACAAGCCGAAGAGGTTACGTTCGAATGCGAGCCAGGGACCCTGAGCGAATCCAAAGTGCATGCTCTGCGTGAACTCGGGGTCACGCGATTGAGTCTCGGGGTGGAGAATTTTTCCGATGCAATTCTCGAGGAGAACGGTCGCGCACACCTTTCCAAAGAAATTCACCGAGCGTGGGAATGGATTGGGGCCGCTGGCTTTCCAAACGTAAACATCGATTTGATTTCGGGTATGGTCGGTGAAACCTGGGACAACTGGCGAGAGAATGTTCGACGCACTCTGGAGCTGTCGCCAGAGAGCGTGACGATCTATCAGATGGAATTGCCCTTCAACACCGTCTATTCGAAGGACCTGTTGCAGACACATCAAGCGGCGCCTGTGGCCGACTGGCAGACCAAGCGAGATTGGGTCCAATATGCGTTCGAAGAATTTCAAAAATCAGGATACAAGGTGAGCAGCGCGTACACCGTGGTTAAGGATCCGACGAAGGTCAGTTTTTCGTACCGCGATAATTTGTGGCGAGGCTCGGATCTGATAGCAACCGGGATCGCTAGCTTTGGGCATGTATCGGGAGTTCATTATCAAAACGTGCCGGAATGGCCGCAGTACCTTGGGGCGTTGCTCGACGAGCATAGGCTTCCGATTGGTCGCGCATTCGTTCCAACCGACGAACAATCGCTTATCCGCGAAATGATCCTGCAATTGAAACGGGGCTATCTCGACGTCGCATACTTTGAAATGAAGTTCCAAACGGACATCGTTCAGAAATGGCAGAAAGAGTGGAACGAATACGTCGATGATGGTTTTGTTGTGTTGAAAACAGATGGCGATGGAAAGTGCAATCGCATCGAATTGACGGTGGATGGGTTGTTGCGAGTAGACGGATTGCTATCCGTGTTTTTCGAACCCCAGTTTCGTGGAGTTCGTTATACATGAGCGAGTCGCTCACCTTCATGATGGGAGATTTTGCTGCTGAGTTTCCAACCGATCGACTCTATGCAAAGAATCACATGTGGGCCACGCGAATGGACAACGGCGTCGTTCGATTCGGTTTTTCGTCCTATGCTGTGCGCCTCTTGCAGGATATATATTTCCTGGAGTTCAGCGTCGACGAGAATTCGATGTTGAAAGATCGGCAAGAGTTTGGCAACATTGAAAGCAAGAAGGCCGAGAGTGGGCTTTATGCGCCGATGGCCGGCCGAGTTGTCAAGATTAACGACCAATTACTGAACGACCCATCGGGAATAAACGTCGATAAATATGGAGACGGATGGTTGATGGAAATGCAGGGTGACTCGAGCGAAATGCTTAGCCCCGCCGAATACTTAGTACACCTGGCCAAAGCGTGGGATGTTGCCCAAAGAACAATCAAAGGGCAAGCAAACACGATCGAATCGAACGAGGAAGAATAGATATGGTTAGTGCCAACAACGACGACTCTGTCTCAACGGGTCTCTTGATTGTGGTCTCTCAAGGCCAGAGTCGCAGTCCAGAGAAGCGTTCCTTAGAAGACTCCATCGCAACCATTGCGGCCAGTCTTCCCAATACGACCAGCTTGGTCGTTCCCCATCTGTACGATCTGCATTCCGATAGCCAAAGCGTTATCAAAATGCGGGCTTGGGCTGGCCCCATAGTTATTTTGAGCTGGCTCTTCGATCGAGCTGGTTTCTGGGTGCTCGATCGACATGAGATACGGGGACAGCATGGCGAAGTGCAATTGCTGAACATGGACCTTGTGAACGACGACGATGAGGAAGATGAGGAGAAAGAGGACGAAAAGGCAGCCGACCGAGTCAGCAACATCGCGGTTCGGCCATCGCGTCGGATTTACTCGATCGATATGCGGGCAGGAAACTCCGCCGACGTGTTCGCTGCCGAGTTTAGACGCATATTGGATTGCGAACAACTCGATGCTCCGAAAAAAGACCTGTTGTCGCTAGACCGGTTTTTGAACCCGACCAACTCGACATCGCTCGCGATGGATGGTTCAGGGCGACTGGATGGCAATGCAGCGACTCCGGCTTCGCACGAATCGCCACTTGGAATTGTTCCACTGCGAATGGATGAGCACCCGCAACGGCGATGGTATCCGGTTATCGATTACAGCCGATGCACAAACTGCATGGAGTGTATCGATTTCTGTTTGTTCGGTGTTTATGGAGTGGATCGTGGCGAAACGATCTTGGTAGAACAGCCGGACAATTGCCGCAAGGGATGTCCTGCTTGTTCGCGAGTTTGCCCTGAAAACGCCATTATGTTCCCACAGCATAAGACGCCAGCCATTGCAGGCGCTCCGGTCGATGCGGGTGGGTTCAAGATCGATCTTTCAAAACTGTTTGGCGCTCCGGAACGGGACGAGGATCCTGCGGAGGCGGCAGCTCGAGAGCGAAACGAACAGTTGATTCTAGCCGGCCGTGCAGCAGTGGACTTCAATCCAGCAGCTGCCGAGTCGATTGCGGGCGGCTCCGCAACAGCGACTTTGGATGCTGTGACTGCAAAACCGGACCGCAAACCGGATGAGCTGGATTCGCTGCTGGATCAACTCGACTCATTGGATCTCTAGATAGGCAATCCGGCCTTGCAAGACAACAAACTACCGAAATCGAATGGTAGCGGCAGAGCGCAAGCTCTCCGGTTTGCAGCAACGGGCGGCTCACGCCGTTCCGCGAATTCAGCGGCACAAGAATCGAGCGTGGCACTCATGGCTGCGATCATCATCGCGGCTTTATGGACTGCAGCGGGAGCCGCGCTGTCGACTCGTTTTCATCTTGTTTTCTTTTATGAAACACAAACAACCGTCACGCCTCAACTGGAGGTCTTTGCGGTTTCGCTTGTCGTGCTGTTTCTTCTTGGGGTGACCAGTTTCGTTTTCCCGGCTTGCGTAAATGCGACACAAAAGAATGAGGACAGCTGGTTGGGGCTTGGGCTCGGCCTAGTGGCTGCGCTGCCGATTGGACTCGTATGCTTAAGATGCTTCTCGGACGTGGCGCCACAACCATCCATATGGGAAGCGATTTGGTATGCGGGCTTTACTGGGCTTTCATTCAGTCGGCTTACGCCAACTTTCGCACGAAGTCTACAATTGCGCAATGCCTTATGGAGTGCAGTTTTGTGTTCGATTACAGTGAGTGTGTTCACTTGGTGGCTTTATCAAAGCCACGTGTACTATTGTGGATTTCGGTTGGGTTTCAACGACTTCGGGCATTTCACACAACGCATCGCCAATACGGCCGATGGCAGGGGCTTTCTGTTGGAATCGCCTGTGCTCCCAACTTTTTGGGATCACTTTAACCCAGGCCTAGCACTGCTGGTTCCAGTGTGGTGGCTCTGGCCAAGCGTTTATCTGGCGTTTACTTTGCAGTCGCTTGCATTGGCGTTACCAGCACTTTTGCTTGCTTCGATTGTTCGCAAATTGGGCGGTAGCGATTTGGCTGCATGTCTATGGGGGACAGCCTGGTTGTTTCATCCGTCGATTGGCCAGATGAATATCGCCTACACGTATGGCTGGCACCCGGTGACGGTGGCTATTCCGCTTCTACTGCTGGCGTATCGATTGCTGTTGTCGTCGCGGTTTTTGTTTGCTGCCTTGACGACCATACTAGCTTGTTCGTTTGAGGAAGGGGGCATCGTGGTGGTTGGATGCTACGCTGCTGCCATGTTCTTGCGAGGACTCTTTGGTCGGAGTGACGCTTCGGTGGAACGGATGGCTTTGAGTTCCCGGTCATGGTTTGTGGTCTTCTTGATCGCGATTATTTCATTTGGCGTTGTGTACGTTACGAGTGGATTGGCAACTTTTCAGACAGGACGATTTGCCCGGCTTGGCGGGTCGGTGCATGAGATCATTCTATCGCCGGTACTCAAGCCTACTGAATTCTGGGGGCTGCTGTTTCGGGTTCGAAACGCACCTTTTCTGGGCCTGCTATTTTTGCCCTTCGTTGTTTCAGGGATTCATCGCGCCGGTTGGCATCTCCTTGCGATTGCTTTACCCATTGGAGTCCTGCTTGTTTGGGAGCACTTGCCAGCCCAGAGCCTTGCGTTTCAATATGCGGCCTGCCTGTTTCCCGTTCTGTTTCTAGGTTGTATCGAGGCATCGTTTCAGCCATCGCCTAGCAATACGCTTGACCATCGTGCAAGTGTTCTTGCGCCAGTGGCCGCCTTGGCAACTGGTTGGATGCTTTGCTTTTTTGTTGGACAACTGCCGTGGAGCCAGGAATGCTTGGTTGATGTGCTGGGAGCCACCTATGACTTGCAGCAATCGGAGAACCGATCGTTTGGAGCAGAGGACAACGTGTGGCTTACCAAGCAATTGGCGAAGCATCGAACGCAGGAAGTTGTGGATTCCGAGACGGGCAAGAAGAGTCTTCCGCGAGCTCTCGCAACGGGACGTATTGCATCGCACCTTGTCGGGTTACCCGACGTGGAAACGGTGGGGCAGTATTGGCAGCGTCGCGCCGATCTTGTCAAACTAGCGCCTGACTTGGCATCGCCACTGCTGCGTTATGATTTAATCGCATTAGACTTTCGGGAACTGTTCCAGCAGTCAAGCGATGAGACGGTTCGTGTACGCGACGAGGCGTTGCTACACGGTTTCCGAATCGTACAGGACCAATTCGACATTCAGATTTTGTTGAGAGACGAGTGACTTCTATGGCAAAAAAACAAACCCGGCTCTTGAATGGCCATAAGAGGACTCGGGAGGACCATACCTCCGAAACCGCATCGGACTACGCTGAAGCCGTGGAAGCGATTTCGCAAAACAAAGGAGAATGTCGACTTCGTGATCTTGCGGAGCTATTTCAAATTAGTGATGCGTCCGCGCATCGAGCGATCGGGCGTCTAAAACGATTGGGCCTCATGGAATCCGAACCATACGGCCCAATCCGACTTACCCGCAAGGGGCGAACACTTGCGAATCAGAGCCAGGGATTGCACAAGCTGGTGGTCGACTTTCTGCTGGCCATTGGCGTGCCACGCGAGAGTGCCGAGATAGATGCAGAAGGCATCGAACATCACATAAGCGCCGAAACCGAGAAAGCCTTTCGAAGCTTCCTCGAAGGCCGCTAGTCGTTTGACGCGCAGCCAACGGCGCAGCTGTCTGTTTGGCAGCGAGCCAACGGCAATCGCAAACAGAAGACGAGCCCGATTCGAACAAGGATGTACGCTTTCTACTACCTTCGATATCCTATTCCCTTTGCTATCTAGTCCATTTCTCAACCAGCAGCATAGCACGATGGCCAATCTTCGTTTTCGATCTTTTCAGCTTACCAAGAGAGTCGCATTGGCCATCAGTCGCGGCAGTTCCTCCGGCTCAAGCAGCACGATTGTCGAAGTTGAATCGGACGGCTTCGTCGGACTCGGCGAAGCAGCCGAATTTGAGATCCCAGAACACGGCGAGTACGCGACGCGTATTCTGCAAGACCTCGACAAATGCATTGAGTTGCTTGCGAACTACCATCCGACGCAACGGCACCAGATTGAGTCAACACTACTTGCAAATGCCATTGGATCTTCCACGCGAGCAGCAATCGACATGGCTCTTTACGATTGGGCGGGCAAGGCGACGAACCAACCGGTCTGGAAACTTCTTGGTTTGGAGTCAAAACCGAGAGGACCGATCTCGGTAACCATCGGTATCAACAGCCCAGCCGGCGCACAAGATCGACTCCGCAAATGGTGCGAGCTCGGTACCATCAGGGGTATCAAGATCAAGATGGGATCGCTCGATGGAATGGACGCCGACAAAGCCATGCTCGACGCCATTAGGGATATGGCTCCGGAAGGTGCCTATATCGGTGTGGATGCAAATGGCGGTTGGAGTCTTTCGCACGCCATCGAAATGTCAGCTTGGTTGGCGTCGCGAAACGTCATTCACATAGAACAACCGATGGCGGTCGGGAACGATCACCTTTTAAGTCAGCTCCATGACAAGACGGCGTTGCCCATCTTTATCGACGAAAGCTGCCGGTCGTGTGCAGATATTGTTCGCTTTGGACATGCGGTAGACGGAGTGAATATCAAGATCACGAAATGTGGTGGCCTCTCGGAAGCCCTTCGCATGATTGCTACAGCAAACGCATTCGGTCTAAAGACGATGGTGGGATGCTATGGAAACACGGCACTTGGAAACGGTGCTGCGCATCAGATTGCATCGTTGATCGACTATATCGATCTCGATAGCCACCTGAATCTAAGTAATGACCCGACTGTTGGGTTAAAGTTCGAAGATGGTTATTTGGTCAATCAAGACTTGCCAGGAATAGGAGTACAGTATGCCTAAACATCCGCTCTATCGCGCTGACGATAAGCTCGCATTGCTCATGCACGATGGCCTCACTTCGGATCGTGGCAAGACGGGATTGGTGCTGCTTCGATTCGCTCCGGAACGCGTGGTGGCCGTCATCGATCAGAAGCATGCCGGTGGTTCGCTCCGCGATTTGACCGGAATTCCTCTGGCCAGGGAAATTCCTATTGTTAAGAGTGCAGCTGAGGCGTTGCGATACCAACCGAAAACGTTGGTGATCGGCATCGCACCCGGCGGTGGCGTTTTGCCGGAAGAGTACTTTATCGATATCGAGGATGCTGTACGTGGAGGATCGAACGTTCTCAACGGCTTGCATGTCAAACTCAACGACGACCCGCGAGTTAGTTCACTGTTAAAAGAGGGGCAGTGGGTTTGGGACATTCGGCAGGAGCCGCCTAACTTGAGCGTGGCAAACGGGGCCGCCAGACTGCTTCCTTGCAAACGCGTTCTGTTTGTCGGTACCGACATGTCGATCGGCAAGATGTCGGCAGCGGTCGAGTTTGATCGAGCTGCTCAGGCTGCTGGCATACGCTCAAAATTCATGGCAACAGGACAAACCGGTATCATGCTTGCTGGCGATGGTATTCCGTTGGATGCCGTCCGAATCGATTTTGCCGGCGGAGCGGTACAGCAAGAGGTCATCGCATGTGCCGATGGAAAAGACGTCGTTTGGGTCGAAGGACAGGGATCGTTCTTGAATCCGGCATCGACTGCAACGTTGCCTTTGCTGCGAGGCTCGCAGGCGACCCATATGATACTGGTGCATAAATCAAATCGCACACATATTCGGTTCACAGAGTGGGCGAGAATCCCAGCACTGCGAGACGTGATCCACATGTACGAAACGGTTGCACATGCAGGCGGAACCTTTGCACCTACCAAGGTCGTTTGCATAGCCCTCAATACGCATGGTTTGTCCGACGCTGAGGTGCGATATGAGATAGCCAAAACGGAGGCCGAGACAGGCTTGCCAGCCGACGATGTCGTTCGACACGGTGCAGCCAAGCTGCTGACAAGAAGCTTTAAGTTTGAAGCATAGTTTTGTATGATTTGTCGTTTGACGCTGAGCCAACGGCGACGGCGATTGCACTGCGCAACCACGGTTGGGTAGCGAGCAAAGCGTTGGCTGAAAGGGCGACGCGCTCCTCTACGAGTCGCGGTCAAACGAGTTGAGTTCAAACGACAAGTTCGTAGTTTTTCAGCGAGGCCCATCGATGGTACATGGTTACCATGTCATTCTGACCATGTATGGATTCTGGCTCCCGAATGACCCTCGAGGAAGTTGGTGCGATTTCGTCGGTCGCTGGGAACTGGTTGAATT
>JANMNR010000633.1:0-2136 GCA_031368325.1 Pirellula sp.
AGTGACGTCGATGTATTTGTAAGTGCCGCGATTCATCTCAGCCATTTTGCGAATCCAACTGCCGTCATTCGAAGCTGGGCCAGAATTGAACTGGATGGCGTGGATAGTGGTTCTTGAGATCTCTGTGCGCCGTTGAATGTCGAGTAACTGCGGCATCGATAAGCTGGGGTCGTCGGCGTCGGTCAGGAAGAATAGAACCTCCGGGGCCAACGACAAGCCCTGTTTCAAGGCGGGTAAATGGGCTGTTCCACCATCGCCGGGCATATTTCTCGTGAAATTGATGGCTCGCCGTTTATTTTGGTCTGTTGCAAACATCATCCCACCAGACATGGGTGAAAGCGAGTCATTGTAAAAGACGACTTGGAACTGGTTGTATTCACTCAGCGATTCCAGGCTATTGATCAACTCTCTTTTTGCAAATCGTAGGGGTGCTCCCTCGAACGCATTCATGGAGTCTGACCGATCGACGACGTACACAAACGAAGATCCGGATCCTTCCACTCCGAAAAATGACGCTTTGGTTTTGTTGCCCTTGCCCTGACCTTTCCCGCCGCCAGTACCGCTATTGCCTGACAGTCCTGACTCATCGGCATCACTTTTGCCAACGGCAGCATCGGCACCCCCGTTCGAATTGCCCATCAGTGACGAAACAATGCTGTCAACCGATATTGGTGGACCCTGCGCGTTATCCACGGACAGCGTAACGGACTGGGATTTCGCAGCACTCGCGTCACTCGCACTGCTCGCGCCACCCTCTAAGGCATACTGCTCGCCTTGGCTGGTTTGATGCGCGACTGCGATTCCAACTGGGCGGTCTTTTTCACCGGATGATCCACGCGTTCCTGGGCGCCAGAGCAGAGCGAAAACAATCAATAGAATTGTGTGGAAAATGCAGCTTGAAACCCAAGCACGAAGATCCGACCAAGACTTTTTTTCAAAAACGAACAAGCTTCGATCGCGCCGCTTGAGCAGATCTAGATTCGTTGGAGTCGCCGCGCCTTTTTCCACAGGATTAACCCCAGACTAATTGTATTCAAACCAACCACCCCGTTTAGTCTAACGGGGAAATCTCATGCGGTCTATGTTTGCCAACGAACCGTCTGAGTTACATCAGTTGGCCCCTCCCGGAACAACGGCGTCGAAACCAAGCTGACTAGATAAATCAAAACTACGATCGGTATAACTAGGGATTTTCCTGAGTTCGAAAGTCTACTTTATCGAAAGCTTCTTTTAAGGCCAGGGTTACGTTGAGGCTCGCCAACTGCAAAACCACGTCGATTCCCACGACTTCGCGCAGTAGCCATAAACCTTCTGGAGTCCGCGTATGTTGCTCCACGCGAGCTTCATCCTGCCAGAAGACCAGATACTCTTTCAACGAGGGAATTTGTCGATAGTGGCCGAACTTGCCGCCGCGATCGAAGTCGGCTGTTGATGGCGACAGAACCTCGACAGGTAAAATCGGATTGGAAATCACATCGTCCGAGAATCCTTCAATCGGTGGTCATGCGACCGATACGTCGGGATAGGCTTGGTAACCGGTCGCTTCGACGTGAATACGCATGTCGCTACGATGGGCTTGGGAATCGCGATCCTTCAAGTGGTTTCCGAGAACGCAGGCGATATTGGAGCCGATCAAACGATGACGGCGTGAGCCTCCCGCCTGTGAAAAAACTTCGCCAGCGTAGTATTCGTGTTTGTCCGTTTGTTCCCGTTCCCAAAGCGCATACTCGGAGGCCGTCATTTTCAAATCAAGTTTTGGTACAGAGCGCATGTTTCTAGTCCGGCAACTCGGCAAAGCAACGGTCGCATTGTCTGCGAGTTAGGTTTCAAACACCCTGATTTTAGCCCACCCTACAATTCCTCGCCAACACTCAGTTCCTCGAAAAGGTTAACGAACTCTGCGTCAGGAATTTCGGAACTGGCGATTGGCTCGCGGACAAGGACCTGAGATTTCAGCCCATGTTTGGCTCCCGATTACACCTTTTCGAATCAGTTCTGCGGCATACGACTCCAACAACTGACCACGCACGGCAGTTTGCTCAGCAAGTATTTACTTATTTCGGTTGGGAATGTTCAAGCTGACAACCATAGACGCCTCGATAAGCCATGGCTCTGTCGAGGCCAATACTTGCATCC
>JANMNR010000647.1:0-11386 GCA_031368325.1 Pirellula sp.
GATATTGAGTGTGCCAGCGTTGTTGAACACACCACCACCACCGTCGTCGGCAGCGTTGCCTCTGGCAATGTTGCGAGTGATGAGCGTGTCTTGGATGGTCATGGTTCCCGAACCATTCCAAACACCACCACCCTCAAGTGCAGCAACGTTGTCGCTGAATTCACCGCCTGTGATCGTAGCGTTGCCAGCACCGGTGATGTGGAACCCACCTCCGTTGCCTGGCGAAGCGACCGCATCTGGGGCAACCCCCGCGTTGTTCTGCCGAACGATGGTGTTAATGAGCGTTGTCGTCGTACCAGCGATCGCTTCGATACCACCACCGGCTCGGTTGGCGATGTTTCCAAGTATCATAGCGTCAGTGATATTGAGCTGGCCCCCAGCGTCGTTGAACAAGCCACCGCCTGAACCCAAGGTACCTGATGCGATGTTGTTGCTAATGACCGTTGCGGCGCCGGTGATGTTGACGATACCGCCGTTGTTGAAGACTCCACCGCCACCGTTGGTTGCGTCGTTGCCAAACGCTCTGTTTCGGCTAATGAATGCATTGTTGACGTTAAGAGTACTGCCCGCTTGATTCCAAAGTCCACCACCTTCGCTGGCGGCTGAGTTTCCAAACACGACGCCCCCTTCGATTGAAACGGTAGCAACACCAGAGACATGCAGTCCACCGCCGTTACCTGGGTTTGCTGCGATGGCCAGTCCATTCACATCGTTGTTGATCAGGTTCGTGCGTGTAAGGTTGAGTGTGCCGTTGACAATCTCGATACCCCCGCCTGCGCGAGCCGCGCTGTTGAACGCAAGCTGTGAGTTGGTAAATGCGATGCTCCCACTTTGTATGAAGACACCACCTCCACTGCCGTTGGCGGCGGTGGCACGATTGTTGGTAATGGTAGATGATGTGATACTAAGGCTGCCGCCAGCGACGAAAATTGCTCCACCGTTTTCGGCGAGATTGCTTTGGAAAATCGTATTCGCGAGGCGGACAGTCGAGCCGTCGCCAATTCTGAGTCCGCCGCCTTCGGTAGATTGGCCGTTTCGAATGACGAAGCTTGAGATCGATACGCCGGACGTGTTGTTGGCTACGTTGAAGACGCGTTGGGCTTGTCCATCGATGACTATGGGAGGTGAAGCGGCGTCACCTAGGTCTACGGAGTCCGAAATCTGCAACGAACCGAGGGAACTCAAGGCGATGACTTGGCCGCTTAGTGAGGCGGCAAATCGAATGGAATCGACGACACCTGGTCCGGTGCCACCCTGAGGTGCGTCAAGAAATGGTAGGTTTGTATTTGCTGCAATGATCGCCTCGCGGAGACTGACTTTTCCGTCAAGAGCATTTGAGTCATCGAGAGTGTCAATGATGTAACTGGTAAGGAGCGATCGTTCCTCAAGTGACTCGTAAACGGGTCGTCGGTACCGCCTCGCTTTGGCTGATCGATTCATGGCGAGATCTTTACGTTGTGACTGTCGCGATTTGCGCACGGTTATACCCTTTGGTGTTTACACACCTAACAGCTGTCATGGTTGATAAGAAATCCGAGCTCGTTTAGCGTTCGGGTTGCATTTCCCAAGTCGCTTGCAGACGAGCCACGTCAGCCGAATACCGAATAGAGAAGGCTGGATTCACGTTAATGATTTTTTGTAAGTACGTTTTGGCAATCGCATTTTCGCCTAACGCTTGATGGATTTTTGTCGCATGATAAAGACACGATAGGTCCTTTGCTCCGAGCTCAGTAAGCGAAACGCATTTTGCTTTTGCTTCTTGTAATCGATTATTTTTAAAGAGAATCCAAGCGTGTGCATCTCGGGTATATAGGTCTTGTCTTTGTTTGCAATCGATTTGAATCAGTTCAAGGGCTTCGTTCAAATGACGATCGTGGTCTGCAAAAAAGACTGCGGCCTCACGCGCATGAGCCGCTTTCGCAATTAGTGCCTCTTCACGAACAACTTCTTCTGCTTGATCCAAGTACTTTGCTGCGCTTTTCGAGTCGCCTAGAGTCTCGTGGAGATCTCCGAGCATCGACAAAGTTGGCGGACTAGGATGCGACGTGACCAAGTCGGTCAGCAAGTCGAGCGTCTCGTTGGGGTTTCCTTTTGCAAATTGTATCTTCGCGAGCAAGATGGTTGACCGTTCGTCGCTTGGATCAACTTTTAGGATCTCTTGAACATAGCTGTGCGCTTTTGGTAGGTCACCCATGTCGAACGCGAGTCCTGCCAATCGCCATTGGTACCAGTGCCACTCAGTCGGATCAGCACTGCCAAGGCGCACAACTCGAAGAGCCGATTCCATCAGCTCGACAGCCTCGTCTTGGTGACCGGTTAGTTCTGCCAATCGTGCTTGCCTCGCAACAATCGGTGGGGAGTCTTCTAACATTGCTAGCCGGTTTAGAGCCACCTTTGCTTTCGCAAGATCGCCCATATCTAAATGGCAGTCCACGATCAACGCGAGATCGGCAGGGCTTTGCGATTCGTCGGGTATCGACTTTAACAGTAGCGAAATCGCATCGGCAAACTGATGTTGAGCGATCAACACTTTTGCCATTCCAAACTTTGCTGGTTTGTGATTTGCGTTGATCTTCAATGCGTCTCGAAGCGCGTCCATCGCAAGACCGTACGAGGCTAAATTGTCGTCTTCGGTCGCTTGTCGAAGGTACAATTCGCCAAGAATGGTCCTACTTGCATAGTCCTGTGGGTCTTCTTTGATCCGTTTCAAGAAGAGATCAATCGCCTTTTCTGTGGGCACTTTCTCACCAATCCCACCGCGTCCGTCAAATAGAGGGGCCGAATCCCTCAGTTGCCATTCAAAGTCTGCGAACGAGACTTGGTATGGGTTTTTACCTTGAATCGATTTCGATGGACTATCCGAAATCGCGTTTGAATGCGGTTCCTGCGCGATCGAATACGATCTATTTGATGCGAAGGTGAAAATTCCCACGCATGTCACAAGCAAAAGTATCGAATGGCAATTCATTGCGAGCTACGATTCAGCAGAGAGGACGGAGGTTGATGCGAGACACGTATCAGTTCGGGGCACCCAAGTACGGGAACTGGGCGGGAAACGGCTTGTCATTCGCATTCACACGATCACCAGTGACGGCGCCATTTGAAAGAAGCGAAAGCTCCGCATCGATGACGTCATTCGCCAGTTGGCGTCCGTTCAGAAAGCCAGCCGAACTAGAGGTGTCGATCGTTAAGATGTCTGGTAGGAGAACGGAAGCGAGCGATGCCGCACGTTCAGGAGAGTTACCGAGGCCAAGCAGTGACGTTCGCACAGTAGCTCCAAAGAGGGCCGAATCGAAAGCTGGCTGCGTTGAATTGAATTGATTCTTCATCGTGGACGGAATCAAAACCGTATTGATCGCGGGCCGACCCTTTCGATCAAATTGACGCCCCTGAAGCACCGTGGATGCCCAAACTCCAATATTGTTGGTCCCAAAGGTGCTTCGCGGTAATTCCATGACGATTGCGGTGATGTTTGCTCCAGCGAAAAAGTCACGTCCGGTGAATGCAAATCCGTTGTTGAATCCATTCAGATCAAAGAAGAACGGGTCTTCGAATAGTCCGACAGTGACACTACCGCCGTTTTGAAGCCGCGTAACTTGGCCCGTTTGGCCACTTACGAACGGATTGCCATTGGCCCGTGTAACGACATATCGTTGAACACCGCGTCTTGCCGCGGAAAAATAGAATCGAAAAACGTGATCGGCAGTACCGTTTGCGTTCGTATCTACGTTCAGCTCGTAGACGCCAGCGGGATTCAAGGTCGTCCCACTCAACACGCCTGCAAACGGATTGACGGTTATGATAAAGACAACATTGGCAGGATTGGTAGGTGACTGAAAGGCGTACAAGTCATTGATGTCGACCGACCCATCAACTTTTACGCCTGGCGAATCGAGGTGGTCGGAACCTAGCAGTGGATTCACCGCGAAAAGGCCGACGAAAACCAAGCCAGTAAAGAGCCGATTGAAGATCCATGGCATTCCCATTTGCATTTGCTCCCATTCCGATTGATGTAAGGCGAGCGGCGTGTTCGAGTTGCCTAGCACGAAGCACAAGCGTTTGATTTCGGTGCGGAATCGCTAGCTTGCGAGTCGCGTTAGCTGAGTCGAGTTCAGCCTGCCGCGCTTCTAAAAAAAGTATTTCAATGTCGACAGTACGGCTGCGGGCTAGTCATTGGATGTCGTTTTCTGATGAATTTCCGTACTGGGAGGGCGAATAATCCATTTCGCAAAATAATTTCATGAAATTGCCGTTTTTTCAAATCCAGCGAATGGGCTCGCCTCGTACGGTTGTGTTACGTTCAAATGGACGAGAGGCTCCAGTGGTAGGCATGATGAGAAAATTCACGACACGAAATCAGGTTTACGGGCTGACCGCTTGTTTCGTTGCTGGCATTTCATGTTGGTTTGCTTTTGTTTTCTTTGTTAGTGGAATCAATTCCAGTGAGCCATTGATTGTTGAGCCGGAGCTTGACACGAGTATTCCGCAGCCCGATTTGAGCCCAGCCGACGTTGTGACGATGCAAGTCAATTCAATTCGTAGTGCAGTGTTTGATCCGAAGAAACTTGGAGTCTGCTACAGCTTGGCGTCGCCGGAGAATCGGTTGCAAACGGGACCATTTTCTAGGTTTAGCGAGTTGGTTATGCAGCCCCCTTTCGACCGATTGGCGAATTGCGTCGATTGGCAGTTGGGCGGTACCGTACTGGACAAAGATTTTGCTGCCGTATTTGTCTCTGTCATTTCCAAGGACGGTCAGGCGTCTGGGTTTCGATTTATTCTGCAGCAACAAGAATTGGAGGGGAGACGCTGCTGGTTGACGGAAGGAGTTCAGGTACTTGCCGAGGAGTCACTCGATTTGCTGCGAGACTATGAGAATGTTATGGAACGCAAAATTGAGTGAAGAGAAAGCGGTTTTAACGGAACAGCATGGTCAATTGTCCGACGCAGAACTTGTTCAACTGATTTGTTGCAAAGACGAATCGGCTCTTGATACCGTGATTCGAATTTACGGCGGACAGGTGAACGCACTGTGCAGAAGAATTTGCGTTGATGAGTTAGAAGCGAGTGGCGTCGTCTCCGAGGTGTTTTGGGAGTTCTGGCGAAATGCCTCCCATTTTCAATCGCACCGCGGTACTTTGCGCAGCTACTTATTGACGATCGCCCGAAGTCGTGCGCTAGATCGCTATCGAGCTATATCCTCGCAGAATCGGAAACAGCATAGATTCATGACGGCTGTCCAGGAAGGCGGCGTAGTGTTTGCCTCAAACGAGGCACCGGACGATCGCCCCATCAGTTCGGAAAACGCTTTAGAGGTTCAATCCGCGTTGAGTCAATTGCCGCAATTGCAAAGGCAGTCTTTATTGCTTGCCTTTTTTGACGGTCTATCTCACCGCGAAGTGTCACAGAAATTAGGTGTCCCGCTCGGCAGTGTAAAGACAAACATTCGAACCGGACTATTGAAACTAAGGCATCTGCTCGCATCAATGGGCGAGTCACGGGAGTATCGATGAACTGCAATCAAATCAGAGATTTGTTGGTCGAATCTCTACTTAACGAACTGGACGATAATACAAGATCAGCAGTGGAAACGCACCTGCAAGGCTGTGCGAGTTGTCTTGCATTGGAGAAAGAGATTTCATTAGGAATCGATGTTCTGTATTCTGCACTTCCGGAGGATTCACTGTCGTCGGAGCAGCGATCGCGGATTGTCGCAGGAGCGATCGCACCGAGTCCACGCGTCAGCCTCCGTATCGACGATGCGTATGCTTTGGACTGCAAAGCAGAACCAGTTGGATGGAGAGGTCCACTTCCGTACTTAATCGCTTTCGCAGCGGGCATTCTGCTGATGACGACGGTATTCCCAATTCATTCGCAAAGAGAGTCGGCTAGTAAAGACCCGAACGTGAAATCGGGTCCTCCGTCGAGTACACTCGCAATCGGGTCAACCACGCTTCCCAAGGATTCCGAAATTTCGGAGGAAAGAAACGCGAAGACTTTGCTGGTCGCAATGCAGCGGACCAATACAGCTAGCATGACGGAGGGACATATTCTGTGGGACGCTTTGAGCCACGAAGTCCATTTCTTTGGAAGCGGCATCGCGAGTCCTCCCAACGGAATGTACTATGTACTTTGGCTGATGGACCAAAACAACCAACCGCTGGCAACAAAGGAATTGACTCTCGAGCAATCAGGCAGATGCAAGGCGACAGCAACGAGTGCTTCGAACAGGATTCGATTTGTTTACATCACACTCGAATCCAAACTTGGTCGCTTCGATCGGCCTTCAGGTATAGTCGAGCTAACCTTGGATACGACTCGACTCAATTCAGCGCCGCTCTAGTCTCATTAAACTTCTTTACCACAAGTCCGAAGTGTTTTGATCCGGCGGGGCCGCGAAGGCTTGCGAGTTTGCAGAGCCAATGGTGGATTGTCGAATTCCGCAAAAGCTTCTGAATCCGTTGTGGACTGCCCAATCGTTTGACCAAACTTCGAAACTTAATCCAATAACGGTCGTTGTAGAAAATCTTTTCTTGAATGCATCCTCCCTCGCTCTCCACAAGTGCGGCGTATGCCTTCTGATCGGTACACTTCATGCAGTCCGTCAAAATGAGAATGCCGTCGTCTGACAAAAGTGACAACGTATTTCTTATAGCCAATCGCTGGTCCGCTTCGCTCGGCAGTATTCGAACAACATCACCCAGAAAGATCACTTCAAATGACGCTGGCGAATAATGCGGACGAATCGCATCGCCGAGTTCGACGTGAAATTGAGTCGCCGACTTCAAAGCGACACATCGTTGGCGAGTTCGTTGTACTGCAACATTGGAGATATCAAACGCAAAAACTTCAGGCGAATAATCCGCCATCAATTCTGTTAGGTAGCCTAAACTACAAGCGGCATCGAGCACTTTGCGCGGCGTAGGGCAGAGTCGCTTTGCGGTCTCTGACATGCGAGAATACTTTGCCTGCTCCGCAACCGAGTAGTAGTCCCAAGGATCAGCCTGCTGTTGGTAAATCTGTTCGAATTGCTCTTGATTCTCATACTCTGTAGCAAAGGATGTCGCGATATTAGACATAGGAAGCCTTAAGCGCTAAAGATTCGTCAACGCTCACGCTATCGTTGCATCTCCCTCCCTGGCCAAATTGCTAGCAAAGAACCTCGATTCGATAGCCGTGCGTATCTTGCTTTATCGGAGTATTTTGACGCAAATCGTCAGTCTATCGGGCGAAATACTCCCCAATAGACGGGATTTGTGTTTCGAACTGGCACCAGTCCCTACTTCATCTCATCGCGATTTGGAATCCCTTGTGGTGAAAGTTGCGAA
Organism: Pirellula sp.; assembly: GCA_031368325.1. GTDB lineage: Bacteria > Planctomycetota > Planctomycetia > Pirellulales > Pirellulaceae > JBKCUI01. Next base: position 7,326 of record JANMNR010000647.1, read on the forward strand.
TTAGAATAATCCTCGCCTCACTATCCATGCATTTACAAGTTCCGCAAACTTACGGCTGGTGATTCAGCATTTTCGGTTCGATGCCTCTGGAGCCCAATCATGCAACGCGACCTTCGATTCGTGTGGTCGATCCGTGTCCTGAAATGGGCGACGGTAATATTGATACTGAAGGTTTTGGTTGGCATTCTTGTCAATTATGCCGACTACTTTCCTCCAAACTTTGAAGCGGAATTCTTGCTTGGCCGGGAGGACTATTTCTTCGGTTTTTACTGTTTGGCCTTTTATGTGCATATCGTTGTTACTCCCCTTGCGCTCGTAAGCGGCTTGGTTCTACTCAGCGACGGCTTTCGTCGGAGCTTCCCTACGAAACATCGGTGGATCGGTCGATTGCATGTCACCGGACTATTGACGCTGTTGGTTCCTAGCAGTTTGTGGATGTCGGCCTACGCGAATGGTGGTGGCGTCGCGAGCGCCGGCTTTGCATTGCTATCGTTGGGCACCGCCGCCTGCGCCGGCATGGGTTGGCGTCGTGCGAGGGAACGCGATTTCAAGAAGCACCGATTTTGGATGAGCCGCTGCTTTGTGATGCTTTGCTCCGCTGTCGTGCTCCGATTGATCTCGGGAGCAGCGATGGCCATTGGCTTTGAATCGGAATGGACTTATCCAATCACCGCGTGGGCAGCATGGATCGTGCCCCTATGTGTGTTGGAGTTGATCGAACGGCAGATGGCGCTCGCATCGTTTCCATTCAAAAACATCGGGAAACGACAAAACGGCGATTTGCCGGGAAACACGCGGGGGTGAACCTTTCGGATGCTATCGTTCTCTCTGTCCTTTTCTTCTGATTTCCGCTATTCGCAAAAATCGACTAGTCCGCCAGAATGACGGTAAACCATGCCATTCCAACTCGAAAACCGCATCATCATGTTACTTGATCAATCCGTGACATGAGCTCAACAACTGATCCGTCAACGCGACGAGCCCATCCTAGGTGGGGAGCGATCTGCATGCTCCTGTCGATTGTTTTCTTTAGCATTAACGCGCGTACGCTCAATCCTCTCACGCAGTCCGATATAAGTCCTTGGATTGCCATGCTGTTTCGCGCCATTGTCGGAATGGCGCTTGTGAGGGCCATGTTTGGATATGGCGGACATGTCAGCATTTATCGAGCGTTGACGGATCGCATGTTGGCTTACCGAGGGCTAATGGGAGTCTTGGGAACCATCGCCTACTATTTGACGATTCCTGAGTTGGGGCCTGGCAAAGCGACTCTCATCAGCAACACCTATGTTGTCATTTCTGCATTGATGGCCGTTTGGTTTTTGCACGAGTCGTTTAGTGCCAGTAAGCTTGCTGGAAACGTATTGGCGTTTCTTGGATTGACGCTCTTGATCGGAACTCCAGCTCAGTTGTTTCTGTTTGGTTGGGCCGAGTCCTTGGCTGTTTTCGGCGCGCTCATGGCAGCAGGAACCGTGATCGTGATCCGGAAACTGACACTCACTGAATCCACGGCCATGATATACACCTCACAGTGCGTTTATATTCTGATCGGTTCATTACCGTTCGCCGTCTACTCACTGCTGCAGAAACAGATTGATGGCAGTGGCTTTATCGTGCTTGTTTTAGCCGGCATCAGTGCGACGATTGGGCAACTTGCGATGACGGAAGGCTTCCGGCATCTGACCGTCGCGGCAGGTGGTGTGTATCAGATATGCGTTCCCGTCGTTATTGCGATAGGCAGCGTAATTCTCTTTGGAGAATCTTTTACAGGTGCACAGTTGGTCGGGGCTGCCTGTATCCTCGGCGGATGCTATTGGGTCATGGTCGTTCGTTGACACCCTAGCTGCGGCCGGGCTGTTTTTAGGAATTTAATGCTCCGCGGGTGGCTGATCATGACCATCCACCGTCGCGAGGGCCTGCGATACTTCACTAGAGATTTCTTTGAAAATAAACCGTACACTCCCATCGGCCATGCAAGTGTTCCGGCCGCCGGTATGCACTGTCTTGGATTTTTCGTTGGACGAAACGAATGTTTCTTCACTCGCATCGTGAGGACTCATCCAGTGCACGGCCTGCGTCGTATCTGCTTCGTAAACCATTACCGTATTGCTTGTCCCGTCCACGATTTCTGAAAAGGCCCTGCCGTGTAGGGGACGCAGGACGTTCTTCTCACCGACGATCGCGAGATAGGTGGTTTCTCCTGCCGCACCTTTGTTGGCGGGGCAGCGGTACACCGATACGATTTCGCCTCGCACGGCTTCGTTGGCCGGGTCATCCCAAGCCTTGGAGAAATCCACCTTGTTATACAATTCCGTTTGTTCGAGGAACGGTAGGATCAGTGTTCGCCAGCTATGCATTCGTTTGCCATCGGCGTCGACCGTATAGGCTGGCGGTAGCATCTTGTATTGCTGTTCATAGTTGTACAATGCGAGGCCAATCTGCTTTAGATTGTTGCTGCATTGCATCCTCCGGGCTGCTTCTCGGGAGCCTCCTCGGGTAACAGGCAAAAGCAACGCCACCAAAACAACGAGGATTGCCAAGCACACAAACAGCTCCGTCCAGGTGAACCCAAAACGTTTGTCAAAATTGCGGGCAGCAAAACGAGTGTTTTTCGAGCGATTCATCTGTTTCACGATAGCAGTCTCCATGGTGGAGGTTGGGCGCGAGCCAATTCGCACTTCCAGTCTAAGCAATCGACATCGCTCAGACTACGGTGAACTGCTATTTAGACATGCAAATCCGTTAAGCACCCGTACATAAGTAAACTGGCATAACCATAGCTCGTCGACGCAACCGGAGAGACGAACATTGACTTACAGGATCTATCAGCGAATTGAAATCATCCTGTATGTCTTGTTCATCCATGTTCATTCATTTTGTTCGAAAACTTATGCATAGGTGGTTAGCAGTCGCGTTGCCTGTAATGTATGCTGCAATTTGCGTTATAGAGACCATCGAATTTGCACGGCAACAAGTCTGAACCGAGAGAATCGCATCATTCAAAACGCATTTGGAATCTCTGTTGTCGTCCTGCTACTCCTCGACCAACCGTTTGCATTGGGCGATGTACTTCGCAAAGCGGAAACAACGGAGCAGTTGCTGAAGGCAACCGATATTCAGGAACTGGTAAATGAAACTCACTTGCGCGGAGACTCACGCCGAGGTGCCGTACTCTTCTATCGATCCGCAGCCGCGTGCGTCAATTGTCACGCCAGTGGCGACGGAGATTCTCCGCTCGGCCCAAATCTGGCCAACCTCCAAGCTGGGATCGATCCTGCCAATCTAACCGATGCGTATCTGATTCAGTCGTTACTTTTTCCGTCGAAGGACATCCGTAAAGGCTTTGAAACGGCCAAGGTTCTGACTAACGACGGAACTCTCTATACGGGAATCATCGTTGAGGATACCTCCAAGCAACTGATACTTCGATTGGCATCCGATCTTGAGCATCCCATCAAGATCGATGCGGACTCCATCGATGCCAAAACGATGGATCGCCAATCGATGATGCCGGATGGTCTCATTTCTGCATTAAAGGACCAGAGCCAGTTTTTTGATTTGGCGGCGTATGTCATTGACGTCGCTCGTGGCGGTTCCTCGCGTGCTAGAGACTTGAAACCCACTTCGGAGCAATTAGCGATCAAGGAAGATTGGATTGATCTCGATCACGCTGGGATTCTTAAGAAGCTCAAGGCAAAAGACTTTGAAGCGGGAAGAGCCATCTACAACGGCTTCTGTATCGATTGTCACGGAGCCGATGGAAATCGCCCCTCCCTCCCGACAGCTCGCGCCTTTGGAACGCAGAAGCTGAAGTTCGGGACCGATCCGCTCAAGATGTTTATGACCTTGACGCGAGGCAACGGCCTGATGGGGCCAATGTCGCATTTGACGCCTTATGAGCGATATCAGGTGGTGCATTACATTCGCGAACAGTTCATGAAGCCGACCAATTCCGATTACAAACCCATCGATCGCGAGTACTTGGAGAGTTTGCCGAAAGGCACAAAGGACGGGACCACAGTCCCCTCGATCGATCGAGACTATGGTCCCGCTCTTGGCTC
>JANMNR010000652.1:0-17624 GCA_031368325.1 Pirellula sp.
CGAATCCATCGTACAAGTCACCAATGGCTGTTCGCGATTCGTAAAAGAGTCGGTCGCCGTCGATGCGGATCACTTGATAGAGTTGCGTATCTTCGGCAACACGCTTCATGAAATCGTTGGGCTGAAGGTTGTACATCTTGGGACCGCTAACGGAAACAACGTAAACAGTCCCCGTGAACGTGTCGACCTTGTTGACACCCGTAGGGACATTGCCGATGGTCTGGGGCGTTGCGACTGGCGTTTCAAGCCCTGTTCGGCCATAAGAATGGTCGTGGCCTTGCAAGACGAGGTCGACGCGATGCTTGTCCAGGATGGGTTTCCAAAGGTTCCGAAGCTTGGCGTTGTCGCGGTCTTTGGCGGTTGAAAAAATCGGGTGGTGGAAATTGCAAATGACCCAGCGCAGCTTGTTCTTGCTCAAAACAACATCCAGCCACTCCACTTGTTGCTCTAGCTTTTCGTTGCTGTTCATCGAAACGATCAGCGTATCTTGATATTGCAGCGTGTAGCAGGTTTCTTCAAGACCCTCGGGGCAGTTTTGCTGAGGCAAAGTGAATTGCGGTCGCCAGTGGTGCGAAAGACGGCTCTTTCCATCTTCTTCTTTATGCATTTCGTGATTGCCAACGCTGGGTACGCTTGGGATCATTGCATTGAGCCATGCCCCAGCGCCAAACCACTCGCCCCATTCGCCGTCTGACTGAGCGCGATTGATCAAATCGCCCGCATGAATGATGAACTTGGCCTTGGGAGCATCGGAATGGGCTTCGCGAATGACGCGCGACCACATGGAACGAAGGTCGTTCTGAGCATCACCAAAATAGATAAACGAGAAGGGTTCTGCTGTGTCCTTTTCCGTCGAAAAATGGAACCACTCGCTCCAATTGGTTTTGTCGCCAACGCGATATGCGTACTTTGTTCCTGGTTTGAGCCCTTTGAACTGAACGCTATGAAAATGGGCCGTGTTGAGATCGGTCTTGAGAGCAGTTGAAGTCGCGCGGTACGTTTCTGAGAGCACGGCGAAATCCGGACCACCGCCAGCGATCGCCAGTTCAGCAAAACCATCCGCGACTTCAACGGACGTTCGCCATGTTACCGCCTGGGTGGTCTTTGGATCGCCGGCCCAAGTCAGTATGATGCGATCAGGCATCGGTGTAGGTTGGTACATTTCGGCAGGTTTGACAGCTCGAACAGCGTGCGCGTGAGTTTTGTCATTGTCATGTGCAAAGAGCAAGTTGACCGAAGGTGTACTTACACATAGGCCAACAACGTTGATCCGCATCCATCTTTTGAAAATCATGACATTACCTTTAGAGTTGAGTTCGCAGAAGTGATCATTCGCGTGCCCATCGTATGCGGTGAGTGTTAAGGATAGATTAGCTGGAGATGAATTTCACTTTGTAGTGTTAGTCCAGTCCGCAGCTATTGCTTCGAAGACCGCTTATCCGCTTTTTGGCCTGCTCCGATAGTCGAGGATCCAAGCGTGCTGCTTGCTCAAAGTGTTCCACAGCACTAATGGCGTCACCCGCTTCCCCAAGCAATGTAGCTAATCGCATCTCGAAATCGCCACGCTCAGACTCGCATTGCTGAATCGCCATTTCATAGATTTCGATGGCACTTCGAATTTTCCGTTGGCCGACCAGCGATTCTCCTAATAACTGGTAGGCGAGCGAATTGCTTGAACCCTTGGCCCTGACGGTCTCTTCCAGCATTGTGCGGCACAGCATCTCCTGGCGCATAAAGTTTTTTTGCTCGCGTGCGGAGATAGCAAGCAACAGTAAGGCTTGCGGATCGGATGACTTGGAATCCAATAAGACTTGCTCCGCTTCGGCGTCGCGAGATAGAGACAACAACAGCATCGCCCTGTGCAAATGGTTGTTCTCATTCGCTTGGTTTCGACTAGCAATTGCGAGTTGCCGTTCAGCGTGACCGATTTCTTGATTGAGTTTTCTTCGCCAATCATCCAATACAATTCCTTGGTGCTTTCTCGGACCCGCGATTTCGGTCCAACGTTCTAGTGAGTGAAAAGCTCGAGAGATCCTCATGCCACCGAGGCTTGCATCGAATTCATCGCGACAAATCTCGGACTGCTTCCATCCGTAAATGGATGGAAACGTAACGCACACAAGCAGGGTCCAAACCCGAGAGCGCTCGATAGCCCAAGTCAGCGGATACGGGCAAGTTGCGAACCAGGTGAATGCAATTAAAACGGAAATGCAACAGCGAACTATGCTGCGAAGCAGGAAATCGGACTCCATTTGCTTAAGCGCCCACGAGATTGTCGCAAGGGAATACGGTAGATGCAGAGTGAATGCCGCGCATAGAACAAACGCCAAGGGATGCTGCATCCATCCTGTACGAACGCGACAGGCCAAGAGGTAGGCCAAAGGCATCGACGTAAAAAAATGCGCCATCGTCAGGCGACTCGTCCCGAACACGGGAACAACCTCTACGTGGGTGAAGAAGAGGCAGCACGAACTGTAGACAACACAACCCAGGAGAAATGCCGTGTACAAAGTCCGCACAAGGATTGCGTTGACAGGGCTATGCACCAAGTGCCATCGCCGTTTCTGGACGACGTAGTTTCCATATCACTCCGTCCATCGCGTAGTGAGTGAACGCCGCCCATAAATTGAAGCCCTGCCAAATGGTGTCGTAGCCTAACGTCGGTGAGCTCGCCCATATGCCGAACGTTCCGAAACATAGTACGAAAATCGTCAGAACCAACGTCCACTGCTTTGCAATCGAACGCATTATTCCATTGGAGCCAACGCGCTGTCGGCGATTCGCGTAGTGACTAACAATCGCGAGATACTCGATTGCGTGAAAAAGTGCAGCGGCCGTCGCAATGCACAGGATGAACTGCGAAAGTTTGAAGTGGCTGGCCATCAGATACCCAACATAAAGAGCGAGGACGCTTGTCACGTAGATGAGTTTGGGCAATCGTTGTCGATGCCAGCCTATCAAATTAAGGACTACGATCGCCAAGGGTATCGAAAGAGTTGCCCAGTCAAAAAGCATGGCAATTGTATTCGCAAGCGAGTCGGTCTCGAGTTGCCAAAGGATCGAACTGGATGTTCGAACGATCACATAGAAAATGAAACCACGCAATCCCCAGCGCTCGAGCCACGGGCTTCCACCGTCTACTTTTCTGGAATAGATTCGCAAGACTCCAGAATGTTGGCTTGCGAAATGCCATCCGTTCCAAATGTAGTCAACTATGCCAAGGCAAAGAAACGCACCGCTTCCCAAGTACGAGCCCGCAACCACTCCGGCGGATATCAACGCCATGGAAACGAGCAGCCAAGTACGATCCGCCCGCCTATCGGGATCCGCTACGACCAAGAAGAGCGTGATCCAACGATGAGGTAGCGTTAAGTAATAAACCTGCCAAAAGTCGACTGCGGTATCGGTATTCGTGGACAGCCCAGGCAACAAAAGCAAGGGCCAACACACATTTGCAAGCACCAACAGATCAAACGGAGCTGAAACAACCCAGCCTCGTAATGCTCGAGCCGTTACGGTAACGGAGCCGACTTTATTTTCCATCCATCCGCCATTTTTTCAAAGCTCCACTCCAGCTCGCCCAAGGATGCTCCATCCTGCTTTTCAATTTGAACTTTGCAAGTCGCAGTTGCTCCCTTGATCTCAGGTTTACCCTTGATGTAGTAGTTCATGGTGTTGAATTTTTTGGCATCTCCCGCACTTGGCTTGGAGATAAACGAGTCTGCCATTTTTTTGGCATCACCTTTCAACTCGTTCAATTCCTCGACTAGGACAGCTACCTTGGTACCGTCCTCGCCTCCCATGTCCACGGAACCTGGCGTGCTCGATCCGCATCCGCTCAGGCAGGACAAACAAAAGACTAGCAAAAAGGGTAATTCAAATCGGTAAGACATCACAACCTCAATGTTAGTTGTCCGCGTTTGCAACTTCGCCACCAGCAATAGTACACAATGCTGACCAAACGACCCGGTCGGTACTGCTGCTAAAGAAACGAACCGAACCGTCGCCGAACGCAGTGTTAACCCCACCTGTGTGTTGGCTGCGAGCGGCCACCTGCCATTGACCGCCTGTCGTTGGGCTGACATCTCGATTTTGAGTGCAAAACATTGGATGCGTGCTCGGAAAAGCGGCTGGATCAGTCGCAAGAGGACATCCACTGGTTACATCGGTGCCCTTTGAGTTCGGTGGGAAAAATCCGCTAAAGGAATTTCCACCCATCATGGGACAGAGAAGAGCACCTCGAATATCGCGATTCATCCCGGCAGGAGCAGACGAACTGGTTCGTCCGTCCTGCCTGTCATTCGCAAGCACTTCGCTAATTGCAACGGTGTTCGAGCTGCCATCCGTTATCGCGCCAAAGCGAGTTCCCTTGCCGATGCCAAATCGCTCTCCGTATCCATACTTCACAATGTTTTCCACGGCTCCAAACATTCCACGTTTCGTCGTATCTCCGCGCCGGCTCGCGTCGCGCATAAACTGCCCACCGAAACAGGCTGCGTAGTTTGATTTATGCAGATTCTCAATAGACAAGTCGTTGTAATGAATTTCCGTTGGAGCGGCACTAGGGCAAGACATGAACTTTCTGGCAAAGGTCTGTGTGTCAATATCCGGGCGACGAAGAGGCGTACCGTCCAAGTTGTCCCAAGGGCAAGCTTCATTCAAGTCGTCGACCTCCATTCCTTTCTGAATACGACCTTCGAGCGCCTTCTCCTCAATGTAGGCATTCACATGCATAACCCATGATGGGCCGAAAACGTGTGCTCGCGCCACCATTCCTCCACCTTGCGAACCAGTTACGATGAACGCGGGAAAGTTTGGGGTGCCACTAGAATTAATATTGTTTGGCGGAGTGGTTGCAGTTTCAGAAAACGACGTAAAACCTGGCGGAAAGCTCTTGGTTGCACTCTCAAGGTTGAGGCATGCTAAACCGAGTTGCTTAAGATTATTGGTGCACTGCATTCTTCGAGCAGCTTCGCGAGCAGATTGCACCGCTGGCAGCAGCAGCCCAACCAAAATCCCGATAATGGCAATCACCACCAAAAGCTCGACGAGTGTAAAACCACGCCGTTTCCATCTTAATGTTGTCATTCAAATTACCTCCAAAAGAATCTTAATTACGACTTTGCCGCTTTGATCAACGCAACAGGTTGGACTGGTCACGACTGATGTTTAGCTAGAATCTATCGAGGCTCGTTGACGATTACAGAGAAGAGCGTGTGAGTTTCTGATTAAGAAAAATCGGCCTTGGTCAGGTACTCCATGCCGAAGTCCCCACTGATTTTCCATGCTGGTTGCAGGTGATCGCGCGGAGCGATAGCACTACACTCTGATTAGCTTGCCAGCTTACCGAGATGGCTATTCGACATCAACTGATCGCAAGCTTGAATCACACGCTCGGAGTCGATTGAGAGCATGGGTGCGCAGTCTGATTTTCGGTCGGAACCCTTCGATAGTCGCACATTCTGAACACCGCGATTCCTTGCGCCATAGGGACATACGCGTTCAAGCGGCATCGGCCCAATCATTCCAACCGTCGGTGTACCCACTGCGACCGATAGATGCATCGGTCCTGTATCGGATCCTACGAATAGACTTGCACGTCGAATGAGACTTGCCAACTGCGCAAGGGTCGTCGCGGGAGAGAGCACGGCATGCCCGTTCGATGTTGCTACGATTTGTTTCGCCACCAAATTTTCTTGTTCGCCAGACCAGACAACCAAACTAGGCAGCCCCCAGTATTCAGCTAGGTGTCGCGCAACGCTTGCGTACCGTTCCGCTGGCCAGAGTTTTGAAATCCAACCTGCACCAACATTGATCACGGCAAATCGCCCCTCCAACGCGTTCGCATTTTGGACTCGCTCCGCAAAGGTGGCATCCGTTTCCTGTTCAGGTAAATGAAATTCGACTGCAAGATCTTCGATACTCAGCAGCTTCAGCAGTTCTAGGCTTCGATCAACAATATGTTCGGACTCGGGAGCGTACAGTCGATTGTTGAGGAAGCAGCTCAATTCCCGACCATCGAAGTCGTCGCGTTGAAATCCAAGCCGTAACTTGGCACCCGATAGCCAAGCAAGCATTGAACTCTTGGTCAGTCCCTGCAAGTCCAGGGTGACGTCGGGCTTCCACGCACGCAGCTGTGCTGCCAACGTCCAAAGCTGACGAGGGGACTTAAAAGTTTGCTTGGAGACAACAAAAAGGTCGTCAAGCGCCGAGTGCCCCTGAATCAGTTGGGATGCGGCTTTTTCGATAACCCATCCAATACGAGCATTTGGAAAATTGCGTCGTATAGCGTTCAGAACAGGAACGCTGAGAATACAGTCCCCAATCGCGGACAGTCGAACGATCAAGATGCGATTGGTCATTGGAGCCTTACTTAGCTGACCCGCGGTCGCGTGCCGCGATAGGTAACGCAAATGTTTGGGAAAATGGGAATCGTGCCTGGAGCACGGTCCTAAAATGACACCCTACGCAAAACCGAAATCGGAATCAAGATCATCTTGGGGGTGAGCATGAGCATGCCAGAGGGCGCTAGTGCTGGGCTATTAAAAATTCGGTATTGCGCCGGTTTTCTCTTCTCGCGATTTTTCATCTCGGAGGGGTAGCGAGACGTTAGCCGGTGGTTGAGCGAAGCGACACCACCGTAAACAATTGGCAAAAGGTGGCCGATCCTGAAAGGATCGGCGAAGTTCCCCCTTGCGCGTCAGGTTCGATGAAATGCGTTGGCAATGCAAATGGAATTGTACGTGTCGAAAAAATTTAGATAAATTTCCGCTGTATCTGCATCTACTGTAACATACACACACCTTTGCGACTCCAAGTTCAACCCGACGAACGATCGACGACGTTTCACCCATCCTGCCAATGGAAGCACGATCTGAGCAAGAAAAAATAGAGCTCGTCCGAGCGTTCCACTCACAGCTTCGTCATTTGATCGCGGCTAAGATTCCCATCTGCCTGGACCCTCGCAAAGGCGGCACGTCCAAACTGGCTTTTCAAACTCTGCAATCGCGTTTTGAAACGCATGTGACCGACCGGGGCACGGTCGAAAGCTTCGCTTCCGATAGTTCCTTGCCTGCCGCCTATCGAATTGCGTTGGGACAATGGCTCGCGGGCATGCCGACGGCAGCGCTCGACCGATTGGCGGGTGGGGCAGAGGGCCAACGCTATTTCAAAAAGGCGGTCGGGTTCGTGCTCCTCCAGGCCATGCTCATCCTTGGCAGTGTGTTCTTGGGAATGGTTGGTATCTGCAACTGGTTGCTCCCGAAAATGGAGCAAATCCAGACGGAATCATTTGTTGAACCTGGACCAGGCTTAAAAACGCTCGCATTTTTGCGAGACTCGATGCCATACTGGGGAATTGTCGTTCCGATGATGGCTTGCATGGGCGTGCTTTTCCGCCGAGGGCTTTCTCAACAACTGATGGCCCGAGTGGCACTGATTCAAAATGACTCGCATGCCTTGTCCGAGTTTCAAGGAGTCTTCGCGAGACCAGCCCGGTTCCAGTGGTTGGTAAGTTTGGTGATCATCGTCTGTGGAGGTTGCGTGCTATTGCAAGCGATCAGTGTGATGGGGGTAACAATTGAACTGCTTTTGCAATTGGTCTCATCGTGATGCAGCCCGCTGACTTTATCCAATCAGAAACACCTCCGTTGATCTACCTTCAGCGAATCGACGAGGCACTTGCGCACCGCACTGAAATCATAGATCAATTGCGGTCGATGCGACTTGCACCGGAGTCACTCGGCTATCGATCGGAAATCGACACCTTTATCGCCGCTTTGAAAAGTGATTCGGATTCAAAGCAGTTCGTCAACGAAGGAGGTTTAGCGACATGGATTCCAGTGATCCTCGAATGGAATGCGGTTCCAAAACAACGTGACCGTCAATTGTCACTATTGGCAAGTTCGATATCGCGGACGGTTGATATCCGTTGGACGCGATCCCATGCCTTTCGGTACGTTGGCGTACTTTTGGTCGCGGCGCTGGCAACTTTTGTTTTTTTGTGTGCAGCAGTCATCCCTGTTTTCAACGGTATTTTCGAGGACTTTCAACTAAAACTGCCAATGGCGACACAGATCGTCCTTCGAGTCAGCGTTGTGATAGGCCCGCATGCCAATGCAATCTTTCTAACAGCGGTTTCCAGCTGGATCATGATCTGGCTTGGAAATCGGATGCTGAGGCGACTGTCGCAGGAACGATTTATTGCTTCGTTCACGCAACGATTTGCAAGAGGAAGCTCCACGCGGGTCGTATCCATGAGTCGCTGGTTGGTTGCCTTGTCCAGTTTGTTGAAGATCAATGCGCCCTTGCGTGAGGCGATCATCATTGCCGGCAGGGCCAGCCAAAGTGAGATGCTCGTTCAACACGCGGTTCGACTTGCGACCGAATTGAAATCGATGGCGATCGAGCGATGTCCGTCGGCAAAAGCCTTTCCGCCAATTGTTATCGATTCCTTGCGTGATGACGGACTGACCCAGGGAGACCTGGAGTGCACTGTCGACGTGTTGCATGAGCTGGGAGTTCTCTACTGCGAACGAGCCCGCCATCGACAGGAGTTGATGCTAAGATTCCTACAACCGCTGTTCATTCTCTTGATCGGTGGAGGCGTTGCGTTCGTAATCCTTGCTTTGTTCCTTCCCTTGGTTTCAATGGTTACGGCGCTGTCTGGCTAGTGTTTTTCTCCTTGGATTTACCGAATGCGATTGAGTCGTTCTAAATCGATATCCTGGTTCTCGCGATGGACCCTCACGCCGACGTTGATGCGCGAGGATCCTCTTGCGGTTCGTCACTCACTCGTGCGTCTCCTCGCGGTCGTGGATCGCAATTCACTCGACGCGCATCGTGCATTGGAACTATTTTCACAAGAGCATTGGGGGCTGCATCGATGGGGACTACAAGGATTACTGCAGAGCCTCAAAAGAGAAAAAACGCTAGTTCAGGCCTTAGAAAAGAATCCGAGTCGCCTCGGCGATGCTGCGATGCTCACATTGCGACTCGGCGACGCGACGGGCACACGGCAAGCAGCCTGGGAGGAGTTGACGGATTGGCATCGCCCCATTCATTCGGACGCTACAAAACTGTGGCGGAGTAGCAAAGGATATTGGGCAACGGTCGCATTGGTGTTGATGTTGATTTCCCTTTTTTTCCTATTTGTTCTTGTGCCTTCGTTTCGAAGGCTGGTGCGCGATTTCGAATTAGAATTCGACGGCTTCGAAGCGTCCCTTCCGATGCTGGAGATTGGCACTCTTATTTCTGGTGTGCTCGTCGGACTGCCTTTGTTGGTACTCCTTTGGATTGCATGGTGTGTCGCAACTTGGCACCCGAAAAGCTGGTTAAGACGCTTCTCCGTTCGGGGACGCTGGGAACGGGCGATGCTCCAAACGGGTCTAGGGCGACTATTGGCCATGAACCTTGCCTTGGGTGTTTCGGCAAAAAAATCGATCGAACTCCTAGCCAGCCTGCACGAGAGTGCTCCCATGCGAAAGCGGCTTTCGCTAGTCAACGATTCTATATCGAATGGGACCGATACATGGCAAAGCTTGGTCCATGCCAAGCTGTTGCATCCAATTGAACGCGACGCTATCGCTGCTACCGAAAACCCCGAGGTACAAGCGTGGACGCTTCGACATTTGGCACTTCGTCGGCGCGAGAACTTGCACTTTGGGGCTCTGCGGAGAACCATGTGGGTACAACCGCTCGTGACCCTGTTTTTCGGTTTATTTGTGCTCGCGATCGCAACGTTTGTTTTTTCAACGCTAACGCAACTAGTCCTCCTGTTAGCGGAACGACATGGCTAATCATGATGAATCACGAAACAAGTCACTGCCGATGTAGAATCCTAGCGGTAGGGCACAAACCCTCCGGTGTGCAACGTCTTAGGTCCGGATTTACGAAGCTGGAAATGCTGGTGGCGGCGACGCTTTTATCGACGTTGTTTGCGGTCGCTTCACCGCTTTTTTCAAGGCTGAATCAAGTGTGGAGTTCGACCCGCTCGTATCAATTGGCTTCACAGGAGCTGATGAACCAAATGGAAGCCATAACGCAGCTTTCGAGAGAGGAGTGCACCACCGCGATCGAGAAACTCGAAATTGCCCCGGCGGTACTCGCCGCGATTCCAGGTTCGAAATTGTCTGGAACGATGGAGCCGTCGAACGATGGCGATCGGGTCGTTCTTTCTGTTTTGCTGCCTAAGTCGGTTCGATCAGAACCGATCGTGCTCGTGGGTTGGCTTCACAATCGAGTGTTGACCAGCGATGATCTTGGGCGCGAGGTGGTACCATGAATCGGTTTCGCTCTACACGAATCGGCTCCACGCTGATCGAAACAGCTCTTTCGCTCCCGATCTTTACCGCGTTGTTGGTATTGGCGATAAGCGGTGTGCATCAAGTCATGCAGGTATCGCGTCTAGCCAAGGATCGAGGCCAAATGGCTTATGGATTGGCTAGGTTGGAACATTCGCTCCGCTCGGACGTACATCAAGCGGTATCGGCGCTAGTCGTACAGGATGAGAAGAGTGGGTTGGTGACGTTGCAGCTTGCCTTGCCTGACGAAAATCGAGTCGTGTACCGTGTTCGACCAACGCGCATTGAACGCGAGGAAATGGACGCATCTGAAAAAAAGGGATTGGATTCCTTTGCTTTGTTTTCGGAGAACAAGGTGCTGATGGAGGTAGCTGACAATCGGACTGTCATCGTGTCGATTCATCGAGTGCATCGTGACCAAACGGGTGCCAATCGATTGGAGTTGTTCGTTCGATCGACGGTCGGGCGTCCGCATCTATTGGAATCGGCTGAAAGAGGTGCGAAAGATGAATAGACAGCGATCCAAACGAGCTGGCTATTTGTTGGTCATGGTACTTGCTTGCTTGAGCCTGGTGATGGCGTTAACGATTGCGGCGCTGCAGACAGCGTTGCGGATGCGCCGCGAGGTGAGGAAGCAACACTTGGTCTCGCAAACCAGTTTGTTATGTGAGTCGGGAATGGCTCGAGCTGCCCAGCGCCATCTCGACCCTGACTACACGGGCGAAACATGGCTCCCTCCGCTCCCAGAGTTTCCTGGCAAACAAGCAGAGGTGAGCATTGTTTTCCTCGAACGCAATCCGACACGATCCACGGTTCGAGTGACTGTGGTTCTCGAAGATATTGAAACCAAAAATAATCGAGTGCAACGAACACTCACAACCTATCTCGTCCATAAATCACTGCCTGCGATTCAGTCAGTACTACCTGAAGGAGAATTCCCTTGAAGAAAAGTAACTTCCGCCGTCGTGCGTTTACACTGGTTGAGCTGCTGGTGGTCATCGCCATCATTGGCATTTTAGTGGGTCTGTTGCTACCTGCTGTTCAAGCGGCACGCGAAGCGGCTCGTCGTTGTCAATGTTCCAACAACGTGGGGCAGATCATACTAGCAGTTCACAATCACGAGTTCAGCTTCGAACGATTTCCGGCGGGTACGATCAACGCGACAGGTCCCATCCGAAGCGAGCCCATTGGCCAACATATCAGTTGGATCGTTCAGATCTTGCCGTTTATGGAACAGCGGGCAACTTTTAATGGCATCGAGCAATCGCTCGGCGCCTATGCGCCGCAGAATGCTCATGCGAGAAGCCAAATTGTTCGCACGCTACACTGCCCAAGCCAGAATGCAAGCTTGGTCGACAACGTCGCGCTCACGACTTACGCAGGATGTCACCACGATGTCGAAGCTCCGATCGATATCGACAACAACGGGGTCTTTTTCTTGAATAGCCGCATTCGATTCGATGATATCGATGATGGTTCGAGCAACACGATCTTTATTGGAGAGGTCTCCGACACGGATGCTTTGGGTTGGATGTCAGGAACGTCAGCCACGCTTCGCAATACGGGATCGATCGCTGGCAGAACCACCCGAAACAGCGCGATGCCTATTCCAACGAATAACAACCTCCTTCTGGTCGGAGGGTTCGGTAGTTTTCATACGGGCGGTGCCAATTTTGCGTTTGGCGACGGATCGATTCGATTTATCTCGCAAAACATTTCAGGGGTTCTATTTCAAAAGCTTGGCAATCGGCACGATGGTCAGATGTTGGATTTGGCTGACGACGGAAACTATTGAAAATGGTTGTTAGTTCAGTCCTAGCAATTGACCATTTAGAATTGGTTTATGAGCTAACGCATAGCCCGGAGGGCGACACAATCCTCATGCGTGCATTGTGCCGCCCTCTGGGCTAGATGCTCCGCCAATTTATCGGTTGCTTTCCATGCGTTGCAATCGTGCTTCGAGCTGTTGCAATCGTGCTTGCGTTTCGGACAACTCGCTATGGACCCGTTCCAATTCCCCCTGCAAGCTGGCGACGTACTCGGGTGTTAACATCTCTGGGGCAATGGATGCCGGCGAGGGACCACTGCCCTCAGCGTCTGAAGCTAGCGCAACGCTGGCACTGTTGAGTATGCGCCCTCTGTAATAAGAGATGGAAATCACCTGACCTGGCTTGGATCTTGAAATGGTATCGAACACAACGTCGGCGGATTGAACTGTCATGCCCTCAATTTCAACGATGCAGTCACCAGGTTTGAGACCTACGGAGTGAGCAGGCGAGTTTGGAATGACTTCAGTCACCGATGCTCCGCGATAAGCAGGAATCCCAAATTGGCGTCGGTATGCGTCCGACATGTCGCTAACATTCAATCCAAAGTAGGCCTGGCCAAGTCGACCGCCAGCGATGGCCGTTGGACTAGGTGTTTCCAGTTCGAATGCTGTACCAGGTCGAATACCATGAATCTGGCCGGCGACGCCACGATCTTGGAGAACAGCGATGAGGTTGGCAGTCTTGCCCCGGCGATCGACTAGAAACTTCACGGGGGAACCAGGGGAGAATTGAGCTAGTTGGCTAGCGAACGCTTCAACCGTAGAAACAGCTTGTCCTGAAACGCCGATGACCTTGTCTCCGTTTCGGAATCCGGCCTTCCAAGCGGGAGAATCGGCTGTAACCTCGACCACGGTCAATCCAAAGCCGCCTCCAGGAATGGATTCGACCGTCAGGCCGAGAAACCCGCCTCCGCCGCTTGGTGCTGTTTTGGCTGCGTTGTTGTTTGGCTGGGATTTAGGGAACGGTGACGGCGCGGTACGAATTGGGTTCGCTGCGGGTGGTCTGTCGTTGGTTGATTTATCGGGTGTTGGTTTTTCCGTGGTCGGCGTGGTCGGCTTGGCTGAACGCTTGACGGTCGGGGATTTGGTTTCGATTTTTGGAGCTGGCAGCTCTTGAGATTCCGCTTCTCCGCGTGGCTTGAGCAAGCCTGGCGCGGGCACACTCGGTTTCGGTTCGCCTTGAGGTTCGAGCACTCCCGGGAGTTCGAAAGGCACCTGGGAAGACTCCTTAACCGATGGATCGGTTGCGGAAGACGTCTGGTCTTTGCCTTTGGACTCTTGTTGCTTTTGGAAGAGCTTGGCTTCCAGCTGCTTGAGAAAATCCTGAGCGTGGACGGCGGGGGCACCGATGAAGAATAGAAACATCGCTACTCGAACATGCCATTTGTTGAAAGTCATCGGACAGCCTCAAACACGAACGAAACAGAACCGGTTTTGTGGAATATGTGATTGTTTCGATTCTGAATTTGCGGGGCAACAGCAATCCCACGTTTTTGCCCGGGATAAAAAAGAATCGGGGCTGTCCAGCAGTTTACCACTGCCGACGACGCTAAATGCTCAGACCCTCAAAACGGGTTAATGGCCCACCGAAATAGCTACTGGGGCTCGGATTCACGCTAAAGCTCCTTTGCAGGGCATCGTTTCGCTTTGCGACCTGTGACTGCGCGTTCTAGGGGTTGACCCAGGGTTGCCAAGATGCGTTTGACTATACAAATTGCTGGCAATTCTCCATGTTAACTAGTGAGGAGAGTTTCTCCCATTAACGGTTTTGATCTAGCTATAAAAGCAAAATTCGTCAGAATTTGGGCTTGTCGGTCCGCCGTCTCGTTCTTGTAGTCAAGTCTCCATCCTGGGACCTTTTCGGAATTACCATCTAGGAATTACCGTACGCAAGTTGCGGGTCGCGCAGCAAGCCTCTCAAAGTGTCATCCTTCAGGAATATCATGCAAAAGACTCTCGTACTACTCAAACCAGATTGTGTTGAACGTCGTTTGATCGGTGAAATCATCGGCCGATTCGAAAACAAAGGCTTGAACATCGTTGCAATGAAGATGCTGAAAGTAACTCCAGCACTTTCCAAACAGCATTATGCCGAGCATGTGACCAAGCCCTTCTACTCAAACCTCGAATCGTTCATCACTTCCTCACCTATCGTCGCTTTGGCGCTCGAAGGCCTTGAGGCGATCCGTGTTGTTCGAGACATGCTCGGAGCCACCAACGGATTGAAGGCGGCGCCCGGCACGATTCGCGGCGATTTTTCCAGTTCGCGTCAAATGAACTTGGTCCATGCGTCCGATAGCGAAGAATCGGCGACTCGCGAGTTGGCGCTGTACTTCCAACCGAGCGAATTGTGCGAATACACCCCAACCCTCGTTGGCAGCTTCCGAGCTACCGACGAAACCTAAGATCCGCAGCCGAGCGCTTTTTTAGCCACGGCACAACCTTTACCACTGAACATTCACATGCGTCGCAACGACATTCGAAACATCGTCATTATCGCTCACGTCGACCACGGCAAGACCACCATGGTCGATTGCTTGCTTAAGCAAAGCGGTCAATATCGCGAATCGCAATTGCAGGGCGAACGCATTCTGGACAGCAACGACTTGGAAAAAGAGCGCGGAATTACGATTCTCTCCAAGAACATTGCCATCGAGTACAAAGGGGTCAAAATCAATCTGATCGACACCCCGGGCCACGCCGACTTTGGTGGTGAAGTGGAACGCGTTGTTCGAATGGCAGATGGTGCTTTGGTGCTGATGGACGCTGCCGAAGGGCCGATGCCACAAACACGGTTTGTACTGTCCAAAGCACTAGAAGCCGGTGTCAAGCCGATCGTGGTCATCAACAAAATCGACCGACCTGACGCTCGTTGCGATGCTGTCGTTGAGGAAGCATTGATGTTGCTCGTCGATTTGGGTGGTGAGCACTTCATGGATCATTTCGATGTCGTTTTTGCTTCGGGAAGAAACGGCTATGCAACCCTCGATTGGAATGAACATGGCGACAGCATGGCGCCACTTTTGGATATGCTCCTGGAAAAGATACCTGGTCCCGAGGTCGAACCCGAAGCCCCTCTGCAACTGCTCGTAACCAATTTGGATTGGTCCGATTATGTCGGGCGTATCGCTATCGGACGAATACAGTCAGGTACGATGACCAAAGGCCAACCAGTCGATTTGGCAAAGGACGAAGGTAAAATTGTCCCTGCACAGATTGCCAATTTGCAAATGTTTGACAAATTGGGCCGCGTCGACATCGAGAAGGCCACGGCGGGTGACATCGTCGCCGTAGTGGGTATTGAGAATATCGACATCGGTGACACCATTTGCAATCGAGGCGAAGTCAACCCGCTGCCCCGTTTGCGCGTCGACGAGCCTACGCTGGAGATGATTTTCAGCATCAATACCTCTCCTTTGGCTGGTAAAGACGGAAAGTACGTCACAACGCGCCAGCTTCGAACCCGGTTAGAAAAAGAACTCGAGCGCAACGTCGCTCTACGTGTTAGGCCGGTTGAAGGGAGTGAAGCGTTTGCGGTTTGCGGGCGCGGCGTACTCCACCTGTCCATCTTAATCGAGACCATGCGTCGCGAAGGCTTTGAAATGAGCGTTAGCAAGCCGCGAGTCGTTCTCAAAAAGATCGATGGCGAACTTCATGAGCCGTACGAAGTGTTGAACATCGAAGTTCCTACTGAAAAAATGGGACCTATCATGGAAATGGTAGGCAATCGACGCGGCATCCTGGAGGAACTCACCCCTCGCGGCGATTACACACTCTTGCGTTTTTCGATTCCGGCCCGTGGCTTGATCGGTGTTCGGACCAAGATGCTCAATGCAACTCAAGGCACTGCGATCATCCACCACCGGTTTTCGGGATACAAACCTATGGAAGCCGAACTGCCGCACCGCCAGAACGGTGTCTTGGTTTCGATGGTACCTGGAAAAGCCATTCCGTACACACTCTTTGCTTTGCAAGATCGAGCGGAATTGTTTGTCGGACCTGGCGATGACGTCTACGAAGGTATGATCGTTGGCGAGAACGCTCGCGATAATGACTTAGTCGTCAATCCAACCAAAGAAAAGAAACTTACCAACGTCCGTGCCGCAGGCAGCGATGAAAACATCATCCTCAAACCGCACCGCCAGTTGTTCTTGGAAGCGGCCTTGGAGTACATCGAGGATGACGAGCTTGTCGAAGTAACGCCTAACGTTATTCGAATGCGTAAAGTGTTTCTGCGAGAAAACGAGCGTCGTCGACAATCCAAGACTCCTGGCGAACTAGCAATTGGCTAGCGCTGTTTCAGTTCTTCGTAGATGCGCTGGTCGCACAGCGTATCAGCGATCCATCGGCAGCCTGCAAAGCTGCCGTTTTTTGTATGTGCATTTGGTACCGAAACGACGTAGGCCCCCGCTGATACTCCTGCCTTGGTTCCAGTAGGACTATCTTCCAAAACGAGCATCCTCTCGAGCGGCACCGACATTTTTTTGGCTGCAGCTAAGTAAATGTCCGGATGGGGTTTGCCTCTCGGTACATCCTGAGCGGTTATCACAAAATCTACCCGGTCGATCATCTCGACTATCGTCAACGCTTTACGAGCAAAACTCTGTGTCGAACTTGTCGCCACACAGCGTGGCATCTGAATTTCATCTAGAAAGTCCATAAGCTCGTTAAGCCCTCGCATGGCGGCTAACTGCGTTGGCAACATATCTTCGAAGATGCCGTCCGTTTCCTTTTGCAATTCCTGCCAAGACTCTGTGAGTTTGTCTTCACGGATCAGCACTCCAAACGCTTCCGGCGCGGGTAAACCAATCATTTGGTTTCGCACTTCTTCGCGATAAAGCTTTCCACGCCTTTGCATCAGGATATGCCCGACTTGCGCATAGAGATCTTCGGTATTGAGCATTAGTCCGTCCATGTCGAAAGCTACCGCTTGGATCTTTCCTTGCCTAACCGACGTGGATAACTTGTTTAATGTCTTTGGTTTGACTTGGTTCATCTTCCTGGTTACCAACATGGCCGTTTTGGCTGTTCACTACTGCCTAGTCTGTGAACGGAACTGTCACCCGTTTGCTTCGTTTCTACGACAGTTTTTCCACTAAGCCTCGATTTGCTTTACGCCTTGGTTTTCCTTGCGCAAAGCCTCTGTTTGGCTTCTTACTGACAGGTTTTCTTGCTCCACTACAACTACAACAAATAGATAGTTCTATTTAGTTTATTAGGACATCGTCCAGCCGTCATTCAAGGTCGCATCTTTCGTGACGATCGCGATACCATCTCGGACATAGCAGGGCTCAAATTGATCAGAATCCGTTGCAGTCAATCGATTGACGATTTGGACGTGACGGCCTATACGGCAATTCTTGTCGAGGATGGCGCCGTCTATGAGGCTTCCTGAGCCTATGCCCACCGGTACCTTGCCTTCCGCTTTGAGGGTAGCCAGTTCCTGTTCGGTTTCCATGTAGTCGGCACCCATGACAATGCTGTTCTTGATGGTA
>JANMNR010000670.1:0-21190 GCA_031368325.1 Pirellula sp.
CTCTGGGTGGGATGCACTCGACAAGATTTTGCAGACCGACATCAACGTTGTCATGCTCGCCACTCCACCTGGCTTTCGACCTGCCCAAATGGAAGCGGCTGTCAACGCTGGAAAGCACGTGTTTTGCGAAAAGCCAGTCGCAGTGGACCCGCCGGGAGTACGACGTGTGATGGCCGCATCCGCGCTCGCAGAGTCAAAAGGACTGTGTGTCGTTTCCGGTCTTTGCTGGAGGTACGATTATGGCGTCCAAGCGACTATCGAAAAAATTCGATCCGGAGCCATCGGAGAAATCGTTTCTATTCAGGAAAACTACTTGACCGGTACACTCTGGAGTCGAACCCCAAAATCAGACTGGACGCCCATGCACAACCAAGTGGCGAATTGGCTGTATTACAAATGGCTCAGCGGCGACCATTACGTCGAGCAGTTCATCCACTCGTTGGACAAGGCCATGTGGCTTCACAACGACGTACCACCGGTCATGTGTTACGGTACAGGCGGACGACAAGTGCGAACGGAACCTCAATACGGCGACATCTACGACCACTTCTCGGTTGTCTATGAATGGGCCGACGGAACGCGATGTCACGCCTCAACGCGTCAAATGGATGGTTGCTTTAACCAGACAGAGGATTTCGTTTATGGAACAAAGGGGACAGCGCGTGTACTTGCGAACGAAGTCAAGGGAGAGACGAACTGGAAGTTTACGGGCAAGAAGCCGAGCATGTATCAGCTCGAGCACGTAGCTCTGATGAAAGCAGTGAGAGAAGGCAAACCGATCAACAACGGTGACTACATGTGCAAGAGTACGCTCATGGCGATCATGGGACGTGAAGCGGCCTACTCCGGACAGATCATTAAATGGGACGAAGCGTTGGCAAGTGATTTAAAGCTTGGGCCAGACAGACCCGAATGGGGACCTGCGCCAGAAGTTGAAGTTCGCATGCCCGGGAAGTACAAGTTTATCGAAGCATGAGGTTCGATACTGAATCCACCATCTGTGCCGTTGCAACCGGTACGGATGGGGCGTTCCGCGGTGCGATCCGCATTACCGGTCCCGATTCGCTAGCCGTCGTTGGCAGGGTATTTCCCACACAGCATAACGATGTGAGCTGGTTAGTAACGAAGGCCTCGCGTTTTCAAAAGTCGGTCGAACTGCCTGTTTTGGGCGCGATTGATGTCGATGTCTTTGTTTGGCCTGATGGCAGAAGCTATACGGGGCAACCCTCTGTTGAGTTACACTGTTTGGGCAACAAGGTCATCTTGCAATCGCTTCAGTCCCGACTGATCGAATGCGGAGCTGTTCTAGCTCAGCCGGGCGAGTTTACACTGCGCGCGTTTTTGGCTGGGCGTCTTGATCTCACTCAGTGCGAAGCGGTGCTCGGCGTAATTCATGCGGCGAATGAACAAGCGTTCAACGTTGCGCTTTCGCAACTTGCCGGCGGCCTCGCTGAACCGCTTCGTGAATTGCGTACTTCGCTCGTCGAACTATTGGCCGATATCGAGGCAGGACTCGATTTCGTCGACGAGGACATTTCGTTTATTAGTCCATCGCAAATACTGAGCCGACTCGATCACGCCATCGCAGTTGTCAATAAACTGCTGCAACAGATGGAAGCGCGAGCCGCACAGACCGTCGAGCTGCAGGTGGCGATCGTCGGGCCTCCCAATGCTGGCAAGAGCTCTTTGATTAACGCGATGGCGGATCGACAGGTTTCGATTGTCAGTTCCGAACCGGGCACGACTCGGGATTACGTCCGTTTGCGGATGGAATTGGACGGGGCAATCGTTGATGTTCTCGATACCGCCGGGCTCGAAACCTTAGAGGGACAATCCCCACGCGCCCTCGCACAGGGATTCACTCTGCAACAAATTGCCAATGCCGACTTGGTGCTCTTTTGTCTGGCGGTAGACGATGCGGAATCCGATGAGTGGCCGATCGATCGCTGTCGAGCGACAACTTGGTTGGTTCGCACCAAGTGCGATCTCGACGCGTGCCAACGGCGACTGACGCAAAACTACGAACGCGAATTTTCCGTGAGCACACAGCATCGCTCTAGCGTGGATCGCATAGTGAATGAACTAACGCATTGGGCAGCCAACAAAATGGCGACGACCAACGAAGTGGTGCCGCTTACCGCGGCTCGGTGCAGGGCTTCGTTGCGAAACGCTATCGAAGCGTTAGGCCATGCCAAGGAGGCAACCGAACAACAGCACGGCGACGAAGTCATCGCTAGTGAGATCAGGCTATCGTTGGAGGAAATTGGCTTGGTCGCTGGAACGGTTTATACAGATGACATCCTAGACGCTCTGTTTAGTCGTTTTTGCATCGGGAAATAGATATATGCCTCTATTCGTGTTTCAAATTAGCTATTTCACGCGAGCAATTCGCGAATGACGTTTCCATGTACGTCCGTCAGTCGCCTTTCGATTCCGTTGTGATAGTATGTCAATCGCTCATGATCCATGCCCAATAGATGCAGTATGGTGGCATGAAAATCGTATACGGTCGCAATGCCTTCGACCGCTTTGTAGCCAAATTCGTCCGTCGCGCCATAGGTGAACGGGGCTTTGACGCCCGCCCCTGCCATCCAAGCTGTAAAGCCTGCTGGGTTGTGATCGCGACCACTTGCTCCTGCTTGAAACGTTGGCATGCGTCCAAACTCCGTGCACCACACAACCAACGTATCCTTGAGCAAGCCCCGTTGCTTGAGATCTCTCAGTAATGCCGCTGTTGGCTGGTCGAATACGGGCCCGTGCTTTCCATATTGCTCCTGAAGTTGTTTGTGCCCGTCCCAATTGCTTACGCCCTCACCGCCCGTTTGATAGGCACCATTAAATAATTGTACGAACCTAACTCCTTTTTCGATGAGCCTGCGAGCCAGGATGCAGTTGCTTGCATACTTTGTTTTCAACTCATTTGAGGCATCGTCGGCGCCATACATCCGCAGAGTCTCCTTAGTCTCCGTGCTGATATCGGTCACGGAAGGGACACTCCATTGCATTCTCGCCGCCAACTCATAGCTAGAAATCCTAGCGGCTAGTTCGCTATCACCGGGGAAATCGCTCATGTGCCGACGATTCAATTGATCAAGAAAGTCGCGAGTCGCTTGATCGGTCCTCGACGAAATCCCAGATGGCCGTTCTAGATTGCGAAGAGGCTTTGCCGCATTAAAATCCGTACCTTGATAGGCGGCCGGCAGGAAGCCACTGCCCCAATTGTTAACACTCGACTGAGGCGTTCCTCGCGGGTCAGGGATCGCAACGTACGATGGCAATTCTTGATTCTCGGTTCCAAGTGCCCAGGTTACCCACGCTCCTACACTTGGAAATCCATCGAGCGTAAACCCGGTTGACATGAAGTTTTCGCCCGGGCCATGGGTATTGGTCTTGCCCGTCAGCGAATGAATAAAACACATATCATCGGCCAAGTCGCCCAGCATCGGCACCAGCTCCGAAACCATCTTGCCGCACTGGCCACGGGGCTTAAACTCCCAAGGGCTTTTCGTAAGATTGCCCTGCTTGCCTTGAAATGTCACCAAGCCGTCGCCGCCTGGCATCGGTTCGCCATGCCTCTTGATCAACTCCGGCTTGTAGTCGAACGTGTCAAGCTGACTGCACGCTCCAGCACAAAAGATCATAAGCACATTCTTGGCCTTGGGCTCAAAGTGCGATGACCTTGCGGCGAATGGCTTCGCCGGATCGATTTTAGGGCGTAACGCACCCTTGTCCGTCGCTAAGAGCCCATCGCCATGCAATAAACTCGCTAACGCAATGCCACTTAGCCCTTGTGAAGTTTGTCCAAGGAACCGCCGACGATCTAACATTGCTGGGACGTAGGAACGCATGATGATGTCGTTGCGTAAGTGAAAATCGGGCACTAAGGAATGAACAAAAACTCGTTGGCATTGAACATGGCGCGGGCAAACTGAACCCAACCCTCCTGTGAGGCAAAGGACTGGGACGCCGCCAACTCCTGCTCATCTGGTTTGCGACCAAAGCAGACCTCATAAGCCATCGCAACTCTCTGTCCATCGGAAGCGCATTCGCGGTTAAGACGATTGCCGAACAACTCTGCTTGCTGCATCACAAAGCGACTATTCAACAAGTTGAGTGCTTGAAGCGGCGTCGTTGAGCGAGTTCGTTTGGGTGTCACTTGACTGCCATCCGGGCAATCAAACACACCGAAGATCGAGTCCTTTTCTTGTCGAACTTTGGTCATGTAGATCATGCGTCGCCAATCATTTGGCCCATAGTCCTTCTTCGGAAAGTAGTGGCGAACGTTCTCCATAGCCACCTCAAATGCGCTAAAGCCTGGACCGCCAACGGTCAAATCCAGCTTGCCCGTTGCCATCAAGATACAATCGCGAATCCCCTCGGCTTCCAATCGTCGTGGCGGAAATCGCCAAAGCAACCGTGAGCTCGCATCTACTTGCATCGGCTCGCGGCGGGGTCGACTATCTTGTTGCCAAGTTCTGGAATTTAGAATTAAACGGTGCATTTCCTTGATCGACCAACCTCGTTCAATGAACTCGCAGGCCAAATAGTCCAGCAACTGCGGGTGACTTGGCTGTGTTCCGTTTGCTCCAAAGTCGGACGGTGTATCGACTAGACCCAATCCAAAATGAAACTGCCAAAGTCGATTGACCATCACACGAGCCGTGAGCGGATTCCTTTCACTCCCGATCCAGTTTGCCAGTTCCATACGACGCTGCTGCTCGGGACTATCTTGTGTCAATCGCAAGGATGCTAGAGCCTCGATCGCCCCCGGAGCAACCTGCTCCTTGGGAGCGGTCGGATCGCCGCGGTACATGCGATACGTTGCCGTCGGTTGAAAGAATGTTCCGGAGTAGACCTTACCGGAAGCGAGCAGTGCCTCTTTTTCTTTGCCCAATACTTGGAGACGAGTCAGCGATTTCTTTGCAGCGCTCGCTTCATCCTCGGGAAGTCCCTTCAAGTCGTATGAATCAACTGGCGATTTCCCTTTGACCAGCGGCAATCGATCCGCGGAACTGGCGAGTAGACTCCAACTCGTTCCGTCCAATGAACTCTCGATCTGATACTCGGTGGCTACACGGTCGGCGTATCGCCCACTCTGATCGCGACTCCAAACAACTCGATCAATGCTCTGAG
This sequence comes from Pirellula sp., assembly GCA_031368325.1. Lineage (GTDB taxonomy): Bacteria > Planctomycetota > Planctomycetia > Pirellulales > Pirellulaceae > JBKCUI01. Next base: position 5,134 of record JANMNR010000670.1, read on the forward strand.
CTTGCGGCAACTCGATTTGAACCCAGCTGCCCGCGATTGAGTTTGCAATCCAGCTTTGCGGATTACCAAATTGACCATCATTAACTTGCTGCAGTTTGTGGAGAGGATGCTCCAAATTGCCAGATGAGGTCGCAATCGCTCCGTTGGATGATAAAGCGACATTCTGCTTCCCTGCGAACACCTGCAGTTCATCGATACAAGGCTCGCCACCATTCGTTGCAGTAATCGCAAATCGGACCCACTTCGCTTGCTTAGAAGCAAAATGCTCTTTGTTCTCGACGGCGTTGACCGGCTCGCGTGACTCCTTGTTGCGAGTGTATTTTGCAAGCGACGCTCGCAGCTGAAGTATTTGTGACTCAATCGCTTCCAGCTTCTCCTTGGACAAGGTGGTAAGCGGTAACGATTGCTCGCCATGTTCGACGCCCGCAAAAACGGCCTGCAGTGCGTAGTAGTCGGATTGCGAGATCGGATCAAATTTGTGGTTATGACACCGAGCGCACCCAGTCGTCAGGGCAAGGAACGCGGTGCCCGTTGTGTTCACTATGTCAGCCAACTCATCTTGTCGTTGCATGAGACCGAGCAACGGGTCTTGGCCTTTGACAATATCGTTTGGGCCTGCGACCAAGAAACCTGTTCCGATTGGTTCCCCCATCGCATCGCCAGCTATCTGCTGTCTGACAAACTGGTCATACGGCTTGTCGGAATTGAAAGCGTTGATGACCCAATCGCGATAGTGATAAGCGTTATTGCGTTCACGATTGGTTTCAAAGCCGTTTGTTTCACCGAAGCGAACCAAGTCCAACCATTGCGACGCCAATCGTTCACCGTAGCGTGGACTATCCAGTACGTCATCGACCAGTCGATTCCACGCGTCAGGCCGTTCGTCGCCTAAAAATGCAGCGATTTGCTCTCTCGACGGAGGCAGTCCATGCATTACGAAATAGAGCCTTCGTATCCGCTTTTGCCTCTCGGCCGGTTCCGACCTCCTCAAACCGCACTCGTCCAATTTGTTATCGACGAACGCGTCGATGCCGCTCAGCCCGTTGGACATCGGGACCATTGGTCGCACCAACGGTTGAAATGACCAGTGATCCGTTGTCGTTTTCGCAATGGCACTACGAGCCTCTCGCCATTGGTCCTCGACGTCAATCCAAGCCCGCAGTTGTTCGATCTCTTTTTCAGTGAGTGATGGCGCATTCGGGGGCATGCGCATTTTGTCATCCTTACTCGTAATTCTCTCGATCAAATGGCTCCGTCGGCTATCACCAGGAACGATCGTGGGTTCACCTGTATTACCGCCACGCAAGGCATCGAGCATGTTGTCCAGTCGAAGCTTAGATTCCTGCGAGTCCGGGCCGTGACACTCGATGCAATGCTCGCGGAGGATAGGAAGAACATTGCGTTGAAAGTCACCGTCTGCAATCAAAGACCCAAGCGACGAGGCTGCACCAAGCACGAAAAAGCATACGCGAATCGCGGACAATAAAGACGACTTCTTCGACATTCGCAATTCCTTGTTCAACTACGGCGGTGGTGTGTAATCGGCGAGTCTGTGATTGAGTGAGCAACGCCGCTTACTGCCTAGGTGTTCTTGCGGACCGACTCATCCAGGGCTTTCATCCAAGGGCCGATGTAAGCACCATGATCATGGTACGTTCGGCCACTGAACATGTGCCGATCGATGACGCATGCCTCGTTGACATAAATTCCGCCGCAAACCTCCAAATCAAACTTGCACTTGGCAACGGTCGCCATTCGAAGACCTTTGACGATGCCAGCACGAGCCGGGATTTCGACGCCATGGCAAACACTCGCGCATGGCTTCTTGTTTTCCCAAAACCAACGCGTGATGCGCAGAAGGTCTTCGTCCTCGCGGATGTACTCGGGTGCTCGACCACCGCTGAAGAAGATGCCCGCGTATTCTTCGGGCTTTATGTCCTTAAACGCGATATCCGCTTCGATCGAATAGCCTTCCCATTCTTTGGTAATCGTCCAGCCAGGTTTCACTTCGTGCAACACCATTTGATAGCGTCGCTTTTCGGGCGCCGCGACCACCGGTTTGTATCCACCCTCGATCAAACGGTAGTAGGGGTATAACGTATCCACGGTTTCTGTGGCATCGCCGATGATGATTAGTACTTTGGGTTGGGACATGTTTGATGCCTTGGGTTGAATTTGAAGTTCGGTTGTGTTTTGTGTCTCGGCCGCCGAAATGGCGGTTGCTGCAAGCAGTACTGCCGATGCCGCCGTGGAGTTCGTGATAAATTGCCGTCGATCGATTTCCATGGGTGGATGCCTGATCAGCCTTTTCGAAGTAGTTCTTCTAGATAGTTGCGAGCTCTGTTTATTTCGATGGTCACATCCTCGATCTTTTCCAGAATCGGTATGCCTCTTGGAAAGGGATGCATAAAAATGGATGTCCAGCCTTGGAAGCGATTCGCCTTTAGCACGTTTAGCAACGGGCCAAAATCTAGTTTGCCTCGCCCTGGCATTTGGAGCAACTCTTGGTCTTTAGGTAACTGTTTCATACAACCATCGCCGTGCTGCCACGCATAGAAAACCTCCATCGCGGGCATCAGCTCCTGCATCAATGACGCCAAAAGTGATTCGTCCTGCGGCAGGTGGTACGGCGCGAACGCAATGGCAAGATGTTTCGATGGACGCAGCTCTTGCAGACATCGCAACGAGTCGGCGGAGTCGACCAAGTTGTTCGCATGGTTCTCGATCGCAATCGTTACGCCCGTTTCTTCAGCGACCGCAAGATGGGGCTTCATTTGCTCGATGAAAACGGACACTGCTTTCTTTAGTTCCGGCCCCTTGAGATCTTTTGGGCCTACCGCTCCGGTTACAATCGTCTTGCAACCGAATCGTTTCGCTAGCCGCATTTCCTCTTGAAGACCAAATGGTCCCAGTTTGTATTGCGTGATGCACCCTAGTGAAACTCTATGTTTCGCGAGCAGGTTGGCAAACGCTTCGTCTCCCAATTCTGCCACTTGCTCCCGCTGGTTGCCATGTACTTTCGGCCAAATATCAATGGCGGTTGCTCCCAACTTGGAGACCTCTGGCAGAATTCTTGCAAGCTCGGAATAGCCATACATGCAAGATGCAACGAGATACTTCAGCTGAAATTCAGAGGGCTGCCGGGCTATGCCCAATGGATTCGGCAGGCAACTAACGGCAGTGACCGAAGTAACTACTTTGATCAAGCTCCTCCGGCTAAGAGTGCGGGCGTTGATCATGCGTTTGTCTCATACCCTTTACGTTGGTCTCGGCGAAGCCATTTGTTCGCTTCTGCGTCGTCGATAAATTGCTCCGTCTGCGGATTCCATTTCAACGCCCGACCTAATCGCATGGAAATGTTACCAAGATGGCATGTGGAAACGGTACGATGTTGATTCTCCACATCGGAAATTGGCAGTCGGCGAGACTGGATGCAATCAAAGAAGTTCCCCATATGATTGACGATCGCATCGAGTTTGCCAGCTCGCGCAGGGCGTTGGAGATTGTCGAAGTCGTACACATTCCAAGTTTCGCGAGGCAACGGTTTCTTTGCCAACTCCTCGACTGGAACGCCAGTAATCTTGCCACGATTGACAAAGATCCGGCCAGCGTCGCCAGTAAACAAAATTCCATTGTCACCATGATCCTTCACGGTCAACTTGACCCCGTTCGAGTACTCGTAGACTACTTCGTAATCGTTGGCAACATTGAAAGCATTTTCAAGGGTCGGGAACTTGGCTTTGCCGTCGATCGAAATTGGAATGTCGTTGATTGCCCACTGGGCGATGTCGATATGATGGGCACCCCAGTCGGTCATTTGCCCGCCAGAGTATTCGTACCACCAGCGGAAGGTGTAGTGCGATCTTTCTTCGATATACGGTACGTTAGGAGTTTGCCCCTGCCAGAGTTCCCAATTCAAGCTCTTGGGCGGTTTACTCGGGGTGAACGATGGACTGGTTACGTTCTTGCCAAGAATAACATCCACCGTTTTGAGTCGTCCTATCCGTCCAGAGCGGACCATTTCCACCGCGAGCCGAAATCGATCATCGCTTCGCTGCCACGATCCAACTTGAACGACGCGGCCCGTCTCTTTGACTACTTTGACTAACTGTTGGCCTTCCTCAATGGTGAGTGTTAAAGGTTTTTCACAATAGACGTCCTTACCAGCGCGGCATGCGTCAATCACCATTTTGGTATGCCAGTGGTCTGGTGTTCCGATAGTGACCACATCGACGTCTTTACGTGCGAGCAGCTCACGATAGTCCTCACAGCTGAGAGGGGTGCTGCCAAAAGCCGCTTTCGCTTGATCTTTCACGTTCTTATCAACATCGCACACCGCCACGATTTCGCCATAGAGTTGCGCCTTGTGTGCGATAACGCTTCCTTGGTATCGAAGCCCAATTGCACCAACACCGAGTCGTTCGTTAGGTGACCTGGACGGCTTCGCCGATCCAAAGGCCAAAGCTGAACTGCCAGAATGAACTCCGAAACCAACTCCGATTCCAGCTATTGCTGAATTCGCAAGAAAACGGCGGCGGGGAGTATTGAACTCAGGCATTAGAACGCCCTAGGGTGAGGTTTCCGTGTACGGTGGCGGGCTTCGTATTCTAAATTGAATTGTTCCCCAGTGCAATTGACCAACGCAAAGCTGGCTGTACCTCGGCGTGGCTGATTGTGGTTATCATATTGAATCTACGGCCTTGTTGCTCCATCCTTTCCAGTGCTCTAGGAGAATTTCATGAAAACCACGTCGCTACCCCGTCGTCAATTCCTTCAGTCCACCGCCGCAGGCGCCGCGTGCATTCTCGCCGCACCGAGTGTTGTGACAGCCAGCAGAACGAATTCACAAATCATCGTTGGCGAAAAAGAGCATCAATTCGAAGTGTTGCACCAGTTTCCGCAGTTACCTTCACAATACACATGGCAAACAACGCACAACGTCGCAGTCGATGCAGCCAACAATCTATATGTGATCCACGAGGGTAGAGAGAACCTGAAAGATCACCCGTCCATCTTCGTGTTCGATGAATCGGGCAAATTCATTCGTGCGTTCGGGCAACGATTTCAAGGAGGCGGGCACGGGCTCGAAGTGCGCAAAGAGGGGAATCAAGAGTTTCTCTATGTTACGGGCTATCAACAGGTCAAAGAGTTTGCCAAGCTCGATCTGAAGGGCGAAGTGGTTTGGGTAAAGCGTGCCCCAAAAGAATCCGGCGTCTATCACGCGGACGAAGCGGAGAAACCGGCCAAGGTTTGGGGCAATGATCGGTTTCTTCCTACCAACTTTGCGTTCTTACCCGACGGCGGTTTCTACTTGGCCGACGGTTATGGTTCCAACTACATTCATCGCTTTGACAAAGATGCGAAATGGATCAGTTCGTTTGGCGGAAAGGGTAATGGAGAAGGGAAGTTCAATACGGCACACGGACTTTGGATCGATGACCGCAACCCCGCTTCACCGAAGATCGTCGTCACCGACAGAGCTCACAATACACTTCAGATTTTCGACATTGATGGCAAGTACGAAAGGACGATCGCAGGCTTCGGACTCCCAGCCAATATCGATAAGCGAGGGGACTTATTATTGGTGCCCGAGTTGGTTGCTCGCGTTTCGATTTTGGATAAGGACTACAAGACGATTGTTCAGCTAGGCAGCGATGTCGAGAGACTTAGCGCGGACTCCAAAAAGGCCATTCGAAACGACGAAAAGCAGTGGCAAGACGGAAAGTTTGTGCATCCGCACGACGCTTGTTTCGACAACAAGGGCAACATTTACGTGGCCGAATGGGTCGGAACAGGACGTGTAACCAAACTCAAAAAAGTGTAACTACTTGCCAAACAACTGAACGTCGTCGAAGTCGTTCATGTCATCAAAGGAACCGATCCCGACTCGGCCTTTCCCAAAGGTCTTGTCGGTAGCGGTTAAGTGCGGTTTCTTCATGTCGTCGAAGAAAACCTCGATGGTGCCAGACGTACTATCGCGGACAACCTTTACGGTATGCCACTTGTCATCCCATGGTACCTCTGTTTTGTTTTCGGTGAGCGGCCGACGTGGCTCGGCGTTGACGATCATGATTTGGCCACTTGCTGGGTCCGGCTTGGCGCCCAAGTGGACATAGTAAAAATGCTGTGCGTCTTGATGGCAAAAAAAGGCACAGCAATCGCGATGGTTGCCGGTATCCTTAGTGCTCCGGACCCGAAACGTAAGGACAAAGTCGGCAACTTGGACTCCCTTGATCAACGCGATGTTATGCGGGCTGCGCACTTTAGGTTGGTAATCGCTAATCCGCTTGTTAAGCCCAAAGGTCTTTTTTCCATCTTCCACATTCAACACCCAGGACGCATCGTCTGTCGTTTCCCATTTGTCGCGTCCCTTTTCAAAGTCATCGCTAAAGACCAATGGCATGCCTTTTGATTCGTCAGCACTCTGTGAGTAGACCGCAGACTGCGAAAGCAACGCTACAAAAGTCAAAACGGCTCGGAGGTATAACGACAAGGAGTTTCTGGTGTGCATGATTGTTTTGAAAAGGAATCGAGTTTACGAATCAAACCACTAACGCATCATGGTACGAAGAACAATGGGCATCCCGCAATGGCCCACGCGTTAGCCTCTCGGGTTTTTAGGTTAAACTAGTTGCGAAAGCCCAATGGCACTCACTTTGTAGTTTCTGCGTCGCCTTGGCAGATATTCACCTATAAGAAAGCAAAAATGGAACTGTTTTTGAAAGATCGAACGGCAGTCGTTGTCGGCGGAGCTAGCGGTATTGGCCTGGCCACGGCCGAGTGTTTTGCAGCCGAGGGAGCGAATGTCGCGATTTGGGATAGCGCCGACAATGCGAAGCAAGTTGCGTCCGATATCGCTTTACGATTTGGTGTCAAGGCACTAGGAGTTGTGGTGGATGTCACCAAGGAACAATCGACCTTGGATGCCGTCCCAGAGACCATGGAAGCCCTTGGCACGATCGATCACTTAGTTCATGGCGCAGCGATTGGTTCGGGAAAATTCGGCTTTCCTTTCACTAATCTCGCGCCAGCCGATTGGCCTCGAACGTTGGAGGTCAATATCATGGGAATGGTGCACGTCGCACATGCAATTGCACCGAAAATGATTGCCAACAAGAAAGGCACCATGGTTTTTCTGGCTTCTGTCGCTGGTCAAATCGGCTCTCAAACCGACCCACCCTATAGCGCGAGTAAAGCTGCGAACATCAATTTCGCTCAATGCCTTGCGAAAGATCTCGCAACACACGGCGTACGCGTAAACACGATCTGCCCCGGCATGGTGCGAACACCATTGAACCGATCGGTGTGGCAAGCGTGGTTTGACCAAACGGCCGAAGCGGATCGGCTCAGCTACGAAGAATGGACAGACCTAAAGATTGGGGCCGTCGTGCCCTTGAGAAAGTGGCAATCTCCAGCGGACATTGCCAACATGATCGTGTTCTTGTCATCGGATCGCGCAGCCCATGTAACTGGCCAGACCATCAACGTCGATGGCGGATTCGTAATGCATTGGTGACTAAGCAGCTCGATACAGGTGTTCGCGTGTGGGTGGCATTCCCGAAACCCCCTTGGATGCTTTTTTGCTCGCGACGACCTGAAATATCTTGATAGAACCCGCCGTGAATCCAGCAGAACCGCCAGCAAGATATGCAACCCACAACCGGTAACGCTCTGCACCGACTAGTTCGATCGCACGCTCTTTGTTTGCCGAAAGATTCTTGCACCAATAGCGAAGCGTAATGGCATAGTGGTCTCGCCAAGACTCCACATCATTGACTTCGAAACCCGTCTGCTCCAGAAAATCCGTTGTCATCCCAACCGGAATCAACTCCGAACCGGGGAAGATGTACTTCAAAAGGAACTTGCGTTCAGGACGAATTCGGTTCGCGAACTTCTTGGAAGTCTTCGAACTGCGAGCGATCGCATGATTGAGCACGATGCCTCGATCTCGCAGCATTGAATTGATCTTGCTAAAGTATCGCGGGTAGTTGGCTGCTCCAATGTGCTCAGACATCCCAATGCTGGAAATTTTGTCATAAGTTCCCTGATGATTTGCATAATCGCAAATCTCGACGCTTACTTGATTGGACAGACCAAGTTCCTGTATTTTGGATGTCGCAAAATCATATTGTTGTTGAGAAAGAGTGATACCATGCGCCTTGGCTCCATAATGCTTGGCGGCATGACAGATCAATCCGCCCCATCCACATCCAATATCCAGCATGCGATCGCCCGGTTGCAACTGCAGCTTCCGACAAATCATATCCAGTTTATCCTGCTGTGCCTGGTCGAGAGAGTTGGACCAATCTCGGAAGTAGGCGCACGTGTACATCATTTCGCTACCTAAGAACAACTTATAGAAATCGTTGCCCACATCGTAATGAAATTGAATGTAGTCCTGGTTCTTTCGCTTCGACTCGTCGCGACCAACAGCGTCATCAAGAAACCCTTGTTTCAAGTTGGTTGCATCCGTTTTTGCAAACAAAAAGGGAAGCGTTTTCGTCGCTAGCATTACCTTGCTGATTTGTTTCAGTTTCGCCCGGTTCGACTCTCGTGTTTTGAGCGCTTCGGAAAAATCGATCAAATCTCCTCCCTCGAATTCGATGTGTCCTGTCGCATACAAACGAATGAGCATTTCCAATGTAGGACGCCTCAACATCGATCCGATAACGCCTGGCCCGGAAATCGAAATGATGTATTTTCCATCAGCGTTAAGGCTCAGAGGAATGACCTCGCCGTTCCATAATCGTACGGAGACATTCAAATTGAGAGGTTCAGCGACTGTTTTTAGCAACTCTCTAATTGAGCTCAGCTGCGAATCCGACGTAAAGAATCTTAGCATGCTAATACAACTCCTTTTGTAGCTTGGCTAGGCTAGCCGACTGCACCGTTATTCCTGATCGAATGAGGCGGGAGTGTAGTCGATTGGTTCGGATTCGATAATAGCGAAATCACCAGCGAAAAAGGGAGGCGATTGGCTGTGCGGCTACTTTCCGGGACCGTACGAGTGCTTTGTCCAACTTAGATTTTGGGTACGGCGGACTTCCAGTCCGTCGACAAACGTTGGCACCGACGGAATAGAAGTCCGTCGTACAGGTTCAATTCACCCCTAATTCTAAGGTGTGAAGATGTGTTAGCTAATGAGTTTGCGTTCCATGTATCTCATTCAGGTCTGTCGCAATCCTATCACGGTGACGCTTTCGGAATGGTACGGCATCACCAGCGACCAACGGGATAGGAACTAAAACGGAAACGACCGCTGTCATCAATTCGTTCAATCCTTTGCCTGTAACACTGCTGGTTAAAACCGGATTCGCTGTCAAGTTCGAGTCCGAAGCGGGAAGGTGACCAAAATCGATTTGTGGCGCAGATGCAAGATCGCACTTGGTCCCGACTATAACGACCTTTCCGGTGCAATGATTGAAAATTTGGGAATGCGTCTCAGTCCAACCGGCAACGACATCGACTAATAGAACCGTGCAGTCTGCGGTAGAAATGCGATCGAGAGTGTTTTCGATTCCGGCCGCTTCGATTGCGTCGGAAGCAGTTCTAATTCCAGCACCGTCGACCAGTTCGATTGGCCAACCGTCGAAACTGGAATGCTCCGCAAGAAGATCGCGAGTCGTACCCGCTTGCTCATGCACAATGGCACGCGAGTAACCCAATAAGAAATTTAGCAAGCTGCTCTTCCCAGAGTTTGGAGGCCCTGCCAGAACAACCCGCCAAGGATTGATGAGATGCATCCCAACCCGCGATCTCGCGTCGAGTTGGTTAAGGCGTCGGCTCGCTTCATCGGCGTCGCCGGCCCCCAGCAACGACGCGATGGTGTCAAACTCACGTTTCAGCGCACCGCGGAATTGGTCCAGCAAGATGGCCGTCGCACGCTTTGTCGTCGCAGAAAGTAAGTCCTCGCGTGCTTCGGATGTGATTAAGTCGCAATCCTCTGCTGCAAGGCTCAGGTTGGCCGGTCGCTCAATCGCACCAAGCGAGAGTAGAGTTTGAAGAATGCTCTCCGCGGCCAAGCGACCGCCGTGGCAATGTATCTCCACTCGATGTTCACCCGTCCTACAGACCACAATGGACTCACCATCCGTATGACGATCGGATTGAGTAAATCCGTACCGAATCACATCTAATTGCAAACTCGCATCACGTCGATTAGGTCGCCAACATCGATTGACGAAATCCAAAGCAAGCGGACCGTGTACTTGCAAGACCGCTATCGCGGACGGAGCCAATGAAGTCAATCGAGTAACCGTCGTCGGCTCATCGCATACGCGTTTTGAAGTCAATCCAAACCACCTTAGTTCTGCTTAACTGGCGTTACAAACTGCTTCGTTTCAAGCCATCGCCGACAAGCGTTTGACCAGTCCGACGTACCCGGTATCTTCTTTGCCAATCCCACGCCGTGTGGCCCCTTTTCGAAAATATGGAGTTCGCCAGGTACTCCATTGCGGATCATGGCCGCGTAGAAGGCGACGGAGTTTTGCGGAGGCACTCCTTTATCCTCAAGCGTATGAAACAGGAAAGTTGGCGGGGTCTCTTTGGTTACATTCATGTCGCTTTGAAAAGAAGCTAACAATTTCGGATCCGGTGATTCGCCTAGCAAGTTTCGTTCGCTACCTTTGTGTGTTGCGGGTTGGCCGAACAGAATGACCGGGTAAGCCAAAATGCCATAGTCAGGTCGCGAAGATTCTCGCTCAATGGCATCCTCACTGGCTGCGTTACCTGAATCGAATCTTGTGAGCACAGTAGAAACCAAATGACCTCCCGCTGAGAACCCCAGAATGCCTACTCGTTTTGGATCAATGTTCCACTCTTTGGCTTTTGCTCGAACTGTGCGGATCGCTCGTTGTGCATCTTGCAATGGTGCTGGATGCCCATAGCCTTTACCGCGATGTCTGTAATCACAGATGATTGCGGCAAGTCCCATTTGGTTGGCCCATTCGGCCATCTCGGTTCCTTCGTGCCCCATCGCGAGTCCGCCATAACCACCCCCTGGACAAATGATCAACGCTCCGGTTGCCGCATCGCTCTCCGGAATTCGCACCATTGCCATCGGGATGTCCTTTGCCTCTGTTCCGATGGCACCCGGTGCCCCATTCTCCCAAAGCGGCAAGTTAAACGATTTCGGCTCCGCAGCAATCAAAGGGTAAACGGTCAAAAGCGCGAACGCGGTCAGAGTTGCTAAGCAAGAAAAAAATCGTTGCATGGAAAGGCCTAATGCGATCGAGAAAAAGATGGAGAGAAACACTACAAGAGTATAGCCGATTTCCCCAACGCAAACAGCAATCATTAAGCAGCAAAAACGCAACGCAAAACGCGCTTTAGGTTGAGAAGTCAACTGGTAAAAACGCTGACGGACCCAAACCTGACTAAGGACTTGCGGAAGTCGAGACAGGCATCGATGGCTGACTCGCTTCGACGGATTCCATCGGATCGTAGGGACGAATCAGAACGTCCGCAGGTCGGCCAGGGACGATCATTTTGATGGTGAGATTTGCAATCTCCGCGCGCATTTCGCCGCGCGTTTCAAAGTGCATTCGTATCGATCGATCATTGGTGACGAATCGAAACAGATTGAATCGACGCCAGCTATATTCAGAAGCGTCCGAGGAGGAGATCAATTGTCCCAGCGATTCTCCTCCTACGTTGTCGCATACCAACAGGCCGCTTTGTGTTTCCCCAGGTGGCGACTGAATTCGCACAAAGCCCTCGATATGCACCATTGCATTTGCCAGTGTACTAATTGCCGGAGAAGAGACTCGCATGACGGCACCAGCGTATCCCGAAGGGATGGCTTGATTCCCCATAGGCCTGGTCATCAAAACGAGGGTTGGGTTGCCATCCGGTCCATTTGCTCCCACGGAGCAGTTGCTTTCGACCGTGTCCGTTCTTCGGTCGACTTCCCAACCATCTTGAAAAAGCTGAGCGGTATCGCGGAACGGAACCCCCGGTATGGCAAGCGTCTGAAATCCTCTTCCGGCAAGCAGTCGATTGAATTCCCAATGTAGTGGTAGCGATAATGGCGAAGCAACAAGTGGGCTGCTTTGAATAGCACCAAATTGTGCTGCCGCTTCTTCCCACGAACCTCGTACAATCCGCTGGGCAATCAGCGTCGCTTGGTCCGCGGCTCTCATTGACTGCGGTATCTGGGATGCTCGCAAGTACTGAACGGAGTCTCGGTACAACGACTCCGCACGCTTTATCTCTTCCCATCGAGAATCGCTGTTGGGAACGCTCTGCGACACCAATGCCATTTGACCAAGTTGGATCACTTGTTCGGTGATATCGATTCGTGACGATATGATGCCAGAGCGAAGTCGCAGAAGCTGTTCCTTTAAATACGCAGCTGGCATTGGATCGACGACACTTACGATTTGTTCGATGATGCCAGGTCTGTCGATTGTTACCACCAGTCCATTAGATGTTTCCTGGCCGCGAAGCGTTTCTAGTTCTCCATGCGTGATGCGAAACACGTTTCGGAGTTGACCAGAAGAAGGCAGTGTTATTTTGATTTGGTTGGTTGCGGGCGCTGTGGAACAGATTTGGTCCATCGGGCCGGAAGCCACGATGATTACAAGTTGGCTCTTGGGAGTTTCCAAAACCGCGGCGGAATGATTGACGGAATCAGTCACCACGCTTCGCCAAGTCGACTGGCCGGCCTGGATCCACGGCATGAGTAGCTCAATCTCTTGGTTGATGCCTCTGTAGCCTTCTCCGCGAGCCAGCGACGTTGGATCGCCAGAATCGAGCGGAGATCCCGAGCGAAAGATAAAACCGCGAGTCCCTTGCATAATGCTTCGATAGAACTGCAATCGAACCTGGAGCCTATCGTAGTCGACCGGACCGCCCGACTCGCTTCCCAAAGCTCTCGCTGCTAGTGCTTTTTGTGTCATCCATTGGTCAGGCATCTGTGTGACGATGGACGTTAAAGGAATCGACCGACCAACTAATGGACGCATATCGGATTGCATGATCATCGCGGACTCGCTAGAGGATCGCACGCGAGTCGGTATCGGCATTGGTATTGCTAACCAATCGCTAAGTCGGCTGTAGGAACCGTTCATTTCCATCACTTCACCCACCGAGGGACGGGCCAAAGATTGCGGAAAGCGAGTCAGTTTGGATACGAGATTTCGAGTTTGTGGTAAATGGGACTGATCCAGCGCTGTGCCGAGTAACCAGCCTTGCACATGACGATAATTGTTGGCGACTTCGTTGGTCGGCACCAAGTCAGGAGGGCGAGCGATAACTCCCATTTGCGTTTGAGCTGCTTGTTCAATGACCAGCGGATCATTTGGGTTGTTGGTGATAATCGCATTGAAGCCCAACGATCGGAGATAGTCCAGACTCTCGCCTTGATACAGAATCCATCTAGGAACACTTGCTTGAAGACTACGTAGTTGCTCTGGAACCGAAAGGGTCGCCGGGTTCTGTGAACCGTCGAAAGGCGTCACGTCGTTGGTGGGATTCGTTGGCGCAACCATACCCTCGACCTGAAGATCGTCTACCTTTAGTTTGATCGTGCCAGGATCCGTATAAATGCTCAGCACCACGGCATCTATGTAAGCGTCCTGCAAATCGACATTTGGGCCAAGTTTGGTTTTCAAATAGCGAAATCGCTCTTCAAAAAGCCTAGGAACCGAGGCGATGGTAGAAGTCGACCATCGTCCAGCTCCTTCACAGGGTGTTCCGAAGATGACCTCGGTTATCGGATGGTCGATCGCGGAATGTGCACTGCGTGGGAAAACAATACGAAATCCAATTCGCAAGCCGCTTTGAGCGGACAAAATGCGAATCGATGCAGTTAGGTCTTCGATGATGACGCATGGATCGATCGGATAGACCAAGTAAACTTTGCTGCCGCTGCCGAAGGACGCTTCAATGACCTCGAGCCCTGGTTCGATTCGTTTGGTTGGCAACAACTGAGCTCGTGCGTCGTTTTCGCCAAGCCGAAACTTTGGCCTAGCTTCATCGAAGGTGTCAAAGAGTTGAGCGTTTGCGATTGAGCAGCTTCCAACAACGGAAACAAGTAGCAAACCAAGGCTTAGCCAACGCAAAAGTTGCCCAAGTGCGTTAAGCGGCTCCTGGGTTGACTTTTTGCAACAAAGTGCGAATGAATAGTGGAGAAAAAGAAACATGGGAAGCAGCCTGACGTGCAAGATCGTAAGTCTAGCTTGTAGCATGACTTACAGCACGATTCCAGGCCGAATGATGTTGCAAAAAACACACCGACTTTTCGGTCTGGAGAAATCGCAACGAACGCGCAGACTTTCCTAAGTCCTTGACTAGCATGGGTTTACCATGCATGTTAACAGTCCCGTGGGAGAGTGTCGGCACAATAGCTGCATTTCCTTAAGTTTATAATCGCCCACAAACTTAACGGCAAACCATTCCAATTCGCTACCTTGAGGAGCCTCAGCATGAGCCACGCAGCCCAATCGACCGAAAACCTCGTAAATGATACCCCAAGCGAATTGGTCGATCTGCTCAAGGTGATTGAATTGCTTCCGACTGCCCAGCGATTGACGATTCAACCCGCTTTTCAGCGTGTTGTCGAAAGCACCAATCGAAGACGCAAGATTCTGCAATTGGTCCAGGATTCCATCGGCCAACTCCGACTAGACATGAAGTATCTAGTCTTTGATTTGGAAGCGACTCGTCGCGAACGTGACGCATACCAACGTCAAATTCAAGAATTGATGGGTGAGCAAGAGGGTGAATCTGACACTGGCAATCCAGAAGAAAACCAGGACTAGTCTGCCATTAAGAATGCATTAGCTCGCGTAATTGGGTGAAGAAAGTCGCCACTTTCACACTCAAAATTCCTCCGACAGTACAGAGCTGACTGCGTTCAAAACCTCACAGGCGAGTCGACTTAGGCAAAATAAGCCTGAATCGACTCGCCTGTTGGTTTAATGGTTTGATTGCAAGCCTGATTTGGCTTAGTCTAGTGTAAGTCGAGATGATTCCTTTCCTCAATTAACTCTTCGTCCGTAAACGCTTCGATGGAATTTACTCCAAGATCCCTCACTCAACGCGCAGTCGATTTGGAGCTGGCCACCCACGAACAGATCGATCGCATCTGGGGTGAACTGCGAACCAACGATATCAAATTGGAGGATGTTAAGAATCTCTTGCTTCGAAAAGGGATCTTGACCAATTTCCAATTGGATCGAATGTGTACTGGCGAGCGGCTTGGATTCTACTACGGCCCCTATCGTGTTTTGTACATGATTGGTGCCGGTACTTTTGCGAGAGTGTTTCGTTGTGTTCATCGTGAGACGGGTCGCGTGGTAGCGATCAAGGTTTTGCGTCGACGCCACCGCGATCAAGTGGCGTCGGTCGAACAGTTTCTCCGCGAGGGCAGAATGGGGTTGCAATTGCGGCACCCCAACATCGTTACGATTCACGAAATTGAGAATGACCCCCGGAGTCCTTATCTGGTAATGGAGTTTGTGGAGGGCGAAACGCTACGTGAAATCCTAAAGATTCGAGGAAGCTTCGGACCAGCGGATTCGCTTAATATGCTTCAGGATATCTGTGCGGGGCTCGATTTTGCGGCATCGAAAGGGATAACGCACCGCGATTTAAAATTGACGAACGTTTTGGTTCACGCAAGTGGACGTTGCAAGCTGGTGGACTTTGGATTGGCGGCTCTAGCGGACGTTTCATCGCCGGAAGCGATCGCGGATTGCCCGAGCGCTAGAGCGATCGACTATGCCGCTCTCGAACGAGGGACAGGTGTTCGCAAAGGGGACACTCGAAGCGATTTATTTTTTGTTGGGGTCATTTTTTACAACGTAGTTTCTGGTACGCCAGCGCTGATTGAAACCCGGGATCGAATGCAACGTCTCAGCATTTCTCGTTTCACGGATTTCCCCTCACTGAGTGAACGGATTCAAGGCTTGCCCGATTCCATTTATGCGATCTGCAATAAAGCATTGGAGTTCGATCCAGAAAAAAGATATCAAACGCCAGGTGCCATGCTGACCGATGTTCAAGCTGCCATCAAACGTCTCGAAAGTTCTGGCGACGAAAAGGAGGAAAAGAA